>NZ_CP134876.1:3629049-3931470 GCF_032108445.1 Micromonospora halotolerans | reverse complement strand
ACTGCTCGGCCGGGAACTCACGCTTGATGGTGGCCAGGTCGGTCGGGTGCGGGTAGCGCACCCCGGCGGGCGGGAAGACGAACTTCACGTAGTGGTCGGTGTAGGCGCCCACCGGCAGGCCGGCCAGCTCCGCACCGCCGAGCACGAGCCGGATCAGGTGCGGGGTGGGCCGCTCGGTCCGGACGACCGTGGCGGCGGTGAGGGTCTTCGGGCGCTGCTCCGTCATGCTGCTTAGGCTAACCTAAGTCGCCGATCCCTCCCACCGGGCTGTCCGGCTGCCGACCCCGGCAGGGGCGGTCAGCGCCCCGCCACGAGACGGCCGTGCCAGGCCAGGGCGGCCGGGTCGGTGAGCGAGGCCACCTGGTCGACCACCACGCGCAGCCGGGCGGCATCGTCCGGGGCGGCCCGCCACAGCGGCGCGAAAACCGGGTCGAGCACGTCCGGGGCCCGGTCGAGCAGGGCGGCGACCAGGTCGGCGAGGATCTCCCGCTGCTGCGCGTACCGGGGGCCGATCCCGGGGCGGCGCATCACGTAGCGCAGGGCGATGCCCTTGAGCAGCGCGCACTGGGCCCGGATGCGGCGCGGCACCACGAGGTCGGCGGCGTACCGGCGGTGCGGGCCGGGGCCGTGCCGCTCCTGGGTGGCGGCCACCACGGTCGACACGAAACGGCCGGTGAGCACGCTGGTGGTGGTCTTCAGAGCCGCGAGGGCCCGGTGGCTGCCGTCGTACGCGGCGAGCGGCGCGAGCACCGGGTCGGCGAGCAGTTCGGCCAGCACCTCGCCCAGGTCCTCGGGCGCCTCCCCGGAGTACTCGGCCGCCACGTCGGCGCAGAGCGCCCGCCGCTCGTCGGCGTCCACCAGAAGCGGGCGCAGGGTGACGTAGCCGCCGTGGATGCCGTCCTCGACGTCGTGCACCGAGTACGCGACGTCGTCGGCCCAGTCCATCACCTGCGCCTCCAGGCAGCGCCGGTCGCCGGGCGGGGCGCCCTCGCGCAGCCAGGCGAAGACCGGTCGGTCGTCGGCGTACACCCCGAACTTGCGCCGGCCGGGCCGGCGCTCCCAGGGGTACTTGGCGACCGCGTCGAGCGAGGCGCGGGTCAGGTTCAGCCCGGCGGAGCCGCCGTCGGGTGCCAGCACCTTGGCCTCCAGCCGGGTGAGCACCCGCAGGGTCTGCGCGTTGCCCTCGAAGCCGCCGCAGTCGGCGGCGAGCGCGTCCAGGGCGTCCTCGCCGTTGTGCCCGAAGGGCGGGTGACCGAGGTCGTGCGCCAGCCCGGCGGTGTCCACCACGTCCGGGTCACAGCCGAGCCGGGCACCCATCTCCCGGGCGATCTGCGCCACCTCCAGCGAGTGGGTCAGCCGGGTACGCAGGAAGTCGTCGGTGCCCGCGGTGTGCACCTGGGTCTTCGCGGCGAGCCGGCGGAACGCCGCCGAGTGCAGCACCCGGGCCCGGTCCCGCTCGTACGGCGACCGCCCGTACCCGGTGTCCTTGGGCGCCTCGGTGACCAGGCGCGCCGCGTCGTCAGGCCCGGGACCCGCGGTCAACCGTCATCCCCGCTGCCGCAACACGCAGAACTCGTTGCCCTCGGGATCGGCCAGCACGGTCCACTCGACCTCGCCCTGCCCAATGTCGACGTGCCGGGCGCCCATGTCGACCAGGCGCTCCACCTCGGCCTCCAGGTCGGCCGGGCGCAGGTCGATGTGCAGCCGGTTCTTGCCCTCCTTGGGACCGCTGACCGGGACGAAGACGATGCCGGGCAGCGTGTCGGCGGTCCGGCGGATCTCCACCTCGTCCGGCTTGTCGCTGATCACCTGGTAGCCGAGCGCCTCCGCCCACCAGTGGGCGAGCCGGGACGGATCCTGGGCGTCGACCGTCAGGTTCTCCCAGACGCTGGTCATGCGGTCACCTTCCTGATCGACACGTGCGCGGGAGCCCAGGTTACGCCCGGCGGGCCGGAAAGGCGCGCCCGGACGCACGCGGGGCCACCGACGTCAGCGTCGGCGGCCCCGGAGAGCGTCACACCGTCAGCGGGAGTCCGAACCGGTGGTGGTGAGCACCGCGCGGCCGGCCTCCAGCCGGGCGACCGGCACCCGGAACGGCGAGCAGGAGACGTAGTCGAGACCGACCTCGTGGAAGAAGTGCACCGAGTCCGGGTCGCCACCGTGCTCGCCGCACACGCCGAGCTTCAGCCCCGGGCGGGCCGCCCGGCCCTCCTCGGCGGCGATCCGCACCAGCCGGCCGACGCCCTCCCGGTCGATCGACTCGAACGGGGAGATGCCGAAGATGCCCAGCTCCAGGTAGCGCCAGAAGAACGCGCCCTCGACGTCGTCGCGGGAGAAGCCCCAGCCCATCTGGGTGAGGTCGTTGGTGCCGAAGGAGAAGAACTGCGCCGCCTCGGCGATCTGCCCGGCGGTCAGCGCGGCCCGCGGCACCTCGATCATGGTGCCGATCAGCACCTCGACGCCGCTGTCCCCGACCACCTCGGCGATGATCTTCTCGGCCTCCGCGCGTACCGTCTCCAACTCCTGCACGGCGCCGACCAGCGGGACCATGATCTCCGGCTTGGCGACCGCGCCGTCGCGGGTGACCGCGACGGCGGCCTCAGCGATCGCGCGGACCTGCATGGCGAACAGGCCGGGGATGACCAGGCCCAGGCGTACGCCGCGCAGGCCCAGCATCGGGTTCTCCTCGTGCATCCGCCGGACGGCGGCGAGCAGCGCCTCCTCCTTGGCCACGTCCTCGCCGCGCTCCTGAGCGACCGCCACGTTGACCGCGAGCTGCTCCAGCGGGGGCAGGAACTCGTGCAGCGGCGGGTCGATGAGCCGCACGGTGACCGGCAGGCCGTCCATCGCGCGGAAGATGTCCACGAAGTCGGCCCGCTGCAACGGCAGCAGGGCGGCCAGCGCGGACTCCCGCTCGTCGTCGGTGCGGGCCAGGATCAGCCGCTCGACCAGCTCCCGCCGGTCGCCGAGGAACATGTGCTCGGTGCGGCACAGGCCGATGCCCTCGGCGCCGAACCGCCGCGCCCGCGCCGCGTCCTCGCCGGTGTCGGCGTTCGTCCGGACCGCCAGCCGCCGCGTGGCGTCGGCGTGCGTCATGATCCGGTGTACGGCCCGGACCAGCGCGTTGTCGACGTGCTCCGGTTCAAGGCTGCCCTCGAAGTACTGCACCACCTCGGACGGCATGACCGGCACCTCGCCGAGGTAGACCTTGCCGGTGGTGCCGTCGATGGAGACCACGTCGCCCTCGTTGACGGTCTGCCCGGCGACGGTGAACCGCTTCGCCGGCACGTTGACGTCCAGCTCGTCGGCGCCGGAGACGCAGGTCTTGCCCATGCCCCGGGCCACCACGGCGGCGTGGCTGGTCTTGCCGCCCCGCGAGGTGAGGATGCCCTTGGCGGCGATCATGCCGTTGAGGTCGTCCGGGTTGGTCTCCCGGCGTACCAGGATCACCGACTCACCCTCGGCGGCCAGCTCGACGGCCCGCGCGGAGGTGAAGACCACCTTGCCGGAGGCGGCGCCGGGCGAGGCGCCGATGCCCTTGGCCACCGGCTGGAACTCGTGGTCGAGCTGGAAGCGCGGGAACATGAGCTGGGCGAGCTGCGCCCCGTTGACCCGGTGCAGCGCCTCGTCCAGGTCGATCAGGCCCTCGTCGACGAGCTGCCCGGCGATGACGAACGCGGCGGCGGCGGTGCGCTTGCCAACCCGGGTCTGGAGCATCCAGAGCTTGCCGCGCTCGATGGTGAACTCGATGTCGCAGAGATCCTTGTAGTGCTCCTCGAGCCGGGCCATGTAGTCCAACAGCTCGTCGTAGGACTTCTTGTCGATCCGCTCCAGCTCCTGCAACGGCACGGTGTTGCGGATGCCGGCCACCACGTCCTCGCCCTGGGCGTTGGCCAGGTAGTCGCCGTAGATGCCCTGCGCGCCGCTGGCCGGGTCCCGGGTGAAGGCGACGCCGGTGCCGGAGTCGGCGCCGAGGTTGCCGAAGACCATGGCCACCACGTTGACCGCGGTGCCCAGGTCGGCCGGGATCCGCTCCTGCCGGCGGTAGACCACCGCGCGCTCGGCGTTCCACGACTCGAAGACCGCGCGGATGGCCAGGTCCAGCTGCTCGCGCGGTTCCTGCGGGAACTCCCGCCCGGTGTGCTTGACGAAGATCTTCTTGTACGCGTCGACCAGCCCGCGCAGGTCGTCGGCGTCCAGGTCGAGGTCGTTCGTGGTGCCCTTGGCCCGTTTGGCGTCGTCGAGCGCGTGCTCGAACTCCTCGCCCGGCACCTCGCAGACGGTCTTGCCGAACATCTGGATGAGGCGGCGGTAGGAGTCCCAGGCGAAGCGGTCGTTGCCGCCGGCCTGCGCGCTGAGCCCGACCACGCTGCGGTCGTTGAGGCCGACGTTGAGGACGGTCTCCATCATGCCGGGCATGGAGAACTTGGCGCCGGAGCGTACCGAGACCAGCAGCGGGTCCTGCGGGTCACCGAGCTTGCGGCCCATCTCCCGCTCCAGCGACTCCAGGTGCGCCTCGATCTGGGCGGCCAGCCCGTCCGGCTCCCGGCCGGTCGTCAGGTACGCCTTGCAGGCCTCGGTGGTGATGGTGAAGCCGGGCGGGACCGGCAGGCCGAGATTGGTCATCTCGGCCAGGTTGGCCCCCTTGCCGCCGAGCAGGTCCTTGAGGTCCTTGTTGCCCTCGGCGAAGTCGTAGACGTACTTGTGCTCGACCGTCTCTTGCGCTGCCACCAGAGCCTCCCACGCGCGCCATTGACACTTAACGAAGGTTCAGTTCGGACATACCCCGGGAGCGACCACCGGTAATCCCGGCGTCGTCAGCGATCGGTGCGCGAAGGTTAAGCGAACTTCGGGTGGCCTGGGACCGTTCGGTGACTTTCGGCACAACGGTCACCACTATCCGCGTCCGTACCGGTTTTTGGGAACGCTTCCACGCGCACTATCACGCAATTCCGATTTCCCTCGTACTCTTGACGGCACTGGTTTTGCTGAACCTCACCTTTGCCATATCCCGGCCAAATACACCCCGGAGTCGTCGCCGTGCCGACCATCCCCACCACCCCCGCCGAGAGCGGTCCCGAGCCGCTCGACCGCCTCCCCGGCCGCGAGCCGCTCGACCGCCTCCCCGGCCGGCAGCCGGCCGCCGCCGAACTGGCCCGCACCGCCGCCCGGCGAGCCGGCGACCTGCTCGCCCCGCCCGCACCGGTCCGCCTCGGCGACGTGGTGCCCGCCCCGGAGCAGGTGCTTCCCGACCCGGCCGCCGACTTCACGCTGTCCCCCGGGACGGCGATCCGGGTCAGCGCGGGCGGCCGGGACGTCGCCGTGCAGCTGGCCGAGTGGCTCCGACCCGCCACCGGCTTCCCCCTGCCGGTCGCCGACAGCCCCGCGGCCGACGGTTCGTCGGCGGCCGACGGGCTGCTCGTGCTGACGCTGTCGGAGACGGCGCCTGCCGACCCGCCGTCGGTCGACGCGACGGCGTCCGTCGACGCGGCCGCTCCCGTCGAGGTGGCGGGCGTGGCCGGCGCCGGAGGCGCGGCCGGTGCAGCCGGTGCAGCCGGCGCAGCCGGCGCTGCGGGCGCTGCCGGCGCGGCCGGTGGCGACGGTGCGGCCGGCGCGGCCAGCGAGCTGGGTGACGAGGGCTATCGGCTCGACGTGACCGCGTCCGGCGTGCGGATCATCGCCGCCACCGCCGCCGGGCTGTTCCACGGCGCGCAGACGCTGCGGCAGCTCCTGCCCGCCGCCATCGACGGCACCGCCCCGGTCACCGAGCGCTGGGCGGTGCCCGGCGGCAGCATCGTCGACCGACCGCGCTTCCCCTACCGCGGGGCGATGCTCGACGTGGCCCGCCACTTCTTCCCCGTCGAGGACGTGCTGCGGGTCGTCGACCACCTGGCCCGGTACAAGCTCAACCACCTGCACCTGCACCTCACCGACGACCAGGGCTGGCGGATCGCCGTCGACTCCTGGCCCCGGCTCGCCGAGGTCGGCGGCGCCACCGAGGTGGGCGGCGGCCCCGGCGGCTACTACACGCAGGCCGACTACCGGCGCATCGTCGCGTACGCGGCCCGCCGCCACGTCACCGTCGTGCCGGAGATCGACCTGCCGGGGCACACCAACGCGGCCCTCGTCGCCTACCCGGAGCTGACGCCCGGCAAGGTCGCACCCCCGCCGTACACCGGCACCGAGGTCGGCTTCAGCTACGTCGATCCCGCCGACGAGCGGACGTACGCCTTCGTCGCCGACGTGGTCGGCGAGGTGGCCGCCCTGACCCCCGGCCCCTGGCTGCACCTGGGCGGCGACGAGGCGTTCAAGGTGCCGGCCGACACCTACCGCGCCTTCGTCGAGCGGGCGCAGACCCTGGTCGCGGCGACCGGGAAGACCGTGGTCGGCTGGCACCAGCTCGCCCCGGCCGGGCACGTCGACGGGCGGGTGCTCCAGTGGTGGGGCACCAACGGCGACGACCCCGAGACCGCCGAGGCGGTACGCCGGGGCGCCCGCCTCATCCTCTCCCCCGGCAACCGCGTCTACCTGGACATGAAGTACGCCGCCGACACCCCGATCGGGCACGACTGGGCGGGCCTCATCGACGTGCGCCGCGCGTACGACTGGGATCCGGGGACGCACCTCACCGGCGTACCGGCCGAGGCGGTGCTGGGCGTCGAGGCGCCGCTCTGGACGGAGTCGGTCACCACCCTCGCCGAGGTGGAGTTCATGCTCTTCCCGCGCCTGCCCGCCGTCGCCGAACTCGGCTGGTCGCCCCGCTCGACGCACGACTGGGCCGGGTTCCGCGAGCGGCTCGCCGCGCACGGCCCACGCTGGGCCGCCGCCGGCATCACCTTCCACCCCTCCCCCGACGTCCCGTGGCCCACGCCGGCCGCCGTCCCCACCCAACCGACCCGCGACACCACGGCCGACACCCACTGAACCTGCCCTCCCGCGGCCGACAGGGCTCGTCCCGCGCAACGCCGAGAGGCGCCCTGGGCCAGCACCTGGCGGGCGCTTCGGTGATCATGAGGTTGACTGGTTGATTTGTCCCGTTTCAGGGCAGCCAACTTCATGATCACCGACGGGGGCGTCGGGTCTGGGTGCGCTTGTTGCGCCTCTGGCGACAACACACGCACCCAGAGGGGTGGGTCAGGGAATCGCACTGGGGCCGGGCGGTGGTGTCCAGTGGTGCCCGCCTGTTGGTCAGTGGCGGCCTGGGGTGAATGTCTGGTTCCTGGTGGGCCGCTTGAAGCCCCGGTGTCCGGTTTCGGCCGGTGCCGTCGGGGTGGTCGGCGCCACCGTCAGGCCGGAATCATGGCGGGGCCGGGGTCGTTGAACATGGCAGACCGCGCAGCACCCCGCCCCCGGGCGAGGCGACCGCCGGTCGGAATGACCGGCCCCCACCGGTCGTTACATCCCCCGGACCATGCAGGTCCGAGCCGGTCGAGCCGGAGGGAATGACCTCCCGGCCCCGGTCGTTACACCCCCCGGACCGCGCACCACCGGTCCGAGCCGGTGAGCCAGGGAATGACGCCCGGCCCCCGGTCGTTACATCCCCCGGACCGCGCACCACCGGTCCCAGCCGGTCAGCCGGGGAATCACCCCCGGGCCCCGGTCGTTACATCCCCCGGGACGTCGGATCAGGGTCGAGGGAATCACCCCGCGCCGCCGACGGTTACATCCCCGGTCCGCCCGAGCAGGTCACCCCCGATCGCCGGGCACCCCGAAGACTTTCCAGCGGCACCCGCACCCCCTGCGTGTGCTGCTCACCCCCGACAGAGAGGCACTCATCATGCGTACCGATCTGCTGCGTAAGACCGTTCTGACCGCTGCCGGCTTCGCCGCCACCGCCGGTGGGATCGCCGGCCCCGCGATCGCCGCGCAGGCCACGCCGGCCGAGAAGGCCGCCACCCAGGTCAGCACCGACCGTAAGGGTCACGGCGAGCGGGAGCTGGACGTCCGCTACGAGGCCCAGCCGAACTTCTACTACTGCGGCCCCGCCGCTGCCCGTAACGCCATCTCGGTGCTCGGCAAGAACATCGACGTCGACGCCATGGCCAAGGAGATGGGCACCACCGAGAACGGCACCAACAGCATCAACGACATCACCCCGGTGCTGAACAAGGAGACCGGCAAGCACTACCGGTCGGTGGAGATCCGCGACGGTAAGGCCGACGACAAGCAGACCGACACCCTGCGCGCCGACATCGTGCGCACCGTCGACGACGGCCGGGCCGTGGTCGCCAACATCGCCGGCACCGCCACCGACACCGACGGCAACACCCACTCCTTCGAGGGTGGCCACTACATCAGCGTCGTGGGCTACCGCGACAACGGGAAGATCGTGACCATCGCGGACTCGGCCGACCCGAACATGGCCTCCTACCGGATGAGCGTGGACAACCTGGCCGACTGGATCGCCACCCGCGGCTACTCGGCCTCCTGACAACCAGCAACACGCGAAAGGGCCCGACCCCACCGAGGGGTCGGGCCCTTTTTCGCGCGTCAGCCGCCGGAGTCGTCCAGCTCGGCGCCGTCCGGCGGGGTGTCGTCGTCCCGGCTGGCCAGCCACCCGTCGGGGAGGGCGACCTTGCCCGGGGAGTTGGTCCGGCCGCGCGGCTGGCCCAGCGTCTCCACGGGGAACGGCACGGCCGGGTCGAGCTTGCCGAGCAGGTCGTCGAGCTGGGCCAGGCTCTCGATCATCGCGAGCGAGCGCCGCAGCTCGCTGCCGACCGGGAAGCCCTTGAGGTACCAGGCGACGTGCTTGCGGAAGTCGGTGCAGCCGTCGCGCTCGCCCCGGGCCGGGTTGCGGGCGCCGGCCACGAACTGGTCGACGAGCAGCTCGGCGTGCCGGCGCATGGTGGCCGCCACCTCGCCGAGGTTCGGCAGCCGCCGCTCGGCGCGGCCGTTGAAGGCGGCCTCCAGGTCGGCGAAGAGCCAGGGCCGGCCCAGGCACCCCCGCCCGATCACGACGCCGTCGACGCCGGTGTGGGCGACCATCCGCAGGGCGTCGTCGGCCTCCCAGATGTCGCCGTTGCCGAGCACCGGCACGTCGAGCGCCTGCTTGAGGGTGGCGATGGCGTCCCAGTCGGCGGTGCCCGAGTAGCGCTGTGCGGCCGTACGCCCGTGCAGGGCGACCGCGGCGACGCCGGCGTCCTGGGCGGCGAGGCCGGCCTCGACGTACGTCAGGTGGTCGTCGTCGATGCCCTTGCGCATCTTGACGGTGACCGGCACCCCGGCGGGCGACGCGGCGGCCACCGCGGCCCGGACCAGCCGGGCGAAGAGCCGGCGCCGCCACGGCAGGGCCGACCCGCCGCCGCGCCGGGTGACCTTGGGGACCGGGCAGCCGAAGTTCAGGTCGATGTGGTCGGCGAGGTTCCGCTCGACCACGATCCGCACGGCGGCGGCGGTGATCTCCGGGTCGGTGCCGTAGAGCTGGAGGCTGCGCGGGTGCTCGTCCGCGCCGAAGGCGATCATGCGGAGCGTCTTCGGGTTGCGCTCGACGAGCGCCCGCGTGGTGATCATCTCGCAGACGTAGATGCCGCCGCCCTGCTCCCGGCAGAGCCGGCGGAAGCCGACGTTGGTGATCCCGGCCATGGGCGCGAGCACCACGGGCGGCCACACCTCGTGCGGGCCGAGGGTGAGCGGGCGCAGCGCGGGCAGGGTCGGGGCGGTCACCGCCCAAGTGTAAGGAGGGGCCCCCTATTAACGCCTTCTGCATAGCAGGGGCCCCCTATTAACAGGGCGCATATCACAGGGCGCGGCGGCGGGATGGGTTGTGCACAGGGATTCGGGCCATCCACAGGTTGGGGTGGGGGGAGGGCCTGAGGGGGTTCCGTCGGGGGGAGGGTGCGGCATGGTCACCTTTTCGCCCGAGTGGGAAGAGACGGCTCACCGCCAGCAGCAGATCCTCACCCGGGCCCAGTTGCTGGGCGCCGGGTTCGACGACATGTTCCTCTATCGCCAAACCCGCCGCGGGGTGTGGCAACGGGTCCTGCCCGCGACGTACGGCCTGTTCAGCGGGGTGCTGACCGATGAGCAGCGACGAATCTCGGCCGCTCTCTACGCGGGGGCGGAGGCCCAGCTGACGGGCCTGGCCGCGCTGGCGTGGTACGGCTTCCGCGACAGCCCGCGGACCGATGCCGTACACCTGATCGTGCCCCATCACGCACGCCGGAAGTCATCCGGTCACGCGGTGATCGCCCGGGCGCTGACCTTGGACGCGAAGGCCCGGAAGACGAACCTCTACCCGGTCTGCTCGCCGGCTCGGGCCGTGGTCGACGCCGCCCGGGATCTCCGCCAGCTCCGACCGGTACGCGCCCTGGTCGCCGAGGCCGTCCAACGCGGTTTCACCGACCTCGCCGCCCTCGACGAGGAGATTCGGCGAGCAAGGCGGAGCCGCACGGCGTTGATCAGGAAGGCCTTCGCAGAGGTCACCGCCGGTACGCGCTCGGCACCGGAGGCCGAGCTGCGCGACTGCCTGTCCGACAGCCCGCTGCTGCCGGAGGTGCTCTGGAATCCGCGGCTGGTCACGGCCGAGGGCCGATCGCTTCCCACCCCCGACGCCTACGTAGGTGAGGCGGCGGTGGCGCTGGAGGTGGACTCGCAGGAGTACCACTTCCGCCCGGAGGACTGGGCACGCACCCTCGACCGGCACAACGAGCTGAGCCGTCTCGGCATCCTGATCCTGCACTTCACGCCGGCCCAGATCCGCCGCGAACCGGCGCGGGTTCGGCGGACGGTCGAGGATGCGTACGCGTCGCGCCGCGGACTGGCCGCCACCGTGGGAGTGCGCGCCGAGCCACGCCCTCAATCGGGATCGGGGCGTTAAGAAGGGGCCCCTTCTCTACCGGAAGCGTTAAGAAGGGGCCCCTCCTTTCAAGCGTCAGCAGCCGGGCAGGCGCTCGATCAGGTAGCGCTCGACCTGGTCCAGGGAGATGCGCTCCTGGGTCATGGTGTCCCGGTTCCGCACCGTCACCGCGTTGTCGTTGAGGGTGTCGAAGTCGACGGTCACGCAGAACGGGGTGCCGATCTCGTCCTGCCGGCGGTAGCGGCGGCCGATGGCCTGCGAGTCGTCGAACTCGACCACCCAGCGCTTGCGCAGGTCGGTGGCGAGCTGCTTCGCCTTCGGCGAGAGCGCCTCGTTGCGGGACAGCGGCAGCACCGCCACCTTGACCGGGGCGAGCCGCGGGTCGAAGCGCATGACGGTGCGCTTGTCCACGCCGCCCTTGGTGTTCGGGGCCTCGTCCTCGTCGTACGCCTCGAGCAGGAACGCCAGCACCGCGCGGGTGAGGCCGGCGGCCGGCTCGATCACGTAGGGCATCCAGCGCTCGCCCTTGGTCTGGTCGAAGTACGACAGGTCGACGCCGGAGTGCTTGCTGTGCGTCGACAGGTCGAAGTCGGTGCGGTTGGCGATGCCCTCCAGTTCGGCGAACTCGGTGCCGCCGAACTGGAACCGGTACTCGATGTCGACGGTGCGCTTCGAGTAGTGGGAGAGCTTCTCCTTGGGGTGCTCGTAGAAGCGCAGGTTGTCCGCGGAGAGGCCCAGGTCGAGGTACCAGTTCCAGCGCTCGGAGAGCCAGTACTCGTGCCACTGCTCATCGGTGCCCGGCTCGACGAAGAACTCCATCTCCATCTGCTCGAACTCGCGGGTCCGGAAGATGAAGTTGCCCGGGGTGATCTCGTTGCGGAACGACTTGCCGGTCTGCGCGATGCCGAACGGCGGCTTCTTGCGGGCGACCGTCTCCACGTTCTTGTAGTTGACGAAGATGCCCTGGGCGGTCTCCGGGCGCAGGTAGTGCAGGCCCTCGTCGCTCTCCACCGGGCCCAGGTAGGTCTTCATGAGGCCGTTGAACATCTTCGGCTCGGTGAAGGTGCCCTTGTTGCCGCAGTTCGGGCAGTTCAGCTCGGTCAGCGAGGTCAGCGGCTTGCCGTGCTTGGCCTCGTACGCCTCTTCGAGGTGGTCGGCGCGGAACCGCTTGTGGCAGAACTGGCACTCGGTGAGCGGGTCGACGAACTCGGCGATGTGGCCGCTGGCCTCCCAGACCTTGCGGGCCAGGATGACCGCGGAGTCCAGGCCGACGACGTCGTCGCGCTGCTGGACCATGGTCTTCCACCACTGCCGGCGGACGTTCTCCTTGAGCTCGACGCCGAGCGGACCGTAGTCCCAGGCCGACCGGGTGCCCCCGTAGATCTCGCTGGAGGGGAAGACGAAGCCTCGGCGCTTGGCGAGGCTGACGACGGCGTCGATACGGTCGGCTGGCATGTTTCCTCCTACGCCGGCTGGCGGTCGGCGGGGGCGATGTGAGTGGAACCGGACGGTTCGGGACAACGGTACGACCACCGCGGTCCCGAGCCCAGCAGAATACCGGGGGCGGGTCAGCTCACCCCGCACACCTCCATGCCGCCCGTCTGCTGGTCGGGCGCCAGCGTGACGGTCTGCGCCTCCCGCCGGCCGCCGGCCAGGGTCACGTCCACCGGCACGGTCAGCGTGGCGGTGTCGACCTCGCCCACCCGGTAGCCGGAGACCTGGGGCTCGGTGGCCACCCGCTGCTCGAACTCCGCCCGGGACTCGCGCCGCCGGGCGTCGTCGCAGAGCTGGTCGTACGCCTTGGACCAGTCCTTGACGACGAGCGCCTGGTAGTAGTCGTCGGTGACCGCCCGGCCCTGCTCCTCGACGGCCTGCACGTTGCTCACGGCGAGCCCGACCACGGCCGCGCCGCCCCCGCCGCAGCAGAGCAGCACGGCGAGCGCGCCGACGCCGAGGCCGAGCCAGAGCCGGGCCCGGCCGCCCTCGGTGGGTGGCGCGGCGAACGGCGGGGCGACGCCGGGACCGGGCGGCGGCGCGGGGACGCCGGGCTCGCCCGGTGACACCGGCGGCAGCCCGGGCGGCGGCGCGGGAGCGCCGGGGTCGGCCGGGGGTCCCGGCACCGGCGGTGCGCCGGAGGGCACGGGCGGGGGTGGTGGGCCGGCCGGTCCGGGAGCGGTCATACGCGCCAGGGTAGTGCCCCCGACCTCAGCGGTAAGGACCTGCGGCCCGATCACTGGCCGCCACGACGATCTCGCCGTCCGGCGCGGCACTGGCCAGCGTCTCGTACGCCGAGGGCTCGTCCACCGAGCGGGCGAGCAGCGGCACCGCGGTGACCTTGACGTCGAACCCGCCGAGCGCCCGGCGGTACGCCCCGACCGACTCCCACTCGGTGAGTAGGCACCAGTGGGCCGGGTCGTCCAGCGCCCGGAGCAGGTCGCCGCGCAGGTAGCCCGGGCGGGCGGCGAGCGCGGTGAGCGCCGCGTGCGCCTGCCGGGTGAACTCGTCCGCCTCGTCGGCGTCCACCACGAACCGGTTGGTGACCAGCACCGGGTTCCTCCTCGTAGAGTCTGTGGCATGCAGCGTACGCAGACTCCCGTGCTGTCCCGGTTGGCCCGGCTCAACCCGACGACGGTGTTCCTGGCCGCGCTGGTCCTGGTGCTGGTGGGGCTGTTCGCGCCGGGGGCGGCGGGTGGGCTGCTGCTGCTGGCGCTGGCCGCGGGGCTGGTGTGGCTGATGACCGTGACCTGGCCGGTGCAGGCGCCGGCCACCCGGGTGCTGCGGCTGCTGATGCTGACCCTGCTGATCGCGATCGCGCTGGCGAAGCTGCTCTGAGGGTTGACCTGCGCAGACATGCAATCATGCGTTTTTGACAATCAATTTCGTTATCGCGGACAGTAGTGACATGACCGTCCGCTCAGCCCGCGCGCTCGCCGCCGCCACCGCCGCCCTCCTCACCCTGGGCGGCCTCGCCGCCTGCTCCTCCGGCGACGGCGGCGGGAGCGACCCGGACCGGGTGGACGTGGTGGCCGCCTTCTACCCCCTCCAGTTCCTCGCCGAGAAGATCGGCGGCGACGCGGTCGCGGTCACCAGCCTGGCCAAGCCCGGCGCCGAGCCGCACGACCTGGAACTCAACCCCCGGCAGGTGGGCCAGGTGGCCGACGCCGAGCTGATCGTCTACCTCGCCGGCTTCCAGCCGGCCGTGGACGAGGCGGTCGAGCAGAACGGCGGCAAGCGGGCGTTCGACGTGGCGGGCGTGCAGCCGCTGCTCGACGCCGCCGCGGGCGGGCACCAGCACGACGGTGAGGCCGGCCACGAGGAGGAGAGCGGCGGGAAGGACCCGCACCTCTGGCTGGACCCGACCCGGCTGGCCACCGTCGGCGACCGGCTCGCCGAGCGGCTCGGCAGGGTCGACCCGGACCGGGCCGCCGACTTCACCGCCCGGGCCGCGGCGCTGCGCACCGAGCTGACCGGGCTCGACGCCGACTACACCCGGGGCCTGGCCACCTGCCAGCGCCGGGAAATCGTGACCAGCCACACCGCCTTCGGCTACCTGGCCGAGCACTACCGGCTCGAACAGGTCGGCATCACCGGCCTCACCCCGGACGCCGAACCCTCCCCCCAGCGCCTCGTCGAGGTGGCGGAGGAGGCCCGGGAGCACGGTGCCACCACCATCTTCTTCGAGACGCTGGTCAGCCCCAAGGTCGCCGAGACCGTGGCCCGGGAGGTCGGGGCGACGACCGCCGTGCTCGACCCGATCGAGGGCCCGCCGGCCGACGGTGACTACCTCTCGGCGATGCGCGCCAACCTCCAGACCCTGCGGACCGCCTTGGACTGCTCATGACCGAACCCGTGATCCAGGTCGCACACGCCGCCGTCGGCTACGACGGCCGGGCCGTGCTGCGCGACGTCTCCCTGACCGTCACCGCCGGCGAGGTGGTCGCCGTGCTCGGCGCCAACGGCTCCGGCAAGTCGACCCTGATCCGCGCCGTGCTCGGCCTGGTGCCGCTGGGCGCCGGGTCGGTCACCCTCTTCGGCACGCCCCAGCGCCGCTTCCGGCAGTGGCACCGCATCGGGTACGTCCCGCAGCGGCTCGGCGCGGGCAGCGGCGTACCCGCCACGGTCGGCGAGGTGGTGGCGTCCGGGCGGCTGGCCCGCCGGGGTGTGCTGCGGCCGTCGCGGCGGGCCGACCGGGAGGCGGTCGCCGCGGCGCTGCGCGCGGTCGGGCTCGCCGACCGGGCCGGCGACCCGGTCGCCACGCTCTCCGGCGGCCAGCAGCAGCGCACCCTGATCGCCCGGGCCCTGGCCGGCCGGCCGGAACTGCTGGTGCTCGACGAGCCAACCGCCGGGGTGGACGCGGCCAGCCAGGAGGCGTTCGCCACCGCGCTGCGGGACTTCCGCGACGGCGGCGGCACCGTGCTGCTGGTCGCCCACGAGCTGGGGCCGCTGCGCCCGCTGATCGGCCGGGCCGTCGTCGTCCACCAGGGCACGATCTGCCACGACGGCGCGGTGCCGGAGCCCGCCGGGCACCACGCCGAGCCGGGCCACGACCACGTGCACCCGCACTGCGACGAAGAGCCCGCCGGGCTGTGGAGCATGTGATGGACCTCTTCCAGTACGACTTCATGCTGCGCGCCCTGGTCGGCGCGCTGGTCATCGGGCTGGCCGCCCCGGCGCTCGGCATCTACCTGGTGCAGCGCCGGCTGGCGCTGATCGGCGACGGCATCGGCCATGTGGCGCTCACCGGCGTCGGCGCCGGGCTGCTGCTCAACCGCTCCCCCGTGCTGGTCGCGGTCATCGCGGCCACGCTCGGCGCGATCGTGATCGAGCTGGTCCGCTCGCGCGGGCGCACCTCCGGGGACCTGGCCCTGGCGCTGCTGTTCTACGGGGGCATCGCCGGTGGCGTGATGCTGGTCGGGCTCTCCGACGCCGGCAGCGGCAAGCTCAACGCGTACCTCTTCGGGTCGCTGACCACGACGTCGCCGGGGGACCTGGTGACCATCCTGGTGCTCGGCGTGGCGATCCTGGTGACCATGCTGGCGCTGCGCCCGGCGCTCTTCGCGGTCTGCCACGACGAGGAGTACGCGCGGGTCTCCGGCCTGCCCGTGCGGGCCTTGAACCTGCTCCTCGCGGTCGGCACCGCGGTGACCGTCACCATCGCCATGCGGGCGGTCGGGGTGCTGCTGATCAGCGCGCTCATGGTGGTGCCGGTGGCCACCGCGCAGCAGGTGACCCGCGGCTTCCGGGCCACCATGACGGCGGCCATGGCGCTGGGGCTGTTCGCGGCCGGGGCCGGCGTCTGGGTGGCCGCCACCGCGGACACCGCGCCCGGCGCGTCGGTGGTGCTGCTGGCGATCGGCTCGTTCCTCGTGGTGGCGCTGCTCGCGGCCGGCTGGCGGGCGCTGCGCCGGCGGGCCCGCCCGGTTGCCGTGCCGGTGGTGGAGCCGCCGGAGCACGAGGTGGTACTGCGGTGAGGCCGTCCGGGCCGGCGCTGCTGGCATTGGTTACCGTTACGGGATGACGGTCACGAACGGGTACGACGCCTTCGAGGGCGCGGGTGACCTGCTGCGCGCGCTGTCGGCGCCGATCCGGCTGGCGATCGTCAGCGAACTGGCCGAGGGCGAGCGCTGCGTGCACGAGCTGGTGGAGAAGCTCGGCGCCCCGCAGCCGCTGGTCTCCCAGCACCTGCGGGTACTGCGCGGCGCCGGCGTGGTGCGCGGCTCGCGGCGCGGCCGGGAGATCGCGTACGCGCTGGTGGACGAGCACGTCGCGCACATCGTGGCGGACGCCGTGAGCCACGCCGGGGAGGGGCCGTCGTGACCGAGGGGGCACTGCGCAACACCCGCCAGCGGAGCGCGGTGAGCGCGCTCCTAGCCGAGGTCGACGGCTTCCACAGCGCCCAGGACCTGCACGCCATGCTGCGCCAGCGCGGCGAGCGGGTCGGCCTGACCACCGTCTACCGGACCCTGCAGGGGCTGGCCGACGCCGGTGAGATCGACGTGATGCGCCCGCCCGGCGGCGAGCACCTCTACCGGCGGTGCAGCGAGGGCCATCACCACCACCTGGTCTGCCGGGCCTGCGGCCGGACCGTGGAGGTGGCCGGCCCCGCCGTGGAGAGCTGGGCCGAGCGGGTCGCCGCCGAGCACGGGTACGCGCAGGTCAGCCACACCCTGGAGATCTTCGGCACCTGCCCGGCCTGCGCCGGCTGAGAAAACCGACCCGTGCCCGGACGGCCGGGCCGTGGCACGCTGTCCGGCGTGAAGATCTACGCCGACCGTTTTCCGACCGCCCTCCGTCAGCTCCTCACCGATCTGCTCGTGGTCGTCTGGGTGTACGCGGCGATCCGCTTCGCGCTCTGGCTGCACGACCTCGTCGAGAAGCTCGCCGTACCCGGACAGAAGCTGGAGGGGGCCGGCGGCGGACTCGCCGACAACCTGGCCGACGCCGGCGGCAAGGTCGGCCGGGTGCCGCTGGTCGGCGACGAGCTGACCGGCCCCTTCACCAAGGCCGCCGAGGCCGCCCGCGCGGTCGCCGAGGCCGGCCGGGACCAGCAGGAACTGGTCGGCCAGCTGGCCCTGGCGCTGACCATCGCGGTGCTGGTCTTCCCGCTCGGGCTGGTGCTGTTCGGCTGGCTGCCGCTGCGGGTGCGCTGGATGCGGCGGGCCGGCGCGGCGAAGGCCCTGGCCGCCGCCCCGGCCGGGCGGGACCTGCTCGCGCTGCGCGCGCTCGCCGGGCAGCCCCTCGCGAAGTTGCACCGGATCGGGCCGGACGTGGCCGAGGCGTGGCGCCGGGGCGACGACGGCACGGTCGACGCGCTCGCCGCGCTGGAGCTGCGCGGACTCGGGCTGCGCACCGGCCGGTAAGGTGTGCCGGTGCTGTACTTCCTGATCGTCGTCGCGGTCCTGCTGCTGATCTACGCGGGCGTCCTGGTGAGCTTCGTCCGCAAGGGCCGCCGGATCCCGCCGGCCGCGTACCTGGTCCTGGCCGGCCTGAACGGCCTGATCCTGGCCGGCGTGATCGCCTGGGCGGTCGCCCGCTGACCCGTGGTTAGGAGGGGCCCCCTGCTATACCGCAGGCGTTAACAAGGGGCCCCTCCTTTCATGCGGGCGGGATGCGGCGGCGAACGTCCTGCGCGGTGGACGGGCCCGGCTGCCAGCGCGATACCCAGGGCTGATCGGCCGGCGGGGTGACCACGCCCTCCTCGATCGAGGCGTAGCGGCCCGCGATGATCCGCTTCGCGGCGGCCACGTCCACCGAGTCGGTGTTCGACCACAGCCCGGTGAACAGCTCGTCCACGCGCAGCCGGGCCTGCCGGCAGAACAGGTCGGCCAGCTCGACGTTCTCCGGGTGCTCGGCGCGCTCGGCGACCGCCCGGACGCAGACCGCCGACATCGCGAACAGCTCCGCGCCGATGTCCACGACCCGGCCGAGGAACGCCTGCTTGCGCTCCATCTTCCCCTGCCAGCGGGACATTGCGTAGAAGGTGGACCGGGCCAGCTTGCGGGAGGTCCGCTCGACGTGCCGCAGGTGCCCGGCGAGCGGGCCGAACTCGTGGTAGGCCCCGGGCGCCTGGCCCTTGCCGACGGCCAGGGTGGGCAGCCACTTCGCGTAGAAGGCACCGGCCCGCGCGCCGGCCCGCGCCTTGCGGCCCAGCCCGGCGTCCGGGTCGATGATGTCGCCGGCCACCGAGAGGTGCGCGTCGACCGCCTCGCGGGCGATCAGCAGATGCATGATCTCGGTGGAGCCCTCGAAGATCCGGTTGATCCGCAGGTCGCGCAGGAGCTGCTCGACCGCCGCCGGCCGCTCGCCCCGCGCGGCCAGGGAGTCGGCCGTCTCGTAGCCGCGCCCGCCCCGGATCTGGATCAGCTCGTCGGCGATCTTCCAGGCCATCTCGCTGGCGTAGAGCTTCACCAGCGCGGCCTCGATGCGGATGTCGTTGCGGTCGTCGTCGGCGAGCAGGCAGCAGAGGTCGAGCATGGACTCCATGCCGTACGTGGTGGCGGCGATGAAGGCCAGCTTCTTGGCGACCGCCTCGTGCTCGCCGACCGGCCGGCCCCACTGGACCCGGTCGGCGGCCCACTCCCGGGCCACGTTCAACGCCCACTTGCCGGCGCCCACGCACATGGCCGGCAGCGAGAGCCGGCCGGTGTTCAACGTGGTCAGCGCGATCTTCAGGCCCTTGCCCTCGCCGCCGATCACGTTCTCCTTCGGCACGAAGACGTCGTGGAACCGGGTGAGGCTGTTCTCCAGGCCACGGAGCCCGATGAATTCGTTGCGCCGTTCGACGGTGATGCCCTCGCTGTCGCCCTCCACCACGAAGGCGGTGATGCCGCCGCGCCGCCCCTCCGCCGCCGGCACCCGGGCCATCACCACCAGCAGGGTGGCGACCGTGCCGTTGGTGGCCCAGAGCTTCACCCCGTTGAGGCGGTAGCCGGTGCCGTCCTCGGTCGGCTCGGCCGTGGTGGCGAGGCGGGCCGGGTCGGAGCCGACGTCCGGCTCGGTGAGCAGGAAGGCGGAGACCTCCCCGGCGGCCAGCCGGGGCAGGAAGCGCTCCTTCTGCTCGGGCGTGCCGAACATCTTCAGCGGCTGCGGCACGCCGATCGACTGGTGCGCGGAGAGCAGCGCGCCGATCGACGGGTTCACCGAGCCGGCCCGCATCAGCGCCCGGCAGTAGTGCAGGTTGCTCAGCCCGAGGCCGCCGTGCTTCCGGTCGATCTTCATGCCGAACGCGCCGAGCCGGGCCAGCCCGTGGAACACCTCGTCCGGGATGCGCGCGTCCCGCTCGATGGCCGCGCCGTCCACCTCGGAGTCCAGGTACGCCCCGAACGCCGCCAGGAACTCCTCGGCCCGCGCCGCCTCCGCCGGGTCGGTGCGGGGCCAGGGGTTGATCAGGTCGAGCTGGAAACGGCCGAGGAACAGTTCCTTGCCGAAGCTGGGCCGGTCCCAGGCCGACTCGCGGGCCGCCTCGGCGACCTGCCGGGCCTCCTTCTCGGAGACCTGGCCGGCCTCGGTCGGCAGCGGCCCGGCCCCGCCCGACGCGCCGGCCGGCGGCTGCGGAGGGTCGTCGATGGGCGCCACCCGCCCGGTCGGGCCGCTGTGTCCGGCGGGGTCGGGTCGGCTGTTCTGTGTCGTGGTCACGGCTGCCTCCTGGAGACCTCGGTCCGGCTGCGTCGACGTGCGACGAGAACGACGCTACCCCCGGGTGTTACCCAGGGGTAGCCTCGTGCGCACGTCCGATTTGGCAGGTCCGGGCGGTCAGTCGCCGGCCAGCGACCGCGGATCGTCGTCCTCGTCGTCGATGTCGTCGTCACCCCAGTTGCGCCGGGCGAACGGCAGGATCACCCAGAAGGTCAGGAACCAGAGCCCGGTGATCGTGCTGAGCAGGAACGCGATCGGGCGGTCCAGCACGAAGTCGGTGATCAGCAGGACCGCGCTGACCATCGAGATCAGCATGAAGCCGAGGCCGCCGCTGGCCATCCGGTGCGCGAACCGGACCAGTTCCGGCTTGCGGCCCTGGCGGAACAGCGCCCGGTGGAAGGCGACCGGCGAAATGATCATCGCGGTGGCCGCGGCGGCGGCCAGCAGCGCGACGATGTAGACGTCCCGCTGGAACTCGGTGGTCCGGGTGAAACCGTTGCTGAACGGCAGGGTCAGCAGGAAGGCGAACAGGATCTGCACCCCGGTCTGCGCCACCCGCAGCTCCTGGAGCAGATCGGCGAAGTTGCGCTGCCAGCGCTGCTTCTCGGTTTCCTTCGACACCCGCTACCTCCAGGGAAGACGGTACTGCCGGTGGGGGCCTCCCACCGGCAGCACAGCCTGTGCCCCGTCCGACCGAGCGCGAAACCGGTTCAGGATCCGCGGCGGATGCGGCCCGCGTACCGCGCCTCCAGCTCGGCGTTGTGCTCGTCGCCGCCGGTGATGTTGGCGGACAGGTAGACCGGGGGCTGCTCCCCCGCCGCGAGCAGCCGGGCGACCACCTCGGCGACGATCTGCTGCGCCAGCAGCGCGGCGGTGATCGACGAGACCGCGCCGACCGCGCCACCGCCGGGCAGCGGCAGGGTGGCGTCGCCGTACGGGGCGCCGTTGTCCAGCACGACGTCGGCGAAGTCGGCGAGCTTGCGCCCGGACGGGTGGCGGGACGTCATCCGGGCCGAGTGCTGCACCGACGTGATCGCCACCAGCCCGTGCCCGCGCTCCTTCACGATGGCGGCGAACTCGACCATCGCCCCGTTCACCCCCGAGTTGGAGGCGAGCACGAACACGTCCTGCGGCCGGACCGGAGCCAGCTCGTAGAGGCGGTGCGCCACGGCCGGCTCGCGTTCCAGCTTCGGGCCGAGCACGTCGGCCGGCTCGCCGCCGTGCAGCACCAGGTCGCGCAGCGCGATCCGGTTGGTGGGGACCAGCCCGCCGGCCCGGCCGGCGACCTCCATGGCGAGGGCCTCCGAGTGGCCGGTGCCGAACGCGTGCACCACCCCGTCGGCGCGCAGCGACGCGGTGATCAGATCCGCCGCCCGGGCCACGTTCTCCCGCTGGTCGGCGGCGACCCGGCCGATCGTCTCGGTCACGATCGCCAGGTACGCCTCGGCGCTCACGCCGCCGCCTCGCTTCGCTCCGCGGCGGCGCGAGGCGCCCCGCTGCTGAGCCGAATGGTTCGCTCGCTTCGCTCGCTCACGCTCATGCTTCCTCCGTCCCTCGGGGTCGGGCCAGCCACTCCACCGCGAAGTCGACCGCCGCCCGCTGCCTCATCAACCGGCCCGTCCCGTCGCCGACCGGCCCGAGCCGCACCGCGCCGGTGGCCTCCAGGTCGGCGCCGAGCCGGGCGAAACACTCCTCGTCCAGGCGCACGTCGTCCCACCACACCCACTCCCGGCCGCCGTCGGCGGTCAGCACGGCCGCGCCGCAGCGCTGCCGGGGCGGCGCCGGTTGCCGGTACTCCGCCAGGTGCAGGGACGTGTTGCTGCCGTGGTCCACGCCGAGCAGCAGCACGTCGGCGTCGAGGTCGTAGAGGCGGGCCAGCGGGGAGGCCTCACCCAGCATGTCGGCCCGCCCGTGGTCGGCGACGATCCCTGCGGCGGCCGGCCCGAGCGCGGCGAACGAGACGTACGGGTGGTCGCTGCGCAGCGCCCCCGGCCAGGTGCGGACCAGCTCGGCCAGCGCGCCCATGAAGCGGCTCGGCGTCACCGCCGGGTCGAAGCCGGGCATCCCGTCCCGGATCACCGGCCACCAGTCCGCCGGCACCGGCGGGTTGCTCCACTCGGCCGGGTCGCTGTTGTCCGGCGTGTGGGCGGGCACCACCACCGTGCCGGCCGGGCCGAGCACGTCGCGCAGGGCCAGCAGCACCGCCTCGGGGCCGCCGCAGAGGAAGCCCAGCGGGCGCAGGGAGGCGTGCACGAGCACGGTCCCGCCGGGGCGTACGCCGAGGTCGCGGAGCTGGGCGGCGAGCGACGCCCGGGTGTGCGGCCGGGCGGGGCTCGGTGTCATCGGCCGACGCGGGCGAGCACGGCCGCGGCCAGCGGGCCGGGCGCCTCGTCCGGGATCCAGTGGGTGACGCCGGGCAGCACCACGAAGCGGTAGTCGCCGGTGACGTGGGCGGCGCACGCCTCGGCGGCGGTGCGGCCGATCGCCACGTCCCCTTCGCTCCACACGAACGTCGTGGGCACACCCACCGGCCCGACGGCCTTCATGTCCGCTCCGGTCATGGCCCGGTACCAGTTCAGCGCCGCGGTCAGCGCGCCGGGCTCGCGCATCGGGTCGGCGTAGCGGGCCACCCGGTCGGCGTCGCCCACCCCGCCGAGCATCCGGCGCAGGGCCGCCGCGCGGAACGCCAGCAGCACCTTCTCCGCCTTGCCCGGCATGCGGAACAGCGCGATGTAGGACGAGCGGGCCTTCTGCCGCGGGTCGGTGGCGAGCGCGTGCCCCATGGCCGCCGGGTGCGGCACCGACACCGCCGTCAGCGTGCGGACCCGCTCCGGGTGCGCCGCCGCCAGGCCCCACGCCACGATCGCGCCCCAGTCGTGGCCGACCAGGTGCGCGGCGGTCACCCCGAGCGCGTCGAGCACGGCGGCCGCGTCGGCCACCAGCTCCGGGATCCGGTACGCCCCGACGTCCGCCGGCCGGGCGCCGGGCGAGTACCCGCGCTGGTCGAGCGCGTACGTGCGCAGCCCGGCGGCGTGCAGCGCGGGGGTCACCTCGTCCCACTCGCCGGCGTGCTGCGGAAAGCCGTGCAGCAGCAGGACGGGGTCACCGCCCTCGGGGCCGCCGGTGCGTACCTCGAACGTCAGCCCTCGCGCCTCGACCCGCATGATCGCCACCCTAACGGGCGATCGCCCTGCTGGGCCCGGGGCCGGGGTCGGTGCTAGCGTCTGCGACGAGACAACTTCACATCCGACAGGGGAGCGCACAGCGCTGAGAGTGCGGGCCGGTGCCCGCAGACCCTCGAACCTGATCTGGGTAATGCCAGCGCAGGGAGTTCGGTCGACCTCCAGCCGCGTCGCCGTCCGGTGACCACCGGGCGCGGCGTGCGTCTTCTCCTGGTTCCTCACCTGAACTGGGAGTCCGCCATGAACCACACCGACAGCAACCGCTGGCGCACCGTCGACATCGTCGTCGCCTCGGTGATCGCCGTCGCCTTCGGCGTCATCTTCTGGGCCTGGGGCCTGGTCTGGAGCGCCACGGACGCCGCCTTCGCCTTCTTCCCGCCCGCGCAGACGCTGATCTACGGCGTCTGGCTGGTGCCGGCCGTGCTCGGCGGCCTGGTCATCCGCAAGCCCGGTGCCTCGCTCTACTGCGAGCTGCTGGCGGCGGTCGTCTCCGCGCTGCTGGGCAGCCAGTGGGGCGGCATCGTCATCGTGCAGGGCCTGATGCAGGGCGTGGGCGCCGAGCTGGCCTTCGCGGCGTTCCGCTACCGCGCGTACCGGCTGCCGGTCGCCCTGCTGGCCGGCGCGCTGACCGGCCTGACCGCGGCGATCTTCGACTTCGTCTACTGGAACAAGGCCTACGACCTGGTCGACTACCGCCTGCCGTACGCCCTGCTGACCATCGTCAGCGCCACGGTGATCGCCGGCGCCGGCGCGTGGTTCCTCACCCGCGCCCTGGCCAACACGGGCGCCCTGGACCGCTTCCCCGCCGGCCGCGACCGAGCCCTGGTCTAACCACCACCCACCGAGACCGCGTTGATCAAGAGGTTTGCGTCGGCCGGACCGGTTCTCCTGACGCAAACCTCTTGATCAACCAAGCTGGGGCCGAGAGGGGAGGTGGGCGCGTGGGTGCCGTGGAACTGCGGGGGTTCGGGTGGCGGCACGCCGGGCGGAAGGGCTGGGCGGTGCGGGGGGTGGACCTGCGCGTCGAGGCCGGGGAACGGGTGTTGCTGCTCGGGGCGTCGGGGGCGGGCAAGAGCACGCTGCTTGCCGCGCTGGCCGGGCTGCTGCCCGAGGACTCCGGCGAGCAGGAGGGCACCGTCGAGATCGACGGGCTCGACCCGCGCAAGGCCCGGGAGCGGGTCGGCATCGTCTTCCAGGACCCGGAGACCCAGCTCGTGATGGCCCGCTGCGGCGACGACGTCGCGTTCGGGCTGGAGAACCGGGGGGTGCCGGCCGACGAGATCTGGCCCCGCGTGGACGAGGCGCTGCGCCGGGTCGGCTTCCCGTACGACCGGGACCGGCCCACCGCGGCGCTGAGCGGGGGCGAGCAGCAGCGGCTGGCGCTGGCCGGGACGCTCGCCCTGCGGCCGGGGCTCCTGCTGCTCGACGAGCCGACCGCCAACCTCGACCCGGCCGGCGCCGACCTGATCCGGCGGGCCGTCGCGGACGCCCTCGACCCGGACACCACGCTGATCCTCGTCGAGCACCGGGTCGCCGAGGCGCTGCCGCTGGTCGACCGGGTGGTCGTGCTGGAGCCCGGCGGCGGGGTACGCGCCGACGGGCCGCCCGAGGCGGTCTTCGCCGCGCACGGCGACGCCCTCGCCGCCGCCGGGGTCTGGGTGCCGGGCCGCACCGTGCCGCCCCGGCACGCCACCACCCCACCCGGGGAGGTGCTGCTCACCGCCGACCAGCTCGGCCTGCCGCCCCGGCTGGCCCCCACCGACCTTCGGGTACGCGCCGGCGAGGCGCTGGCCGTTCTCGGTCCCAACGGCGCCGGCAAGTCCACCCTGGCCCTGCTCCTCGGCGGCCTGCTCCGCCCCGGCACCGGTACGGTCACCGCCACCGCCGCCCTCGCCGGCCGGGACGCGCGCACTCCCCCGCACCGCTGGCGGGCGCCCGCCCTGGCCGGCCGGATCGGCTCGGTCTTCCAGGACCCGGAACACCAGTTCGTGACCGCCACCGTCCGCGACGAGCTGGCGCTGGGCCCGCGCCGCACCGGGCGGACCGAGGCGGCCGTGACGGCCACCGTGGACGCGCTGCTGGAGCGCCTGCGGCTGGACCGGCTGGCCGGCGCCAACCCGTACACCCTCTCGGGCGGGGAGGCGCGGCGGCTGAGCGTGGCGACGGCCCTGGCCACCGCGCCCCGCCTGCTGATCTGCGACGAACCCACCTTCGGCCAGGACCGGCGGACCTGGCGGGAACTGGTCGACCTGCTCGCCGACCTGCGCGACGCCGGCCACGGCGTCGTCGCCGTCACCCACGACGCGGACTTCGTCGCCGCGCTGGCCGACCGGACCGTCACCCTGGAGCGCCGATGACGCCCGCCGGCCCCCGACCGCCCCGGCGCTCCGGAGCGCCGATAACGTCCGCCGACCGCGACCGCACCGGTGTCCGGGAGCGCCGGTGATCAGCGTGGAGCCGGTCGCCGCGGCCGGGGCGCCGCTGGCGCGGCGCAACCCGGTGGCGAAGCTGGCCGCCGCGCTGGTCTTCACCCTGATCCTGGTGGCCACCCTCGACCCGGTGGCCCCGGCCATCGCGATCGCCGTCGAGCTGGCGGTGCTGCCGCTGTTCGGCGTCCGCTACCGGGTGCTCGCCCGGCGGGCCTGGCCGCTGCTGGCCGGCGCCGGCGGCATCCTGGTCACGCTGGTGCTCTTCGCCGCCGACCGCTCCGGCCGGGTGCTGGTCGAGGCCGGCCCGGTCCTGGTCACCGAGAGCGTGCTGGTCACCGCGCTGGGCCTGGTGCTGCGGATGCTCGCCGTGGCGCTGCCCGGGATCCTCGTCTTCGCGACCACCGACCCCACCGACCTGGCCGACGCGCTGATCCAGAACGCGAAGGCGCCCGCCCGGTTCGCCATCGGCGCGCTGGCCGCGTTCCGGCTGGTGCCGCTGCTGGAGGAGGAGTGGCGGATGATCAGCCTGGCCCGCCGGGCCCGGGGCGTGGACGCCGGCCGCAACCCGGTGGCCAAGCTGCGGCTGTTCGGGTCGACGGCGTTCGCGCTGCTGGTCGGGGCGATCCGGCGGGGCACCCGGCTGGCCGTCGCCATGGACGCCCGGGGCTTCGACGCCGGCACCCCGCGCACGGTCGCCCGGCGGCAGCGCTTCACCCGGGCGGACGCCCTGCTGGTCGCCGGCGCGGCGGTGGCCGCCGGTGCGGCGCTGACGGTCAGCGTGGTGCTCGGCACGTTCCGCCCGCTGATCGGCTGACCGGCGGCGGGCCGCTACCTCCGGAGCTGGGCCAGCCCACTCCGGTACGCCAGCACCACCGCCTGCACCCGGTCCCGCACCCCGAGCTTCGCGAAGATGCGGTTCACGTGCGTCTTCACGGTCGCCTCGCCGACGAAGAGCTGGTCGGCGATCTCCCGGTTCGACAGGCCGAGCGCCATCATCCGCAGCACCTCGGTCTCCCGCGCGGTCAACTCGGCGAGGCCCGGGTGGGCCACCACCGACGCGGTCGCGGTGTAGTGGTCGATCAGGCGACGGGTGATCGACGGGGAGAGCAGGGCGTCGCCCCGGGCCGCGGTCCGCACCGCCTCGGCCAGTTCCCGGGGCGGAGTGGTCTTGAGCATGAACCCGGAGGCGCCGGCCCGCAGCGCCCGGTAGACGTACTCGTCGAGGTCGAAGGTGGTCAGCATGATGATCCGGGTCTCGCCGCGTGCCGCCAGGATCCGCTCGGTCGCGGCGATCCCGTCCAACGGCGCCATGTGGATGTCCATCAGCACGACGTCGGGCGCGAAGCGGGTTGCCAACTGCACGGCTTCCTCGCCGTCGGCGGCGTCGGCGACCACCTCGAGGTCCGGCTGCGCCGTGAGGATCATGCGGAGGCCACCGCGCACCAGCGCCTCGTCGTCGGCGATGAGGACCCGGGTCATCCGGTGACCCCCGCAGTGGCCAGTGCGCCGGCCGACGCCTCGGCGTCGAAGGGCAGCGTGACGCGTACCTCGAAGCCGCCCTGCGGGCGGCGACCGGCGCTGACCGAACCGCCGAACAGCTCCACCCGCTCCCGGATGCCGGTCAGGCCGTGCCCGGTGCCGGCGCTCCGCCGGGCCGGGCCGGTCCCGTCGTCGGCCACCTGCAGCCGGACGGCGTCACCGGCGACCTCGATCGAGACGCGGACGGTCGCGCCCGGCGCGTGCCGGGCGGCGTTGGTCAGCGCCTCCTGGAGGATCCGGTAACCGCTGACGTCGGCGGCGGCGGGGATCGTGTCGAGGTCCCCCGAGACGGTCACGTCCACCCGCCCGCCGGCGAGGCCCACCCCGGCGGTCAGCGCGTCGATCCGCCGCAACGACGGCAGTCCCTCCGGGGCCGTGTCCGCGCCGCGAAGGATGACCAGCAGCCGGCGCAGCTCGGTGACCACGTCCCGCCCGACCTCCTGCACCGCGTCGAGGGACGCGCGGGCCGCACCCGCGTCCGAGTCGAGCACGGCCTGCGCCGCCGCGGCCTGCAGCACCATCACCGACACCCCGTGCGACACGATGTCGTGCAGCTCCCGGGCCACCCGCAGCCGCTCGTCCGTCCGGGCGGCGGCCTCCCGCTCGGCGGCCAGCGCCACCAGCCGGGCCGCCTGCGCCCGCCGCATCCGCACGGCGTACCCGGGACCCAGCACGGCGAGCCCCACGAACAGGATGAAGATCCAGTCGGAGTCACCGGCCACGGCGTTCTCGATCCCGAGCGGGAGGAGGTAACTGGCCACGGCGACCGTGGGAGCGGCCCGGCCACCCACCGCGACACAGCCGAAGGTGGCGGCGACAAGCGCCAGCAGCGGCACGACCGGCCACTCCGGCAGGACGGGGGTGAAGCTCTGCGCGGTGAAACAGACGCCGGCGACGACGGCGGCCGCCCGGGGGTACGACGTGCAGCCGGCCACCGCGAGGCCGTAGCCGACCAGCAGCACGGTGAGGACGGCGAGCCAGCCGGCGGAGAGCGCGGCGAGGTCCGGCCCCTGACCTTCGACGTAGCCGGCCAGCGGGACGTACAGCTCGGCCAGGCCGAACGCGAACAGCGCGGCTCCGGCGAGCGAGCTGGCCACGCCGCGCCACCGGGCCCGGATGTCGAGGGCGGCAGACATGCCGGAAGGGTAGCCACGGCGGACGTGTCTCCGCGTCCACCCACGGGTGTAGCGAACCCCGCCGACACTCCACCCACGGATCAACCTCCACGCCGACGACCCGGTCCGGCTGCGGCTCCTAGCGTCCCTTCCACGACTTCGGAAGGAGACACTGATGGACGACAGCACCGGAGGGTGGACGGGCCGGCGGCTCACCGCGGGCGCCCTGCTCGGCGGCGGCGTGGTGTACGGCGTCGCGAACGCCTTCTACTGGGTGATGTTCCCGGACGACGTGGCCGACACCGCCGGGAACGTGGCAGTGGCCGCCGGGAACCTGGGCGCGTGGCGGGTGGAGACCATCCTGTTCGCCCTGGCCCATCTGCTGCTGCTGCCGGCGACGCTCGGGCTGGCCGCCATGCTGCGCCGGCACAGGCCGGTGGCGGCCACCATCGGCGGCGCCGTGGCGCTGCTCGGGCTCTACTTCTCCACCGTCCACCTGTGGCAGTACAACGCCTTCTTCGGGGCCCTGGCCGGCGGCGGCGTGACGGCCGATGCCGCCCGGCCGGTGACCACCGCGATCGACGGGGACCCGTTCGTGATGGCCTCGTTCGCGGTGTGGCTGCTCGGCTGGCTGGTCGGCCTCCTCGTGCTGGCCTTCGGCGCCTGGCGGGCCCGGCTGGTGGCCCTGTGGGTGCCGCTGCTCCTCACCGCCGGGCAGGTGCTGGATCTGGTCGGCACGGGCGTCCCGGTCAAGCTGGCGGTGAGCGTGCTCATGGTGGCCGGCTTCGTGGGCCTGGCCCTCGGCGTCGCGCGGCGGCGGGCGGTCGAGGCGCCGGCCGGGACGGCGACCCCGGCGGCCGCCACGGCCTGAGCCGCGGAAGCGGGCGCGTGGGACGCTTCCCGCGGCTTCGGGTGCAGTTGTCGTCGCCGGAGCGGCGACAACTGCACCCGACGACCTCAGCTCCGCCGGAACGCGTAGAACCGCGTCTGGCCGGCGCGCTGGCTGCGTCCGGCGAGGCGGGCGTCGCGCCCGGCCGGCGGGCCCGCCTTGGGCGGCGGCGGGGTGTCCGCCAGGGCGGGCAGGGCAACCGGGGACGCCACCGTCAGCGTGTCCAGGTCCGGCGGGGTCACCTCCACCAGGGACGGTTTCGGCGTCTGCTTACGGGACTTCTTCGGACTGCGCTTGGCGGGCATACGCTGCCTCCTGACTGTCGGGCACCCGTGGGCACATCGAGCGGGAAACACCCGGGCGGGTCCGGCCAGGAACGCCACGCCACCGACGGTGACGGGAGGATGCGGACGCCCGGGGCGCACGGTCCACGGCGGTACGCACGGTGGACCGGGCCTTCGAGAGGTGGGCGTCAGTTACGCATGACCGCACGCTAACCCACCGCCGCACCGCCCCGCATCCGAATTACCGCGCCGGTCGGCCGGGAACGCACCGCTACCCGACCCTCACCCGCCGTCGACATCCCGGCCCAGGCCCGCGCCACCCGCGATACGGTCGCAGCACGGGCACCGGAGACGAGGGGTGGCGGTACGCATGGCACAGCAGGCGACGGCGCAGATCGGGGTCACCGGTCTGGCGGTGATGGGCCGCAACCTGGCCCGGAACCTGGCCCGCAACGGCTTCACCGTGGCGCTGCACAACCGCTCGCCCGAACGCACCCGCAGCCTGGTCGCCGAGCACGGCGACGAGGGCACCTTCGTGCCGTCGGAATCCATGGCGGACTTCGTCGCCTCGCTGGAGCGCCCCCGCGCCGTGATCGTCATGGTGAAGGCGGGCGCCCCCACCGACGCGGTGATCGACGAGCTGGTCCCGCTGCTGGAGGAGGGGGACATCGTCGTCGACTGCGGCAACGCGCACTTCGCCGACACCCGCCGCCGGGAGGAGGCGCTGCGCGGGCACGGGCTGCACTTCGTCGGCACCGGCGTCTCCGGGGGCGAGGAGGGCGCGCTGCGCGGGCCCAGCATCATGCCGGGCGGCTCGGCCGAGTCCTACCGGAAGCTCGGCCCCATCTTCGAGAAGATCGCGGCCCAGGTGGACGGCGTCCCGTGCTGCCGGCACATCGGCCCGGACGGCGCCGGCCACTTCGTGAAGATGGTCCACAACGGCATCGAGTACGCGGACATGCAGCTCATCGCCGAGGCGTACGACCTGCTGCGGGCCGGCCTGTCGGCGAGCCCCGCGGAGATCGCCGAGATCTTCCGGGAGTGGAACGGCGGCGAGCTGGAGTCCTTCCTCATCGAGATCACCGCCGACGTGCTCGGGCACAGCGACCCGGCGACCGCCCGGCCCTTCGTGGACGTGGTGCTCGACCAGGCCGAGCAGAAGGGCACCGGCCGGTGGACCGTGCAGAGCGCGCTGGACCTCGGCATCCCGATCACCGGCATCGCCGAGGCCACCTTCGCCCGGTCGCTCTCGGGGCACGCCGACCAGCGCGCCGCCGCCCGCCGCGCGTTTCCCGACGCGGGCGAGAAGTGGCAGGTGGACGACCGGGACACCTTCGTCGAGGACGTCCGGCGGGCGCTGCTGTCCAGCAAGATCGTCGCGTACGCGCAGGGCTTCGACCACATCCGCGCCGGCAGCCAGGAGTACGACTGGGACATCGACCTGGGCGGCATGGCCACCATCTGGCGGGGCGGCTGCATCATCCGGGCCCGCTTCCTGGACCGGATCCGGGAGGCGTACGACACCGAACGGGACCTGCCCACGCTGCTGGTCGCCCCCTGGTTCGCCGACCGGGTGGGCGCCGGTGTTCCGGCCTGGCGGCGGGTGGTGGCCGACGCGGCCCGGGCGGGCGTGCCCACCCCGGCCTTCTCGTCGTCGCTGGCGTACTTCGACGCGCTGCGCGCCGAGCGGCTGCCGGCCGCGCTCATCCAGGGGCTGCGGGACAACTTCGGCGCGCACACCTACCACCGGGTGGACCGGGAGGGCACGTTCCACACCCTGTGGGCGGGCGACCGCTCCGAAGTGGAGGCGTGAGCGCGCTCAGGCGAGCGTGGCGTGCATCTCCCAGACCAGGATCTCCGCCGGCTCGTCGGCGGTCACCCGCTGACCTCCGGCCATCGTGATCCGGGCCGCGTCGCCCTCGTCGAGCCGTCCGGCCGACTCCAGGGTCACGGCGCCGGCGGGCACGTAGAGGTGCAGGAAGGGCGCGTCGGGCAGGTTCACCGTGTCGCCGGGACCGAGGCGGGCGGCGTGCAGGGTGGCGTACCGGTTGCGGATTCGGATGGCGGAGGCGCCGTCGTACCGGTCCATCCCGGAGGCGACCGGCACGAGGCCGCCCCGCAGCAGTTCGTCGCCGATCTCCAGCTGCTCGTAGCCCGGGTCGATGCCCTCCTCGTCGGGGAGCACCCACATCTGCACGAAGTGCACCGGGTCCCGGTGCGGGGCGGTGTTCTCCAGCCGCCAGGAGTCGTTCTTCTCCGAGTGCAGGATGCCGGTGCCGGCGCTCATCCGCTGGGCCAGGCCGGGGTAGATGACGCCGGAGTGGCCGGTGGAGTCCTGGTGGACCAGCGAGCCGCGCAGCACCCAGGTGACGATCTCCATGTCCTGGTGCGGGTGGGTCTCGAAGCCGCTGCCCGGTCGCACCACGTCGTCGTTGTTGACCAGCAGCAGCCCGTGGTGGGTGTTGGCCGGGTCGTAGTGCCGGGAGAACGAGAAGGAGTGCTTGGAGTCGAGCCAGGACAACCGGGTGAAGAAGCGGTCCCCCGCCCGGCGGACGTCCACCGCCGGAGCGGGCGCCGTGGCGGTCACCAGGCACGCTGCCCGGTGTCGGTCGGCGCCCAGGTGAGCGCCGGTTCGCCGGTGCTCAGCTCGGCGATCTCCCCGGCGCGGACGGCGGGCGTGTGGCCGAGTTCGGCGCAGTGCTGCTCGGCGATCTCCGCGCAGATGAGGGCGACCTGCTCGCAGATCGGGCTGCCCAGGTCCGCCGCGTTCAACGCCATGATCATTTTGAACCGGAGATCGTGCATCCCCCACCCCCGTGGCGGGCGCGTCCCGGCGGCGCGCCCTGCGCCGATCGTACGCGCGGGCGCCCCGCTCCCGGCCGGAAAGCCGGATGCGGGGCGCCCACGACACGGCCCGCCGCGGCGTCGCGGCGGGCCGTGGACGTCACCAGAACCGACGGCGCTTGGCCTTCTGCGGGCGCAGCATGTCGGCGCCCTTGGTGAGCAGTCGGCTCACCCCGGTCGGGCCGCGACGGGCCTCCAGGGTGTGGCTGAGCCGGCGCGCGCCGGCCGCCGCCAGCGGCACGGCGACCGCCATGACCGCCCACTGGGCAATCCGCTTCTGAATCATGTGGGTTCACCTCCGCTATCTGCCTGCTGTCCAGATTGATACCCAGCAAACGGCGTCGGTAAGCGCGACCTCAGGCCCCGGGGGCCACCGGGTTGGGCAGCGCGCCGCCGAAGCGGCGATCCCGCTGGGCGTAGAGCTCGCAGGCGTACCAGAGGTGCCGGCGGTCGAAGTCCGGCCAGAGGGTGTCGAGGAAGACCAGCTCCGCGTAGGCGGTCTGCCAGAGCAGGAAGTTGGAGGTGCGCTGCTCCCCGGAGGGGCGGAGGAAGAGGTCCACCTCGGGGACCTCCGGGTGGTAGAGGTATTTCGCGATGGTCTTCTCGGTGACCTTGCCCGGGTCGAGCCGGCCGGCGGCCGCGTCGCGGGCGATCGCGGCGGCGGCGTCGGCGATCTCCGCCTGACCGCCGTAGTTGACGCAGAACTGGAGGGTCAGCGTCGAGTTGCCCCGGGACATCTCCTCGGCGGTCTGCAGCTCGGAGATGACGCTCTTCCAGAGCCGCCCGGCCCGGCCGGACCAGACCACCCGGACACCCAGGTCGACGAGCTGGTCCCGGCGCCGCCGGATGACGTCCCGGTTGAAGCCCATGAGGAAGCGCACCTCGTCCGGCGAGCGGCGCCAGTTCTCGGTGGAGAAGGCGTACGCCGACAGGTAGGGGATGCCCAGCTCGATCGCACCCTCGATGGTGTCGAAGAGGCTGTGCTCCCCCTGCTCGTGACCCTTCGTCCGGGGCAGCCCGCGCTCCTTGGCCCAGCGGCCGTTGCCGTCCATCACCACGGCGACGTGCCGGGGCAGCGCCTCGGCCGGCAGCGCCGGGGGCCGGGCGCCGGAGGGGTGCGGAGTCGGTGGCACCGGCTCGCGCCGGCCGGCCCTCAACGATCGGATCACTCGGTCATCTCCCTGTTCACACCAGCGGCGGCGGGCCCGCCTCCGGTGCGCGGCGGGACCACACCCGGCCCCGCGCCGCCGGGCGGCGGGACCGCGCCGGACGCCGGGGCACCCCGGTCGACCAGCGGCAGCGAGCGTAGCGCGCGTTCCAGGTGCCACTGGAGGTGCGCCGCGACGAGGCCGCTGCACTCGCGGCGCACACCGGCCTCGGTCGCGTCCGCGTACGCCCAGTCGCCGGTGGTCAGCGCGGACATCAGCTCGACGGTCGCCGGGGCCGGGTGGGCGGCGCCCGGGGGCCGGCAGTCCGGGCAGACCGCGCCCCCGGCCGGCACGGAGAACGCCCGGTGTCGCCCCGGGGTGCCGCACACCGCGCAGGCGGTCAGCGCCGGCGCCCAGCCGGCGAAGGCCATGCCGCGCAGCAGGTAGGCGTCGAGCACCAGGGTGGTGGCGTGGTCGCCGGTGGCCAGCGAGCGCAGCGCGCCGAGGGTGAGCTGGAACAGCCGCAGTGAGGGTTCCCGCTCGATCGGGGTGAGCCGCTCGGCGGTCTCGGCGATCGCGCTGGCCGCCGTGTAGCGGGGGTAGTCGCCGAGGAACCGCTTGCCGTAGAGGTCGATCCCCTCGGCCTGGCTGATGGTGTGCAGCGAGCTGCCGTGGTTGCCCTTGGGGTCGCCGGCGAGCTGGAGGTCGACGTGCCCGAACGGCTCCAGCCGGGCGCCGAACTTGCTGGTGGTCCGCCGGACGCCGCGGGCCACCGCGCGCAGCCGGCCGTGCCGCCGGGTGAGCAGGGTGATGATCCGGTCGGACTCCCCCAGCTTCTGCACACGCAGCACCACCGCGTCGTCGCGGTAGAGCTGTCGGCGGTATCCGGCCATCGGCCCATTCTCCCTCGGGGTGCGAAATCAGGGTCTCCTCGGGGTGGATCGGCGGTCGGACCCGGATGCGCCGCCCGGAGGGTCGGTCGTAGCGTCCTGACCATGGCTCTGCACCGGACCGCCGTGGCCGCCGCCGCGGCCGCCTCCCTGATCGTCCTCGCCGGGTGCGACACCCTGTCGTTCCGCCGCCTCGACTACGACCAGACCGAGCAAGCGAAGATCGCTCGGATCACCGTGCCGTCCGGCGGCGCGGGTGACGTGACGATCCGGGCCACCGGTCCGGCGGACCAGGTGCGCATCAAGCGGGTCGTCCGCTACCAGGGCGGGGAGCCGAACACCCGCTACGAGATCAAGGGCGACGAGCTGGTGCTGCCGAGCGACTGCGGCGCCCGGTGCACGGTCTCCTGGGAGGTGACCGCCCCGGAGGGCGTGACGGTGCGCGGCGAGACCAGCTCCGGGACCGTCATGCTGCACCGGGTCGGCCCGGTGGACTTCACCCTCAACTCCGGCGACATCACCGTGACCGAGGCCCGCGGCGAGGTCCGCGCCGCCACCACCTCGGGGAACATCGAGGTGGTCGACGCCACCGGCCCGGTCCGGCTGCGCGCCTCCTCCGGCGACATCACCGCCCGCCGGCTCGCCGCCGGGATCGACGCGGAGGCCACCTCCGGCAACCTCGCCGTCGAGCTGGACAAGGCGGCCGCGGCCCGGCTGCACGCGACCAGCGGCGACGTCGACCTGACCGTGCCCGAGGGCCGGTACCGGGTGCGGGCGGACGCCAAGTCCGGCGACACCAACCTCGCCGTGCTGAACGACCCGGGCGCGCCCCTGCTGCTCGACGTCACCGCCACCAGCGGCAACGTGACGGTCAACCAGCGCTGAGGCCGGCCGCGGGTCAGCCCGGGACGCGGCCGGACCGCTCCGGCGCGCGGCGCGGGCCCGGCACCCGGGCGCCCGCGGTCGCCAGTTCGGTTCCCGCTCCGGCGGGCGCCGGGCTGGCCGGTGCGGCCGCCGCCCGCTCGGCCAGGGTCCGCCGGGGGCGCCCCGGCACCAGTTCCGGGGTACGCCGGGCGGCCCGGTCCTCGACCCAGCCGACCAGCAGGGTGACCACGCCCACCAGCGCGAACACCAGCGCCACCCGGATCGCCAGCCCGAGCAGGTCCTGGTGCGACCAGCCGACCACGTCGACCAGCGGGGTGAGCGCCACCACGAACGGCATGTGCCAGAGGTAGACGGTCAGCGCGCGCCGGTTCAGCACGGTGACCACCCGGCCCAGCACCGGGGTGCGGTCGACCCAGGCCGCCCCGGCCGGCGCCCGGCCGATCGCCACCAGGATGAACGCCGCCGACCAGAGCGCGTTGCCCAGGTGGATGTCGTTCAGGTCGTGGCCGCGCGGGCCGGGATGCGTGAAGATCCAACCCAGCCCGGCCGCGCCGAGGGCGAGCGCGAGCGGGACGAGCACCCGGTTGGCCGTGCGGCGCAGCAGGCCCTCGTGGTGGGCGAAGCCGAGCAGCCACGCCCCGAAGTACAGGCCGAACTCGCGCAGCAGGGTCGGCGGGTTCGCCAGCACGCCGAACTCGATCGCCGCGAGCAGCGCGTACGGGGCCAGCAGGGTGGGCAGCGGGGCCCGGCGGAACAGCCGGAGGGCCACCGGCGAGGCCAGCACGAACCACAGGTAGTCCCGCAGGTACCAGATCGGGCTGAGCGCGAGGCCGCCCCAGTAGTTGGCCGGCGGGTCGCTCACCGGAAGAAGCCAGAGCAGCACCTTCGGGGTGAGCGCCAGCCCGGTGAGCAGCATGGCCGGCACGAAGACCACGGCGAGCACCCAGAGCGACGGCAGCAGCCGGCGCAGTCGCCGCCCCACGGCCGGTACGCCGCTCCGGTCCAGCGACGCGGCCATCAGCGAGCCCGCGAGCGCGAACATCACCGACATGGCCGGGAAGATCAGGGTCAGCGTCGCCCATCCGGTGACGTGGTAGACGACGACGCGCACGATGGCCAGGGAGCGGAGCAGGTCGAGATAGCGGTTTCGCATCAGCTCGCGGGGGCGTCGGGGACAGGGAGCAACGCCTCCCTACCCTCCGACTCGGCCGGACGAAACGGTGCGGGACCCGGGGTCAAAAGTGAAACATCGCACAAAGCCGACCGATCGCGGCCAGGCCGGCACCCGCCGGAACGCGGACCGCCGGCCCCGGGGATCCGGGACCGGCGGTCGGGGCGTACGGGGTCAGAAGCCGAGCTTGCGCAGCTGCTTCGGGTCGCGCTGCCAGTCCTTCGCGACCCGGACGTGCAGGTCCAGGTAGACGCGGGTGCCGAGCAGCTCCTCGATCTGCCGGCGGGCCGTGATGCCCACCTGCTTGAGCCGGCTGCCCCGGTGACCGATGACGATCGCCTTCTGACTCGATCGCTCCACGTACACGTCGGCGTAGATCTTCGTGACGTCGCCCTCGGGGATCATCTCCTCGACCACGACGGCGATGGAGTGCGGCAGCTCGTCCCGGACGCCCTCCAGGGCGGCCTCCCGGACCAGCTCGGCCACGAGCACCTGCTCCGGGTCGTCGGTGAGCATGTCGTCCGGGTAGAGCTGCGGCGACTCCGGCAGGTAGCCGGTCATCACGTCGACCAGCGTGTCCACCTGGTGGCCCGAGACGGCGCTCACCGGCACCACGTCGGCGAACTCCCCCAGCTCGCTCACCGCGAGCAACTGCTCGGCCAGCCGCTTCTTGTCCACCAGGTCGGTCTTGGTGACCACGGCCAGCACGGTGGCCCGCAGGCTGGCCAGCTCGCCGGTGATGAACCGGTCGCCCCGCCCGATCGGCTCGTTCGCCGGGATGCAGAGGCCGATCACGTCGACCTCGCTCCAGGTCTCCCGGACCAGGTCGTTCAGCCGCTCGCCGAGCAGCGTGCGGGGGCGGTGCAGGCCCGGGGTGTCGACCAGCACGAGCTGGGACTCCGGCCGGTGCAGCACGGCCCGGATGATGTGCCGGGTGGTCTGCGGCTTGCTCGAGGTGATTGCGATCTTGGTGCCGACGATCGCATTGGTCAGCGTCGACTTGCCCGCGTTCGGCCGGCCGACGAAGCAGCCGAAGCCGGCCCGGTAGGGACGCGGCTGAACCTGGGTCACTCGACCACCGTGCCGAGGACGGTGCCGTCCGGCGCGGCCACGTGGATCGGCGCGTCGGCGGAGAGGTCCCGGACCGCGGCGTGCCCCGCGCCGTCCAGCGTCGAGGCCTCGGTCACCACGACGGCGGCCTCCAGCCGGCTCGCGCCGGCGGCCACCGCCGAGGCGACCGCGAGCTGGAGCGCGGTCAGGGCCAGCGACGGCAGCGCCACGCTGGCCGCCGCGTACGTCCGGCCGTCCTGGTCGCGGACCGCCGCGCCCTCCACGGCGCCGACCCGGCCCCGCGCGCCCCGGGCCAGGACGACCAGCTTGCCGTCCTCGGCGCTCAGCTCGCCCGGGTCGGACGGGGTGGGCCGGGCGGCCGGCACGGCGGGTGACTCAGGCATCGGCGGGTTGCCTCTCCTCGGAACGGTTCTGGTTGCCACGGGGATCGGCCTGCTCGCCGTGCCCCGCGCTGTCCGGCGCGTCGCCCGGCTCGACCCGGCTGACCAGCACGGTGTCGATCCGGTTGCGCCGCCCGGTGGTGCCCTCGGCGATCAGCCGCAGCCCGGCCACCTGGGCCCCGGAACCGGGGATCGGCACCCGGCCGAGCGCCTGGGCGAGCAGGCCACCGACCGTCTCCACCTCGTCGGTGGGCAGGTCCGTGTCGAACAGCTCGCCCAGATTCTCCACCGGCAGCCGCGCGGTCACCCGCACGGCCCCGTCCGCCAGGCGTTCGACCGGCGGGCGTTCGACATCGTACTCGTCGGTGATCTCGCCGACGATCTCCTCCAGGATGTCCTCGATGGTGACGAGGCCGCCGGTGCCGCCGTACTCGTCCACGACGATGACCAGGTGGTTGCGGGCCGCCTGCATCTCGGAGAGCAGGTCGTCGACCGGCTTGGACTCGGGCACGAAGGTCGCCGGGCGCATCAGCTCGGCCACCGGCGTCTGCCGGGCCTCCGGGGCGCCCTGGATCCGCCGGATCAGGTCCTTGAGGTAGAGCACGCCGAGCACGTCGTCGACGTTCTCGCCGATCACCGGGATGCGGGAGAAACCGGAACGCAGGAAGAGCGCCAGCGCCTGGGCGAGGGTCTTGCGATCCTCTATCCACACCATCTCGGTCCGGGGCACCATCACCTCACGGGCGATGGTGTCGCCGAGCGCGAAGACCGAGTGGATCATCTGTCGCTCGCCGTGCTCGACGACGCCGCGCTGCTCGGCCAGGTCGACCAGCTCACGCAGCTCGACCTGGGTGGCGAACGGCCCCTCGCGGAAGCCGCGCCCCGGGGTGACCGCGTTGCCGATGAGGATGAGCAGCGAGGCCAGCGGGTTGAGCGCCCGGCCCAGCCAGCGCACCAGCGGCGCGACCGCGCGGCCCACCGCGTAGGCGTGCTGCCGCCCCAGGGTGCGCGGCGCCACGCCGACCACCACGAAGCTGACCACGGTCATCGCCCCGGCGGTGACCAGGGCGGCCCGCCAGCCGGCGCCGAAGGTGTCCACCGCCACGAGCGCGACCAGCGTGGTGGCGGTCAGCTCGGCCAGCAGCCGGAGCAGGAGCAGCAGGTTGAGGTGGCGGACCACGTCGCCGGCGACCGCCTGGAGGGTACGCGCGCCGCGCGCGCCGTCCCGGGCCAGCTCGGCGGCCCGAGCCGGCGAGACGGCGGCCAGCGCGGCCTCGGTCATCGCGATGAGGCCGGCGAGCACCACCAGCCCCGCCGCGACGACGAGGAGGGTGAGATCGGGCAGGCCGGCGGGTGCGCCGACGGCCGCCAGGGTGGTGATCACTGCGATCGGGTCGACCGCCAGCTGGCCAGCAGCCGGGCCTGGAGACCGAACATCTCCCGCTCCTCCTCCGGCTCGGCGTGGTCGTAGCCGAGCAGGTGCAGCACGCCGTGCACGGTGAGCAGGTGCAGCTCGTCGGCGGTGGTGTGCCCGGCGGCGGCCGCCTGCTTGGCCGCCACCTCCGGGCAGAGCACGATGTCGCCGAGCAGAGCCGGCTCACCGCCGGCCGGGGAGCTCTCCCCCGGGCCGTGGTCGACGCTGCCCTCGTCCATGGGGAAGGCGAGCACGTCGGTCGGGCCGTCGCCACCCATCCAGCGGTGGTTCAGCTCCGACATGTATTCGATGTCGACCAGCAGCACGGAGAGCTCGGCGAGGGGGTTGACCCCCATCTCGTCGAGGGCGTGCCGGGCGACGGCGAGCACGGCGTCGGTGTCGACGTCGGCGCCGGACTCGTTGGCGATCTCGATGGACAACTGTCTTCCTCTGTCGGATTAGCGGCGTCGGCCGGCCCGGCCGCCCTGGGCGGTCCGCCCGGGCACGGCGTGCACGCTCTGCGCCTGCTGGTTCTCCCGCTCGGCGTCCCAGCGGGCGTACGCGTCGACGATCTCGCCCACCAGCTTGTGGCGTACCACGTCGGAGCTGGAGAGCTGGGCGAAGTGCACGTCCTCGACGTTGCCCAGGATCTCCCGGACGACCCGCAGGCCGCTCGTCGTCCCGCCGGGCAGGTCGACCTGGGTGACGTCACCCGTGACCACGATCTTGGAGTTGAACCCGAGCCGGGTGAGGAACATCTTCATCTGCTCGGGCGTGGTGTTCTGCGCCTCGTCGAGGATGATGAACGCGTCGTTGAGGGTGCGGCCCCGCATGTAGGCCAGCGGCGCCACCTCGATGGTGCCGGCGGCCATCAGCTTCGGGATCGACTCCGGGTCGAGCATGTCGTGCAGCGCGTCGTAGAGCGGGCGCAGGTAGGGGTCGATCTTCTCGTTCAGGGTGCCGGGCAGGAAGCCCAGCCGCTCGCCCGCCTCGACCGCCGGCCGGGTCAGGATGATCCGGTTGACCTGCTTGGCCTGGAGCGCCTGGACGGCCTTCGCCATGGCCAGGTAGGTCTTGCCCGTGCCCGCCGGCCCGATGCCGAAGACGATGGTGTGCGCGTCGATGGCGTCGACGTAGCGCTTCTGGCCCAGGGTCTTGGGACGGATGGTGCGCCCGCGCCGGGAGAGGATGTTGAGCGTCAGGACCTCGGCGGGCCGCTCGGCGCCGCCCTGCTCGAGCATCCCGACGGTACGCCGGACTGCGTCAGTGGTCAGGGTCTCGCCTTTCTCGATCAGTTCGAGCAGCTCGCTGAAGAGACGCTCGGCGAGGGCGTTGTCGGCGGGCGCGCCGGTGATGGTGATCTCGTTGCCGCGCACGTGGACGTCACTGTTGACCGAGCGTTCGACGAGCCGCAGGATCTCGTCGCCCGCGCCGAGCAGGTTCACCATGATCTTCTGGTCGGGGACCGTGATCCTGGTCTGCACCCGGGGCGGGCCGGGAGGTGGAGTGCCGGTCATAGGTCGGGCCGACGGGCCCTACGCCACCTGCTCTCGAACTCGGCGCCGGGCCCTGCTGGCGCGGCGGTCGTGACTCCCATCGTATCGGGTCAACACCCGCGGCACCGCGCCCATTTCCGTCCGGCGCAAGCCGGCGGAACAGACCCTCCGCCGGCGCCCGGAGATCAGCTGCCGGCGCGGAAGTCGTACCCCTCGAAGGTCTCCTGATGCCGGGTGAAGCGGTAGGTGGCCCAGTGCATGCGGACCACCGCGCCGCGCTCGTCCCGGGTCAGCCGGAGCAGCTCGCCCACCTCCCGGCCGGCGACCGTGCGGAACACGTCCGGCCGGTCCGGCACCGGGGCGAACACCGCGGGCGGCTTGCCGGCCGGGTCGTCCGCGCCCCGGGCCCGCAGCGCCCCGTCGTGCCAGGCGAAGACGTACTCGAAGCCCTCGCCCCACCACCGGCCGAGCAGGCCACGCAGGTGCTCCGGGGCGGGCGCGCCGGGCCGCCACGGCTCGACGTCGGCCGGGTCGTGCTCGGCGGCGGTAGCGAGCAGCCGGTGCGGCAGCTCGAAGACCTCCACGCCGGTGCCGGAGGAACCGAGCACCGCGCAGCCCATCGCGCCGGCCGTGCCGTCCCCGCCGCGCCGGCCGTAGACGGCGGCCAGGAAACCGGGCATGGCCCCGTCGTGCCCCACGTGCATCACCCGCTCCGGCTGCGGCACCAGGATCAGCCCGAGGCCGAAGCCGCCCGCCCAGAGCGTCTCGTCGGTGGTGGTGAGCGGCCAGCGCATCTCGTCGAGGGTGGCCGGCGCGAGCACCGCGCCCGCCGGGTCCAGCGCGGCCGGGTCGGCCAGGAACGCGGCCCAGCGGGCCATGTCCGGCGCGGTGCTCCAGAGCTGCGCGGCGGGGGCCACCGCGCCGAAGTCGGCCGGCGGCTCCGGACGGGCCTCGTCGGAGTACGCGTCGACCAGGAACCCGGTCGCCGCCCGGTCGCCCGGCGTGGTGCCGGTGGCGGTCAGCCCGAGCGGGGCGAGCACCCGCTCGGCCAGCACCTCGGCCCAGGTGCCGCCGCGCAGCCGGGCGACCGCCTCGCCGAGCAGGGCCATGCCGAGGTTGGAGTAGTGGTACCGCCGGCCGCTGGGCAGCACCCGCTCCACCCGGGCCAGGTCGGCGAGCAGCTCGCCGACGTCGGGCGCGCGGAGGCTGTCCCAGACGTCGCCGTGCGGCTCGCGCTGCAGGCCCGCGGTGTGCGACAACAGCCGGCGTACGGTCAGCTCGCCGTGCGCCGGCAGGTCGAGGTGCCGCCCGATCGGGTCGTCCAGGTCGAGGAGCCCCTCGTCGCGGCACTGCATGGCCAGCACCGCCGTGAAGGTCTTGGTGACCGAGCCGATCCGGAAGACCGACTCCGGCCCGAGCGCGGTGTCGTTGCCGGTCCCGCCGACCGTGCAGGTCCAGAGCGGCCGGTCGGCCCGGTGCAGGGCGGCTGACACCGCCGGGATCCGCCCGTGGGCCTGCGCCTGCCGCACCATCCGGCCGAGCCGGTCATGCACCGTGATCATGAAGGCAGTCTAGGCAGCGCGTCAGCGGCAGAGCATCGGGCCGAGCGGCGCGCCGCCCAGCAGGTGCGCGTGCACGTGGAAGACCTCCTGACCGCCGTACGGGCCGGTGTTGAACATGAGCCGGAAGCCGTCCACGGTCAGCCCCTCCTCCTCGGCCACCACGGCGGCGGTGCCCAGCAGCTCACCGGCCAGGCCCGGGTCGCCCTGGGCCAGGGTGGCCACGTCCGCATAGTGCTCCTTGGAGATCACCAGCACGTGGGTGGGCGCCTTCGGGTCGATGTCCCGGAACGCCAGCGTGGTGGCGGTCTCGCGGACGATGGTGGCCGGGATCTCCCCGGTGACGATCCGGCAGAACAGGCAGTCGGTTCCCATCGGGGCAGTGTAAGGAAGGGCCCCCTGTTAACGCCTCGTGCATAGGAAGGGCCCCTTCCTAACCACGGGATTGGGTGCGGCAGGATGGCCGGCATGGCGGGACGGGCGGTACTGGTGACGGGGGCCTCGCGCGGCATCGGCCGTGCGGTGGCGCGGGCGTTCGCGAAGGGCGGGGACCGGGTGGCCGTCCACCACCGGGACTCCGCGGAGTTGGCCGAGGCGCTGCGCGCCGAGCTGCCCGGCGACGGGCACGTGGTGGTCCGCGCCGACCTGGCCGACCCGGAGGCCGTGCGGGCCATGGTGGACGAGGCGGCGCGTCGCCTGGGCGGCATCGACGTCCTGGTCAACAACGCCGGCGTCTACGGCCCCCGCGACCTGCCCCACCCGGTCTTCGGGAACACGTACGACCAGTGGCAGGAGCAGTGGCGGCTGGTCCTGGAGACCAACCTGACCGGCGCCGCGAACGTCACCTGGTGCGCCGCCCAGCACATGCGCGAGCGGGGCGGCCGGATCGTGAACGTGTCGTCCCGGGGCGCCTTCCGGGGCGAGCCGGAGCAGCCCGCGTACGGGGCGAGCAAGGCGGGGCTGAACGCGCTCGGTCAGTCGTTGGCGCTGGCCCTGGCCCCGTACGGGATCGCGGTGGCGACGGTCGCGCCGGGCTTCGTGGCGACCGACATGACCACCACCCACCTGAGCGGCGAGCGGGGCGCGGCCATTCGCGCCCAGTCCCCGTTCAACCGGGTGGCCCGCCCCGAGGAGATCGCCGCGGCGGTGCACTGGCTGGCCAGCCCCGAGGCCGAGTGGGCCTCCGGCACCATCGTCGACCTCAACGGCGCCTCCTACCTGCGCACCTGACGCCGGCCGGGCGCGCGTCCGACGGGAGCGCGGGCCCCCCTGCCGCGCTCGCTTTGCTCTGCAGCCACCTACGCAGCGCCACCCTCAGAGAGGTGGTGCGTCGATGGCTGCAGAGCAAAGGCGGATGCGAGAGGTGCCCGGGGTCACCCGCGAGCGCGGAGGACCGGCCGGGCTACCAGCGACCGAGGCGGGTGGACAGCACGCTGAGCGCGGCCACGCCGGCCGTCGACGTGCGCAGCACCGAGGGGCCGAGCCGCACGGCACGGGCGCCGGCTTCGCGGAACGCCGACAGCTCGGTGGGGGCGATGCCGCCCTCGGGGCCGACCACCAGGACGATCTCGCCGGTGTCGGGCAGGGCGCCCGTGGTCAGCCGCTCGTCGGCCTCCTCATGCAGGACGAACGCGGCGGCCGCGCCGGAGATCCGCCGGGCCACCGTGGTGGTGGACTCGTCGGGCGTGCCGGCCACCACCGGCAGCCACGGGCGGCGGGCCTGCTTGGCGGCCTCCCGGGCGGTGGCCGCCCACTTCTCCCGGGCGCGTACGCCCCGCTCGCCGCGCCACTGGGTCACCGAGCGGGACGCCGCCCACGGGACGATCTCGTCCACGCCGACCTCGGTCATCGCCTGCACGGCCAGCTCGCCCCGGTCACCCTTGGCGATGCCCTGCACCACGACCAGCCGGGGGACGGACGCGTCCTCGTACCCGCGGGAGGTGACCCGGAGGTCGAGGGTGCCCTTGCCGACGGCCGTGACCACGGCGCCGGCCGTGCCGCCCCGCCCGTCGGCGAGCAGCAGCTCCTCGCCGACGCGCAGCCGCTGCACGGTGGCCGCGTGGTGCCCCTCGGGGCCGTCCAGCGTCAGCGTGTCACCGGTGGGCAGCGCCTCGACCAGGAACAGCGGCGCCGACACCTCAGGCGTGCCCGTTGAAGGCGTCGCGCATCCGGGAGAAGAAGCCGCCCTGCTTGGTCAGCTCGGCGACCTCCTCGCCGCGGGTCTTGGCGAAGTCGCGCAGCATCCGCTCCTGGTCGGCGTCGAGCTTGGTCGGGGTCCGCACGTCCAGGTGGACGTAGAGGTCGCCCCGGCCGGTGCCGCGCAGGTGCGGTACGCCCCGGGCGCGCAGCCGCAGGGTGCTGCCCGGCTGGGTGCCCGACTTGACGTCGACCGTCTCCTCGCTGTCCAGGGTCTTGATGGTCAGCCGGGTGCCGAGCGCGGCCGCGGTCATCGGCACGGTGACCCGGCAGTGCAGGTCGTCGCCCTTGCGGGAGTAGACGTCGTGCGGCCGCTCGTGGATCTCCACGTAGAGGTCGCCGGCGGTGCCGCCGCCCGGACCGACCTCGCCCTGCTGGGCCAGCCGGATCCGCATGCCGTCCTCGACGCCCGCCGGGATCTTGACGGTGAGCGAGCGCCGGGTGCGCACCCGGCCGTCGCCCGCGCAGGTCGGGCAGGGGTGCGGGATGGTGGTGCCGTAGCCCTGGCAGACCGTGCACGGCCGGGCCGAGACCACCTGGCCGAGGAAGGTCCGCTGCACCGACTGCACCTCGCCCCGGCCGCCGCACGCCTCGCAGGTGGCCAGGTGGGTGCCCGCCGCGGTGCCCGCGCCGGAGCAGGTGGTGCAGAGCACGGCGGTGTCGACGGTGATCGGCGCCTCGACGCCGAACGCCGTCTCGTTCAGGTCCAGCTCCAGCCGCAGGATCGCGTCGGCGCCCGGCCGGGTACGCGGCCGCGGGCCGCGGCTGCCGCCCGCCGCCCCGCCGAAGAAGGCGTCCATGATGTCCTGGAAGCCGACGAACGGGCCGGCGCCGCCCGGACCACCCGGACCCGCGCCCCCGCCGCCCGGGGCGAGCGGGTCGCCACCCAGGTCGACGATCTGCCGTTTCCGATCGTCCGAGAGGACCTCGTACGCGGCGTTGATGTCCTTGAACTTCTCCTGTGCCTCCGGGTCCGGATTGACGTCCGGGTGGAACTGCCGCGCCAGCTTGCGGTAGGCGCGCTTGATCTCGTCGTCGGAGGCGTCCCGGCTCACGCCGAGAATGCCGTAGTAGTCCCTGGCCACTGCGTTCGGTGTCCTCATGTTCGTCTCGCGTTGCGCCGGTCGGCGGCCGGAGCCGGCCGTCGGTCTGACTGGTCAGTTCTGGGCCAGCAACTCGCCCACGTAGCGTGCCACGGCCCTCACCATGGCGATATTGCCGGGGTAGTCCATCCGGGTCGGCCCGAGCACGCCGAGCCCACCGACGATCGTGCTGCCCGGGCCGTACCCGGTGCTGACCACCGAGGCGGCGCGCAGGTTGTCGATCTCGTTCTCGTCGCCGATGAGCACCCGGGTGGTGCTCGGCTCGGTCTCGCCGATCAGCTTGAGCAGCACGACCTCCTCCTCGAGCGCCTCGAGGATCGGGCGCAGCGAGCCCTGGAAGTCGAGCAGGCCGCCCCGGGTCAGGTTGGCCGTGCCGGCCAGCGCGATGCGCTCCTCGTGCCGTTCGACGAGGGTCTCCAGCAGCACGGTGGAGAGCGTGGCCATGGCCGGGCGCAGCTGCGGGGTGGACTCGTCGACGAGGGCCTGCACCAGCGGCGGGGTGTCGGACAGCCGGCTGCCGACGAGCTTTTCGTTGACCAGGCGGCGCAGGTGGGTGACGTCCTCGGCCGGGATCGGGCCGGGCATCTCGACCAGCCGCTGCTCGACCCGGCCGGTGTCAGCGATCATGACGACCATCAGCCGGGTGGTGGAGATCGGCACCAGCTCCAGGTGGCGCACCTTGGAGCGGGCCAGGCTCGGGTACTGCACGACGGCGACCTGCCGGGTGAGCTGGGCCAGCAGCCGGACGGTGCGGTGCACCACGTCGTCCAGGTCGACCGCGCCGACCAGGAAGCGCTCGATCGCCCGGCGCTCGGCCGGGCTGAGCGGCTTGACCCGGGAGAGCCGGTCGACGAACAGCCGGTAGCCGCGGTCGGTGGGCACCCGGCCGGCACTGGTGTGCGGCTGCCGGATGTAGCCCTCCTCCTCCAGCACCGCCATGTCGTTGCGGACGGTCGCCGGGGAGACACCCAGCTGGTGGCGCTCGACCAGGGCCTTGCTGCCGACCGGCTCCTGCGTGGCGACGTAGTCCTCGACGATCGCGCGCAGCACGGCGAGCTTGCGGTCGTCGAGACCCATCTCCCCACCTCCTGACGCACCTCGTCCGCCCCGGCGCGCGGCGTCCGCCGGGCGTCTGGCACTCGACTGTAGCGAGTGCCAGTCTACGTCGGCCGGCCCGCCGACGCGATGATCAGCGACGTACCTCCGGTGGGGCCCGCGGCACACCGGACCCGCCAGGGCCGAACAGCCGGACATCCCGGGCGATGTCGCTCTGGTGCGCCCTTGCCTCCGGGACCTACCGTGACGTCCATGACTGAACCTCCTCGCCCTCCCGGAGCGGGGGACTCCGGCGCACCGCCGCCGGAGCCGACCCCCCCGTCGGCACCGTACGGCTCGTCGCCGGCCGGCGAACCACCCACCGCACCACTGTCCGGGGCACCGGCGGGGGGCGGCTATCCCCCGCCCGGTGGCTATGCCCCGCCTCCCGGCGGACAGCCGCCGTCGGGCGGCTACCCACCCCCCGGCGGCTATCCCCCGCCGGGTGGCGGCTACCCGGGCGGCGGCTCCTACGGGCCGCCCGCCGGCTACGCCAACAACGACGACAAGACGTGGGCCCTGGTCGCGCACTTCGGCGGGGCGGCCGGGATGTTCGTCGGTGGCGGCGTGCTCGGCTGGGTGGCCCCGCTGGTCGCCCTGCTCGCCCGCGGCAACCAGTCGCCGACCGTCCGCGCGCACGCGATCGCCGCGCTGAACTTCCAGCTCATCTGGTCGATCATCGCGGTGGTCGGCTGGATTCTCGCCTGCATCCTGATCGGTTTCGTGATCGCTCTCGGCGCGATGATCATCGGCATCATCTTCGGCATCCTGGCCGGGGTGAAGGCCAACGAGGGCCAGCTCTACCGCTACCCGATGTCGGCCAGCCTGATCAAGTGACCCGCCCTCCGGCCGGTTCCCCTTTCCGGGGGCCGGCCGGTCCGGTCAGGGCAGCAGGTCGCGGACGACCGCGTCGGCCAGCAGCCGGCCGCGCAGGGTGAGCACCGCCTGCCCGGCGGCGTACGCGCCGGCGTCCAGCAGGCCGCCGGCCCGGGCCCGCTCGGCGCCCGCCCGGCCCGCCTCGTCGAGCCCGGACAGGGGCAGCCCGTCGGCGAGCCGCAGCCGCAGCATCACGTCCTCCATGTGCGCCTCGTCCGGCGTGAGCACCTCCCGGGCCAGGCCGGGCGACTCCCCGGCGGCCAGCCGCTGGGCGTACGCCGTCGGGTGCTTGACGTTCCACCAGCGCACCCCGCCGACGTGGCTGTGCGCCCCCGGGCCGAGGCCCCACCAGTCGGCGCCGGTCCAGTAGAGCAGGTTGTGCCGGCACCGGGCCGCCTCGGAGCGGGCCCAGTTGGAGACCTCGTACCAGGAGAAGCCGGCCGCCGCGAGGGCCGCCTCCGCGGCCAGGTAGCGGTCCGCCGCCACGTCGTCACTGGGGTACGGCAGCTCGCCGCGGCGCATCCGCGCGGCCAACCGGGTGCCGTCCTCCACGATGAGGGCGTACGCGCTGACGTGGTCCACCCCCGCCGCGACCACCTGGTCCAGCGAGGCGGCGAAGTCCTCGGCCGACTCCCCCGGCGTGCCGTAGATCAGGTCCAGGTTCACGTGCTCGAACCCGGCGTCCCGCGCCTCCAGCGCCGCGGCGGTGGCACGGCCGGCGCTGTGCTGCCGGTCGAGGATCGCCAGCACCCCGGGCGCCGCGGACTGCATGCCCAGCGAGATCCGGGTGTAGCCGGCGGCCCGCAGCGTCTTGAGCGACTCCGGGGTGACCGTCTCGGGGTTGGCCTCGGTGGTCACCTCGGCGTCGGCCGCCAGCCCCCAGGTGCGGTCGATGCCGTCGAGGATCCGGGCCAGGTCGTCGGCGGGCAGCAGGGTGGGGGTGCCGCCGCCGACGAAGACGGTGTCCACCCGGGGCGGCGGGGTGTCGCCCAGCACCCGGCCGGCGAGAGCCAGCTCGGCCAGCACGGTGTCGGCGTACGTCTCGCGGCTGCCACCGCCGCCGAGCTCGGCGGCCGTGTAGGTGTTGAAGTCGCAGTAGCCGCACCGGCTGGCGCAGAACGGGACGTGCACGTACACGCCGAAGCCGCGCGCGCCGACGGAGCGGCGGGCGGCAGCGGGCAGCGCCCCGTCGCGCGGGACGGGTTCGCCTTCTGGAAGGACGCCGGGCATGGCCACTAGTGTGCCCGGCATGACCTCTCCGGACGCTCTCGTGCGGGTCGCCACGGCCCGTGGGGTGACCACCCTCACCCTGGACAGCCCGCACAACCGCAACGCGCTCTCCACCCCGCTGATGACCGAGCTGCTGGCCGGGCTGGCCGCGGCGGTCGCCGACGACGCGGTCCGGGCCATCGTGCTGGACCACACCGGCCCGGTGTTCTGCTCCGGGGCCGACCTGAAGGAGACCGCCGCCGCGTACGCCAGCGGGAGCGTGCCGGCCGGAATGCTGGGCGACGTGCTGGTCGCGGTGCGGGAGTGCCCGAAGCCGGTGCTGGCGAGGGTGGCCGGGCCGGCGCGGGCCGGCGGGCTGGGCCTGATCGCCGCCGCGGACCTGGCGGTCTGCGCCGAGGAGGCGACGTTCGCTTTCACCGAGGTCCGGATCGGGGTGATCCCGGCGGTGATCTCGGCGACCGTGCTGCCCCGGCTGCACCCCCGGGCCGCCGCCGAGCTGTACCTGACCGGCGACACCTTCGACGGCCGGCGGGCCGCCGAGATCGGCCTGGTCACCGCCGCCGTGCCGGCGGACGCGCTGGACGACGCCGTGGCGCGCTACCGCGCCTCGCTCGTGAAGGGCGCGCCGAAGGCGCTCGCCGGCACCAAGGAGCTGCTGCGCCGGCCGGCCGCCACCGACCTGCGGGCCGAGATCGCCGAGTTGGCCACGCTCTCCACGGGGTACTTCCTGTCCGAGGAGGGCCGGGAGGGCGTCCTCGCGTTCCGGGAGAAGCGGCCCGCGGCCTGGGTGCCCGCCGGAGACTGAGACCGAAAGGCCCCCCGGACGCGGGGCGTGCCGGGGCGGTGACGCAGCGGGAGGCGTCCGGTCGGCCGACCCGGAGACGGGAGTGGGCGACGTACGCTTGGCGGGCTGTCGGGACTGGGGGTGCGGGTGCGAACGCGAGCGGCGATCGTGGCATCGGGTGTGGTGGTGGCGGTGCTGGCCCTGCTCGGCGTGTGGTTCGTCGCGAAGCAGTTCGGGCATCACCTGCGGCTGCCGCTGGCCAGCCGGACCTGCACCGTCCAGGCCGACGGCGAGGTCGTGCTCGGCGCCGACCAGATGGCCAACGCGGCCACCATCGCGGCCATCGGCGTGCAGCGCGGGATGCCCGAGCGCGCCGTGATCGTGGCGCTGGCGACGGCGTACCAGGAGTCGCACCTGCGCAACATCGCCCACGGCGACCGGGACTCGGTCGGCCTGTTCCAGCAGCGCCCGAGCCAGGGCTGGGGCACCCCCGAGGAGATCCGCGACCCGCGCTACGCGGCGAAGAAGTTCTACGCCGCGCTGAAGAAGGTCAAGGGCTGGGAGAAGCTGCGGGTGACCGAGGCCGCCCAGCGGGTGCAGCGGTCGGCCTACCCCGAGGCGTACGAGAAGTGGGCGGACGAGTCGCAGGTGCTCACCCGCGCCCTGCTCGGCGACGCGACCGGGGCGGTGGCCTGCACGGTCGGCCCGACGCCGACGATGCGCGGCCCGGCCGCCGCCAGCGCCCTCATGCAGAGCCTGGCCCTGGACTGGGGCCTGCCGGAGCTGGCCTCGGGCACCGACCTGACCGGGCTGACCGTGCCGGCCGCCGACAGCCGCAACGGCTGGCGGTACGCCCACTGGCTCGTCTCGCACGCCGACGACCACGGGGTGAAGCGGGTGCGCTTCGGCGGCCTGGAGTGGACGGCCGAGCAGGGCACCTGGGCCAGGGTGAAGGGCGACCCGGCCAGCCAGGTGCTGGCCGAGGTCTTCGCCGCGGCCTGACGCCGGCCTGGCCCGTCTCGGCGGCCCGGGCGGCCCGGGCGGTCAGCCGGCGGCGACGCCGAGGCGGCGGCGGACCTTGGCCCGCACCGACTCGGGCAGCTCCGGCACGTCGAGCAGGCGCGGCAGCAGCTCCGGCTCCAGGGTGGTCGCCCGGAACACCTCGCCGATCGTCACCCCGTGCGCGGGCCGGTCGACCACCTCGACGGGATCGCCGGCGCCCACCTCGCCCTCGCGCAGCACCCGCAGGTACGCCCCGGGCGCGCCGTGGACGGTGAACCGCTTGATCAGGTCGGGCACACCCCAGAACCCGGCGAAGGTGGCGCACGGGGTGCGTGGCTTGGTGACCTGGAGGACGGCCGAGCCGACCGCCCAGCACTCGCCGATCACCGCCCCGGTGACGTCCACCGCCCAGGTGGTGAGGTTCTCGCCGAAGGCGCCCGGCCGCAGCGCCCGGCCCAGCTCGCCGGCCCACCAGCCGGCGTCCTCCTCGGCGTAGGAGTAGACCGCCTGGTCGGGGCCGCCGTGGTGGGCCCGCTCGCCGATGAAGTCACCGGTGACGCCGGCGAGGCGGATCTCCACGCGGCCGTCGACCGGCCGCTTGTCGATGCCGCTGCGACCGCTCGGGTCGCCCGCCCACTCCGCCTCGGTCACCCCGCCGATGTTCACCGCCGCCAGCCTGCCCGTCATGCCGGCGAGCCTACGGCCCGAGGTGGACCCCGGAAATCGTGTTAAGCAGGGGCCCCTGCTCCACCGCAGGCGTTAACCGGGGACCCCTCCTTGTCAGCCCTTGACCGCGCCGGCGACGAGGCCGGAGACCATCCGGCGCTGGACCAGCAGGAAGAAGACGATCACCGGCAGGGTGAACAGCGTCGAGGCGGCCATCACCGAACCCCAGGCGGTGTCGTCCCGCCCGAAGAAGAACGTCATGGCCACCGGCAGCGTGTACCGGTGCTGGTCGTTGATGAACGTCAACGCGAAGATCAGCTCGTTCCAGGCGGTGATGAAGGAGAAGATGCTGGTCGCCACGAGGCCGGGAGCGACCAGCGGGAAGAGCACCTTGCGGAACGTCTGGGCCCGGCTGGCCCCGTCGATCGCCGCGGCCTCCTCCAGCTCCTTGGGCACCGCGGCCACGAAGCCGCGCAGCATCCAGACCGCGAACGGCAGCGAGAAGCCGAGGTAGGTCAGGATCAGGCTGGGCAGGGTGTTGTAGAGCCCGAGCCGCTGGATCATCAGGAACAGCGGGATGACCAGCGCCTCCAGCGGGATCATCTGCACCACCAGCAGCAGGATCAGGAAGGTGGTGCGCAGCTTGAAGCGGAACCGGGCCACCGCGGTCGCGGCGAGCAGTGCGACGAGCCCGCTCAGCACCACGGTGGCCACCGCGACCAGGGCACTGTTGAGGAAGAAGTCCGTGAAGGAGACGCCCGGGATGAGGTTGCCGGTGAGGATCTCCCGGTAGTGCTCCAGGGTCGGCTCCGCCGGCACCGGGCGCGGCGTGGCCGCGAAGATCTCCTTGTTGGGCTTCAGCGAGGTGGCGACCATCCAGTAGACCGGGAAGGCCGCGAAGAGCGCGACCAGCAGGCCGGCGCCGTTGAGGGCGATCTTCTTCACGACTCGTCCTCCTGCCGCAGCACCATACGGACGTACACGCCGGTCACCACCAGCAGGATCAGGGTGAGGATGACGGCGATCGCCGAGCCCAGCCCGTACTTGGGCGGTGGCGAGAACGCCTCCGCGTAGGAGTAGATCGACAGCATGAACGTCGACCGGTCCTGGGTGCCGCCGGCCAGCACGAACTGCTGGGTGAAGACCTTGAAGTCCCAGATCGTGGAGAGCACCACGAGGATGCCGAACACCGGCCGCAGCATCGGGAAGGTCACCGACCAGAAGACGCGCCACGGGCCGGCCCCGTCCACCCGGGCGGCCTCCTGGAGCTCGCTCGGCACGCTCTTCAGGCCGGCCAGCACGCTGACCGCGATGAACGGGAACGAGTGCCAGACCACCACGAGGGTCAGGATGGCGAAGAACAGCAGCGGGTCGTTGAACCAGCCGTAGCCGGTCCAGTCACTGCGCCCGAACAGCGCCGTGGAGAGCCCGTCGGGGAGCTTGTTGAACAGCCAGGTGGCCAGGCCGCTGGTGTCGTCGAAGATCCACTTCCAGACGATGGTGCCGGTGAGCGCCGGCGTGGCCCAGGCCAGCATCACGCAGCTGGCCACGAACGTGGCCATCTTCCGGCCGAGCCGGTTGAGCAGCAGCCCGACCAGGGTGCCGAGGATCATGGTGAGCACCACGTTGGCCACGGCGAAGAGCACGGTGTTGCGCAGCACCGTACGGAAGAACGGGTCACCGAGGATCTGGGTGTAGTTGGCCAGGCCCACCCACGGCCACTCGCGGTCCCCCCGCAGCTGCCGGACGCTGTTCAGCTTGTAGAAGGACATCATCACGACCTGGCCGAGCGGCCAGAGCAGCAGCACCGCGATGATCGCCAGGCACGGCAGGAGCAGCAGGTACGGGAGACGGTCCACGCGACGGCGCCGCCGCGCGGGGGTCTCCCGCGCGGCGGCTTCGCCGGTGGCCTCGGTCAGCGTGGTCACTTGGCGTTGAGGATGCTTTCCATCTCGGTGGCCGCGTCGGCGGTGGCCTTCTCGACCGTCTTCTGGCCCTTGATGACCGAGCTGTTCATGGCCTGGGTCACCGTCTTGGTCCGGCTCACCTCGACCCACTTCGGGGTGAGGGGGGTCAGCTTGGTGTTCTGCATGGCGGTGGCGAACGCGGCCATCACCTTGTCGTTGGCGTAGTTGCCGCCGCTGACCAGGTCCTTGTAGACGGGGAAGAAGCCGAGGCTGCTGGCGAACTCCTGGTCCTTCTGCTTGCTGAGCAGGACGGTCAGGTAGTCCCAGGCCAGCGCCTGCCGCTTGCTGTCCTTCCAGAGGGCGATGTCGGAACCGCCGGCGAAGGCCGGGGCCGCCTTGCCGTCCGGACCCGGGATGGGGAACGTGCCCCACACCTTCTCGATATCCGGGTTGTCCTTCTTCATGGCGCCGCCCTGCCAGCTACCGGCGAACGCCATGGCGGCCTTGCCGGTGGCGAACTGGGTGCGGGCGTCGACCTCGTTCCAGGCGGCGGCGGCCGGCGGGGCCACCTTGTGCACGGTCACCAGGTCGGTCCAGAACTTGACGGCCTTCTGCGCCTCGGGCGTGTTGTAGCCGGACTTCCAGCTGTCGCCGTCCTTGGTGGCGATCTCCGCGCCGGCCGCCCAGAGGAACGAGTAGAACGGCAGCTCGGAGTTGCCGGGCAGGGCGATGCCGTAGGTCCCCGGCTTCTTGGCCTGGACTGTCTTCGCGACGCTGACCAGCTCGTCCCAGGTCGTCGGCGGCTTCACGCCCGCCTCGGCGAACCAGTCGGTGCGGTAGTAGATGGCCCGCACGCCCGCGTACCACGGCACGCCGTACTGCTTGCCGTCGAGCTGGGCGTTCTTCACCAGGTCGGGAAGGATGTCCTTGCCCTCGGACCAGCCGTTGAACTTCTCCGTGACGTCGGCGAGGGCCTCCTGCGCCGCCCAGCCCTGGGTCTCGGTGTTGCCCAGCTCGGTGACGTCGGGTCCCTCCCCGCCGGCGAGCGCGGCCTGGAACTTCTTCGGCGCCTCGAGCCAGGGGATGTACTGCACCACGACGTCGGTCTCCGGGTGCTTCTTCTTGAACTCCGCCTCGACGCCGTCGAGGAACTTGGTCTGGGCGTCGCCGCCCTCACCCATCATCCAGACCGTCAGCTTGCTGTTGTCGGCGGCCTTGTCGTCGTCGCCGGAGCCACCGCACCCGGAGAGCACCATCGCGGCCGAGGCCACGATGGCGGTGACCGGGGCCAGCCGCTTCCACCTGTTCACGCCATATCCCCCTCGGGCCGTTTGGCATTAACCTTCTCCGCCGCACCTTAGTAGGAAAATTTCCTTTACAACAGGGGGTACTCGCGGCGGGCGGCCGAGGCGACCGTATCGCAGCCGGAGGCCCGGGCGGCAGGGGTGCCGTCCGGGCAGCTCAGGGCGGAGACAGCAGGCGGGCGCCCGACCGATTGGTCGGGCGCCCGCCGGCGCGCTTCGGGGATGGGGGTCAGTAGCGCGAGACGCCGCGGCGGCGACCCACGCCGGCCACCAGGGCCACGGCGATGGCGGCGAACAGAACCTGCAGCAGCAGCTCCCGCCAGTCGATGCCGGCCGTGTCGGCGAAGCCGGACGCCCGGGCGACGATCGTGCCCAGCAGCGCGGCGCCGACGCCGATCAGCATGTGCAGCCACATCGGCATGTTCTGACGGCCCGGGACGACCAGGCGGCCCAGAGCGCCGACGATCAGACCAACGATGAGCGCGGTGATGATGCCCCAAACGGTGAGCTCCACGGTCGCCCTCCTCCTCTTTCAATGAGTCACACGATGTCGTGTGGTTCCTGTCGTGACCGCTAAGTTCCCGACCCGCCGAAAATCCAAACCGACTCCGGTGACGAATTGCTCCGAACGGCTCTGACGTGGGATTTCCTGGCCGGATCCGGGCGCGGGAAGCGCCGCCGGGCCGGCCCTTCGCGGCTGACCGGCTTCAATTCCCTTTCCCGAGCACGAACGCCAGCGGGCGCCCGACCGACCGGTCGGGCGCCCGCTGAGGCGCTTCGGAGGTGTGCGTCAGTAGCGCGAGACGCTGCGACGGCGACCCACGCCGGCCACCAGGGCCACGGCGATGGCGGCCAGCACGACCTGGACCAGCAGCTCCATCCAGTCGATGCCGGAGGTCTCGGTGGCGATGCCGAGCGCGCGGGCCAGGACGGTGCCCAGCAGCGCGGCGCCGACGCCGATCAGCATGTGCAGCCACATCGGCATGTTCTGACGGCCCGGGACGACCAGGCGGCCCAGAGCGCCGACGATCAGACCAACGACGAGCGCGGTGATGATGCCCCAGACGGTGAGGTCCACGGTCTTCTCCTTCTAAGAAGTTTCACACGATCTGTGTGCTTCCTGTCGTGACCGGTAAGTTCCCGAGCCGCCGAAAAACCAAACCGACTCACCCCCCGCGCCGCCCGCCGGCCCGTCGTGCGTCGGTTCCGGTCCGCCGGGGATCTCCCAGGTGGGAGCGGTTCCGCGCCGGTCCGCCGGCCGGGAAAAATCTCCGGGTACGCGAACGGCCGGCGCCCCGCTCGTGCGGGACACCGGCCGTGTGGCGCGGAGGCGTTACTTCTTGCCGGCGGCCTTGCCATCGCCGGAGTCCGAGGAGAGCGCGGCGATGAAGGCCTCCTGGGGGACCTCGACCCGGCCCACCATCTTCATCCGCTTCTTGCCCTCCTTCTGCTTCTCCAGCAGCTTGCGCTTCCGGCTGATGTCACCGCCGTAGCACTTGGCGAGCACGTCCTTGCGGATGGCGCGGATGGTCTCCCGGGCGATCACCCGGCTGCCGATGGCCGCCTGGATGGGCACCTCGAACTGCTGGCGCGGGATCAGCGTGCGCAGCTTCGCCGCGATCGTCGTGCCGTAGTTGTACGCCTTGTCCTTGTGCACGATCGCGCTGAACGCGTCCACCGGCTCACCGTGCAGCAGGATGTCGACCTTGACCAGGTCGGACGCCTGCTCGCCGGAGGGCTCGTAGTCCAGCGAGGCGTAGCCCTTGGTGCGGCTCTTGAGCTGGTCGAAGAAGTCGAAGATGATCTCGGCCAGCGGCAGGGTGTACCGCAGCTCCACCCGGTCGGCGGACAGGTAGTCCATGCCGAGCAGGCTGCCCCGGCGGCCCTGGCACAGCTCCATCACCGCGCCGACGTAGTCGTTCGGGGTGAGCACGGTGGCCCGCACCGTCGGCTCGTACACCTCGGCGATCTTGCCGGTCGGGTACTCGCTCGGGTTGGTCACCACGATCTCCAGGCCGTCCTCCTGGATGGCCCGGTAGACCACGTTCGGCGCCGTGGAGATGAGGTCGAGGTTGAACTCCCGCTCCAGCCGCTCCCGGATGATCTCCAGGTGCAGCAGGCCGAGGAAGCCGCAGCGGAAGCCGAAGCCGAGCGCGCCCGACGTCTCCGGCTCGTACACCAGGGCGGCGTCGTTCAGCTTGAGCTTGTCCAGCGCCTCGCGGAGGTTCGGGTAGTCGGACCCGTCGATCGGGTAGAGGCCGGAGTAGACCATCGGCTTCGGGTCCTTGTAGCCGCCGAGGGCCTCCTTCGCCGGGTTGGCGTTGATGGTGACCGTGTCGCCGACCCGGGACTGGCGGACGTCCTTCACGCCGGTGATCAGGTAGCCCACCTCGCCGACCCCGAGCGCGTCGGCCTTCACCATCTCCGGCGAGATGACGCCGATCTCCAGCAGCTCGTGGACGGCGCCCGTGGACATCATCTTGATCCGGTCCCGGGCGCTGATCAGCCCGTCGATCACCCGGACGTAGGTGACCACGCCCCGGTAGACGTCGTAGACCGAGTCGAAGATCATCGCGCGGGCCGGGGCGTCGGCCTTGCCGACCGGCGGCACGAACTGCCGGACGATCTCGTCGAGCAGGTGCGGCACGCCCTCACCGGTCTTGCCGGAGACCCGGATGCAGTCCGCCGGGTCGCCGCCGATGAGGTGGGCCAGTTCCTCCGCGTACTTCTCCGGCTGGGCGGCCGGCAGATCGATCTTGTTGAGCACCGGGATGATGTGCAGGTCGTTCTCGAGCGCCAGGTAGAGGTTGGCCAGCGTCTGCGCCTCGATGCCCTGGGCGGCGTCGACCAGCAGGATGGCGCCCTCGCAGGCCGCCAGCGACCGGGACACCTCGTAGGTGAAGTCCACGTGGCCCGGGGTGTCGATCATGTTGAGCACGGCGGACTCGCCGGTCCGGTCGCCCTCGCGGATGGTCCACGGCATGCGGACGGCCTGGCTCTTGATGGTGATGCCGCGCTCGCGCTCGATGTCCATCCGGTCGAGGTACTGGGCGCGCATCTGCCGAGGGTCGACCACGCCGGTGAGCTGCAGCATCCGGTCGGCCAGGGTCGACTTCCCGTGGTCGATGTGGGCGATGATGCAGAAGTTCCTGATGCGCGCCGGGTCGGTGGCACCAGGAGCGTTCGCGCCGGGATCGAGCGTCGGTGGCACAGCTGTCCGTTCTGATCGGCTGACGTGAGCGGGCCGGCGCGCCGCCGGCCCCCTCTATGCTCCCACGTCGCCCGGGGCGCGCCGGTGCTCCCCCGTCATCCCCCCGGCGTCACTCCTCGGGCGGCTCGACGAAGAGGGCGGCGAGCTTCGGCAGGTGCCGCCGCGCCTCGTCCTCGTCGTCGAAGTCCCAGAAGTCGTTCAGGTCCGGCGCCCGGACCGGGTCCCGGTCCGCCGGCAGGTCGGCCGCCGTGGCCTTCCGGTAGGCCTCCCACGGCACCGCCAGCATGGCCTCGCACTCGAACTCCTCGCCGCTGAGCGCGGCGGCCCGGACCTGCGGCAGCTCCGCGAGGGAATCCGGCTCGGTGACCGCCCGGGCGAACACCGCCCGGCCCTGGGTCATGAGCCAGCCCCGGAAGTATTCGAAGCCGTCGTCCGAGGCGCCGCCGTTGATCAGGTACGCCGCGCCCCAGAGGTCGACCTTGTACGACGCGGCGAGCACCCGCTGCTGGTGGTGGGCGTACCCGACGATCTCCTCCGGGTCCCGCTCGGCCAGCAGGGCGACCGCGCGGGCGGCGACCGCCGCGGGCTCGCCCCCGCCCCCGGCCCGGGCGCTGTCGATCAACTGCCAGAACTCGTCGGTCCTCATGGCCCCGCAGTCTGGCAGAGCGCACCGACGTCCTGGCGGAGCGCGCCGACGTCCCGGTGCGGCAGCATGGGCGGGTGCCCGCGATCTCCCTGCCCCCGGTGCCGTACGACGCGACCGCCGACCGGCCGGGCTGGGCCGCGCTGCCGGCCGGGCTGCGCGACGCGCTGGCCGCCCGGCTCGGCGGCCCTCCGGTGACGGTCCGCCCGGCTGGGGCGGGCTTCACCCGCGGCTTCGCCGCCGTGCTCACCGGCCCGGCCGGCGAGCCCGTCTTCGTTAAGGCGGCGGCGCTGGCCGAGCAGCGGCACCTGGTCGACTGGTACGCCCACGAGGCGGCCGTCCTGGCCCGCCTCCCCGCCGGCCTGCCGGTCCCCCGCCCGCGCTGGGCGCTCACCGAGGCCGGCTGGTACGCGCTCGCCCTGGACGCGGTCGACGGGCACACCCCCCGGCTGCCCTGGGACCCGGCCGAGCTGGACGCCGCCCTCACCGCGTACGCCGAGGTGGCCACCGCGCTCGCCGCGCCACCCGCGGACCTCGTGGCGCTCAGGCTCCCGCGCCTCGCGGACCTCGCCCGCGACGACATCCTCTGGTGGGGCGAGGTGGCCGCCGGCCGTGAGCCGGCACCGGCGCTGCCGCCCTGGGCCCCGCTGCCCGAGCTGGCCGCGCTGGAGGCCCGCCTCCCCGGGTACGCCGACGCCGCCCCCGGCCTGGCACACGGCGACCTGCGGGTGGACAACGTGCTGCTGGACGCCACCGGCCGCGCCTGGATCTGCGACTGGACCTGGCTCTGCCACGGGCCGGCCTGGTTCGACCTGGTCAGCCTGCTGATCACCGCCCACGCGAGCGGCCTCGACGCGGACGCCGCCTTCGCCGGCCACCCGGCCGCGGCGGGCGCCCCGGCCGACGCGCTGGACGTGACTCTCGCCGCACTCTCCGGCTACTTCCTCACCAGCGCCGCCGCCGGCCCGTCCACCGCCTCCCCGCATATCCGGACCCACCAGCGCTGGAGCGGCGAGCAGGCGCTCGGCTGGCTCGCCGCCCGCCAGGGCTGGGCCTGAGCGTGCTCCCGGCGGTGCAGATTTCCGCGCCGGACGCCGCGCCCGCGGTGACGGCGGAGGATCGGGGCCGGCGTGTCCGCGGCTCAGCCGGGGGCGCCGGGCCGGGTCGAGCAGGCCGGACGACCTTGGGGCATCGGAGGCGTTTTGGCTCGCCGCCGGGCGACCTGGTAACCTGGCTTTTCGCGCGGCGATGACGCATGTCCGTCGTGCATGAAAGCAGACCAACCCGAGCTATCAAGACGAGGCTGTCGCGTGGCGAACATCAAGTCCCAGATCAAGCGCAACCGGCAGAACGAGAAGCGCCGGCTGCGTAACAAGTCGGTCAAGTCGTCGCTGAAGACCGCCATCCGGAAGTTCAACGAGGCTGCCGAGGCGGGCGACACCGAGAAGGCCACCACGCTCATGCGTGAGGCCACCCGCAAGCTGGACAAGGCTGCCAGCAAGGGTGTCATCCACGCCAACCAGGCGGCCAACCGGAAGTCGGCGATCGCCCAGCGCGTCGCCTCGTTCTCGGCCTGACGAACGCCGTAGACCTCACCGGAAGCCCCGGGGCTCACCGCCCCGGGGCTTCCGGTCGTCTGCGTTCCCGCAGCCCTTGGTCGGCACCGCGTGCCGAACCAGCCCGCCCGCCCGGCTCTCCGGACCTCGTGACCTGACCGGCGCGCTACCCGTGCCCGCCGGGCAGGCGCGGCGCTTCAGCGACCCGCCGGCGGCCCGTTCAGTGGTACGGGTCGTGGCGGGGCGGGTCCGGCCAGCGCTCAGCCTCGCCGGTCGAGTCGGCGGGACGGGCCGCCCGCAACGTCGGATCGGCGGGGCGCGCCGCCAGCACGGTCGGGTCGCCAGCCAGGGCCACCCGGCCCGGCAGCGCGCGGGCCATGGAGGGCACGCTCGCCCGCCCGATGACCGGCTCCATCTGCCGGCGGAAGCGGTCCCGCTCCTGCTCCGGCACCTGCGCCGCGCTGCGGATCACCACCTCGGCGACCATGTCGTTGAGCTTCACCATGACCGCCACCGCCGCCGGCAGCACCAGCACCGCCCACCAGGTGACCAGCTCGGCGAGCGCGAGCAGCACGGCCAGCGCCACAGCACCCTCGAAGAAGAGGAAGCAGAGCACCCCGCCGGGGTTGACGAAACGCAGTCCGAGGACCCGGGCGTAGAGCGGCCGGTACCGCTCCTCGTCCGCCGGGACCGTCGACCACGTTCGGGTCACCGGCCGCCACCCTGCCGCGCCGCGGCCACGGAGAACACGGCCCGCTCCAGCGCGTACGCCCGGTCGTCGGCACCGCCCTTGACGGCCGCGTTGCACTCGGCGGCCGCCCGCATGGCCGCCACCAGGCCCTCCGGCGTCCAGCCGCGGCTCTGCCGCTGGGCCCGCTCGATCTTCCACGCCGGCATGCCCAGGCTGCTCGCCAGCTGGTAGGGGCTGCCCCGCCCGGCCGAGGCGACCCGGGCCACGGTCCGCACACCGTCGGCGAGCGCGTCGGCGATCGGCACCGGGTCGACACCGACGTGCAGCGCCCAGCGCAACGCCTCCAGGGCCCCGGGCACGTCGCCGACCATCGTCGCGTCGGCCACGGTGAAGCCGGTCACCTCGACCCGCCCCCGGTAGTAGCGGGACACCGTGTCCGCCCCGATCCGCCCGTCGGTGTCGGCGACGAGCTGGGAGCAGGCGGCGGCCAGCTCACGCAGGTCGGTGCCGACGGCCGCGATCAGCGCCTCGGCCGCGTCCTCGGTGCACTTCCCGCCGAGGCGGCGGATCTCGTCCCGGACGAAGGCGACCCGCTCCCGGTGGCCCTTGAGCTTCGCAGCCGGCACCACGGTCGCGCCCGCGGATCGCAGCCCGTCGGCGAACGCCTTGCCCTTGGCGCCGCCCAGGTGCAGCACCACGAGCTGCACCTCCGGGTCGGGGTTCTTCGCGTACCCCAGCAGGGCGGTGACCAGGTCCTTGCGGGCGTCCTGCCCGGAGCGGAGCACGAGCACCCGGCGGCCACCGAACAGCGACGGGCTGAGCATCTCGGCGATCTCCCCCACCGCCAACGAGCCGGCCTGGTATTCCCGGACGTCCACACCGGGGTCGACGCTGCGGGCCCGGGCGACGGCTTCGGAGACGGCTCGCGTGGCGAGCAGCTCTTCGTCGCCGAGAACGAGCAGAATAGGGGGCAGGCTGGCGGGGGTCACGTCGCCCATATTCGCACGGCCCCCGACCGGATCGTGCCTGCTCATCGAGGACTGTGACGGCAGAGCCCGCAGTCAGCGCAAATCCCGACATTCGAGTCGATCTACCAGCTATACCGACAAGCCCCCTCGATCGTCGGGCGGTATCCCGAGGCGGTCTCACGGCCGCCGCCCCGGACCGTTCCCCCGGGCCACCACCGCCAGCCCGGCACCGCTGCGGACGGCCGCGACGTCGCCGTCGGTGTCGGTGCGCAGCACCCGCGCACCGGCCCGGGTCAGCCGGTCCAGCAGGCCCGGGTTGGGGTGCCCGTAGTCGTTGTCGGTGCCCACACAGACCAGCGCGACCGCCGGTCGGACGGCGGCGAGGAACTCCGGATCCTGGTACGCCGACCCGTGGTGAGCCACCTTCAGCACGTCGGCCCGGATCGCCGCGGCCGGCACCGTCTCCAGCAGCGCCCGCTGCTCTTCGGTCTCGGCGTCGCCAGGCAGCAGGATCCGCACCCCGCGCACGGTGGCGGCCAGCACCAGCGAGTTGTTGTTCGGGTCCGACCGGCTGCCGCGCAGCGGGTAAGGCGGCCCGACCGCGACCAGCTCGACCGCCCCGGCCCGCCACCGCCAGCCCGCCTGCACGGGTGCCAGCGGGCTGCCGCCCTCGCGCGCCGCGTCGCGCACCTGGGCGGCCCCGTAGGGCGGCTCGGTCCACTGCGGGATCGCCACCGCCGCCACCCGCCGGCCCCGGAACACCCCGGCGATCCCGCCCACGTGGTCGGCGTGGAAGTGGCTGACCACCAGCAACGACACCTCGCGTACGCCGAGCCGGCGCAGGCAGCCGTCCACCCCGGACGGGTCCGGGCCGGCGTCGACCACGACCGCCCGGCCGGCGGCCACCGGCAGCACCACGGCATCCCCCTGCCCCACGGCGCACGCCACGACCACCCAGCCCGGCGCCGGCCAGCCGGCCGCGAGCAGCCGGACGGGCAGCGTGCCGAGCACCACCGCGACCACGACGACCGCGACCAGCCGCCGGGCCACCGGGCGCCGGACGGCCACCAGCAGCGCCACGCTGACGGCGGCCAGCAGCAGGGCGCCGGCCACCCCGCCCGGCCAGCGCAGCGTCCCGGCGGGCAACCGGGCCCCCTGCGCGGCCACCGTCACCAGCCAGCGGGCCGGCCAGCTCGCCAGCCAGGCGGCGAACTCGGCGCCGCCCGGCCAGACCGGCGACAGCACCGCCGCCGTCACGCCCAGCACGGTGGCGGGCGCGACGACCGGCACGGCCAGCAGGTTCGCCGGCACGGCGACCAGGCTCACCGTCCCGGAGAGGCCCGCGATCACCGGACCGCAGGCGAGCTGCGCGGCCGCCGGCACGGCCAGCGCCTCGGCCGCTCCCGGGGGTACGCCCCGCCGGCGCAGCGCGTCCCGCCAGCCGGGGGCGAGCAGCAGCAGTCCACCGGTGGCGCAGACCGAGAGCGCGAACCCGGGGTCGCCGGCCAGCTCCGGGTCGACCAGCACCAGCACGGTGACCGCGGCGGCCAGGGCGGGCAGCGCGGCCCGGGACCGCCCGGTGGCGAGCGCGGCCAACCCGATCGCCCCCATCGCCGCCGCCCGCACCACGCTCGGCGAGGGCCGGACCAGGATCACGAACCCGACCAGGGCGAGGACGCACAGCGCCGCGGCCATCCGGGGACCGGCCCGCGCCCAGCGGGCGAGCAGCAGCACCGCCCCGACCACGATGGCCACATTGGACCCGGACACCGCGTTGAGATGGGTCATGCCGGTAGCCCGGAAGTCCTCCTCCACCTCCGGCGGCAGCCGGCTGGTGTCCCCCACCGCGAGGCCGGGCAGCAGGCCGCCCGGCGCGTCGGGAAGCGGCGCGCAGGCCCGCTGCAGCCCCGTGCGCAGCGCGCCCGCTGCCCGCTGCGCCCACGGCGCCGCACCGTGCCGGGCCGGTGGTCCGGTGGCCGACAGCACCGCCGCCGTCAGGTCCCCGCCGCGCGGGGCCGACAGCCGACCCCGTGCGGTCGCCCGCTGCCCCGGCAGCACCGTGCGCCAGGCCGGGTCGCTCGCCAGCACCAGGCCGCGCACCCTGCCGGTGACCTGGCGGCCGGCAGGGTCGGTGAGGCGGATCAAATCGGCCCGGACCAGCAGGGTGGCCGGGCGGCCGGCGGCTCCCCGGATGGGGCGCGGGTCGTCCCGGACGACCAGCTCGGCGGTGACCAGGGTGCGTTCGGCCACGAGCGCCCGCACCGGACCGGCGTCGCGGACCGCGAGGCGGGCGGCGGTGGCGGTCGCACCGCAGACCACACCCAGCAGCACGGCGACCGCGATCCAGCCGTAGCGGCGGACCGGGGCGGCCGGGCGACCGAGCAGGCCGGACAGGTGGGCGCCGGTGAGGAGCGCCAGGCCGGCGGCGACGGCGGCCAGCCAGACGCTTGCCATCGCGGTGAGGTGCAGACCGGCGAGAGCGGCGAGCCAGGCGGCCACCGCCAGCCCGGCCAATCTCAGATCGGGCACTCCCCCATCGGTCCCGCTGCCGTCGGCGTCGCGGGGCGGCTCGGTGGTGCTCACACCGTCACCAGGTCCTTGAGCTGCTCGTACCGGGCGTCGCCGATGCCGTCGACCTGGCGCAGGTCGGAGACCGAGCGGAACCCGCCGTGCTGGTCGCGGTGGTCGAGGATCCGTTGCGCGAGCACGGGACCCACGCCGGGTAGGGCGTCGAGCTGGGCCAGGGTGGCGGTGTTCAGGTTGACCGGGCCGCTTCCCGGCGCCGCGCCACCGGCCGCCGGCCCACCCCCGCCGGCCGCCGTTCCGGGCGCCGCGGCCTGCCCGGGCGGGGCGGCGACGCCGACGAGGATCAGCTCGCCGTCGGCGACCTTGCGGGCCGGGTTGAGCAGGGCGACGTCCACGCCGGGCAGCGCGCCACCGGCCGCTTCGATCGCGTCGGCCACCCGGGCGCCGGCCGGGAGGCGGACGAGGCCGGGCCGGCGGACCTTGCCGGCGAGGGCGACCACCACCTGACCGGCGGAGCCGCTGGGCGCGGGTGCGGGGGCCTCCGGTGCGTCGACCGTCGCGACCGGGCGGACCGGCTCGGCGTGCGGCCGGGAGCGCCAGGCCCAGACTCCGGCGACCAGCACCACGACGGCCGCCACCGCAGCGAGGGCGCGCACGCCTCGCCGGCCGGGATCGAACGCGCCCGGGCCGGGCAGCCGGGACGCGAGGGAAGGTCGCCGGCCACCGGCATCGTCGGCCCCGGCCGCCAGGGCCTCGCCGACCCCTCTCGTCGGCGGCCATCCGCCGAGGGTTTCCGGATCCGGGTCCACCTGGTCCGGCTCTGGAGCGGAGCTGGTTGCGCGCTCGGGCTCAAGCTCTCGGGCCGCTGCGAGTGGCCGAGGATCAACAGCGGCGGGGGACCGCCCGGGCCACGGCGGGCCAGGGTCGACGTCCACTCGGAGCCCGGCGCGCGAGGGGATGGCGGCACGACCGGAGCCGACATCCGCCCCGAGCCCGGCGCGTGCCGGAGGGGCGGCACCGCCAGAGCCGACATCCGGAGCAGGCCGGAGGCCCGCCGGCAGGGCGGCACCGCCAGAGTCGACACCCCGAGCGGGCCGGGGGCCCGCCGGCAGGGCGGCACTGCCGCGCGGGGCGGCTTCGTCGACCGGCTCGAACAGCCGGGACAACCGCCGCCGTACCGTCGTCTCCTCGTCGTCTGGCACGGCTGGACGCTACGGCGACGCGAGGCAGGCCGGCCCGACGTCAGGGCCGGCCTGTGGACGGGGAGGTGCCCTGTGGACGGACCCGTGATCATGGCCGCGCTGTGCTACGCGGCTGGTGACAGCTCGCCGGGCGAGGCGGCATGCGGCGTCGGTGCGCGCAGCCGGGGCATCGAACCGCAGTAGGCCCGGGATGGGCTCACAGCGCGCCGCCTGGCCGACACCCCGCCCGACCGGCACTGAGCCGGATTGCCCCGCCGCGCACTCCACCTGGCGGGGACGGTTGGCCACGGCTACCACCGGCTGCCGGGCGAGCCGACACCGCATCCAGGAGGATCGCGGAACGATTCCCGGTGCTCAGTCTGCCTCCGGGTCCAGGCCGAGCGCCGCCCGGCCGCCGTCGACCGGCAGGGTCACGCCGTTGACGAAGGCCGCTCCCACCGAGAGCAGGAAGGCGACCACGTCGGCGACCTCCCCGGTACGCCCGGTCCGGCCCACCGGGTGCAGCCGAGCCAGTTCCGCCTCGACCCGGTCGGCCTCCCCCGGGTCGAGGCCGGCCACGAACGCGGCGTGCCGCTCGGTGTGGATGGACCCGAGCGCGACCGCGTTGGTGCGGATCCCCCGGCGGCCGTAGTCCACGGCGAGGGCCCGGGTCAGCCCCTCGACGGCGGCCTTGGCGGTGGCGTACGGCAGGGCGCCCGGCACCGCCCGGCTGGCCTGGTGGGAGGAGACGTTGACGATCGCGCCACCGGTGCCGGCGGCGAGGAACCGGCGTACGGCGGTGCCGGCGCCGACCACGGCGGGGCGCAGGTTGGCGGCGATCAGGTCGAACACCTCCCCCGCCGGCGCGCGGTGCAGGGCGGCGTCCCGGAACACGGCCGCGTTGTTGACCCAGCCGGCGAGCGGGGCGGCCGCCTCGGCGAGGTCGGCGGCCCGCCCGGTGACCTGCTCGTCGGCGGCGTCGCCGGCCACGGCGCGCAGCCGGTCGGCGGCCGGGTGCCCGGCCAGCCAGGCCAGCGCGGCCTCGTCCCGCTCGACGACGACCACGGTGTCACCGTCGGCGGCGAGCCGCTCGACGATCGCCCGCCCGACGCCCCGCCCCCCACCGGTGACCACATGGGAGCGCGCGTTCATCGAACCCCCCGAGGCCCGGAGATCTTGGCGAGTTGCCGTTCGGCAGGACCGGAAACTCTCCAAGATCGGACCACCCGAGGCACGGCAACGCCCGCGCCGGCCCCGCAGAGCACGGCACCGGCCACGCCAACCGAGCCGGCGTCGCGCCCAACGGCGAACGCGGGGACCACGGCACCGGCCACGCCGACCGAGCCGACGCACCCAGCGGCGAACGCGGGGACCACCGAACCGGCCACCCCGACCGGACCTGCGTGCCCAACCCCGAACGCGGGGACCACCGGACCGGCCACGCCGGCGAGCGCGGTCACGGGCGTCGGTGGAGGACGACGCAGGCGAGGCCCGGACCGGCGTGGGCGGCGATGACCGCGCCGGCCTCGGAGACGTACGTGTCGTGCAGCCGGTGGCCCAGCCGCTCGGTGAGCGCGGCCAGCAGCTGGTCGGCCCGCTGCGGCGCCGCGAGGTGGTGCACGGCGAGGTCGACCTGGGCGTCGCCGGCCGCCTCGACGGCCAGGTCGACCAGGCGCGCGATGCCCCGGCTGGCGGTGCGGACCTTGTCCTTCACGACGATCGCGCCGTCCGGCATGTGCATGATCGGCTTGACCGAGAGGGCGGTGCCGAGCAGCGCCTCGGCGGCGTTGATCCGGCCGCCCCGGCGGAGGAACTCCAGCGTGTCGACGTAGAAGTAGATGGTGGTGCGGTCGACGGCGTCGAGCGCCGCCTGGCGTACCCCGGAAAGGTCCGTGCCCTGTGCGGCGGCCGCGGCGGCGGCGAGCACCGGGAAGCCCAGGCCCATCCCGGTGGAGCGGCTGTCGACCACGGTGACCCGGTCGTCGCCGACCTCCGCGGCGGCCAGGCGGGCCGCCTCGACGGTGCCGGAGAGTTCGGCGGAGAGGTGCACCGAGACGACGCCGTCGGCGCCGGCGGCGAGCTGCTCCCGGTAGACCTGCGCGAACTGTTCCGGGGCGGGCCGCGAGGTGCTCACCGTGACCCGCCGGCCGCTCAGGACGCGGGTGGCGTCCTCCGGGAACGTCTCGATGCCCTCCAGTCCCTCGGCGCCGTTGAGCACGACGGTCAGCGGGACGACGGTGAGCCGGTGCGCGCGGACCAGCTCGGGCGGCAGGTAGGCGGTGGAGTCGGTGACGACCGCGACGGGCATGCCCGGCACGCTAGCCGATGTCACGGCGGCGCGCCGGGGCCGAACGGCTCAGACCGCGTCGGTGAGGGCGGGCTGGGTGATGAACCCGACGTTGTGTGCGCGCAGGTGCCAGCCCCGGACGTCGTCGTGACGCAGCTCGGTCCAGTGGCAGTTGGCCAGCGACCCGAGGCTGCGCAGCACCGTGTGGTCCCAGCCGAGCAGGTGGCCGACGCCCTGCCGGGCGCCGCCGCCGTGGGTGGTGACCACCACGGTGCCGCCGGCGGCCAGGTCGGCCGCGTCCTGGAACGCGGCGCCGAGCCGCCGGCCCAGGTCGTCGAGGCTCTCGATGCCCGAGCCGGGGTCGGGGTCGCCGGCCCGCCAGCGGGCGTACTCGTCGGGGAAGCGCTCGGCGACCTCGGTGAGGGCGAGGCCCTGCCACTGGCCGAAGTGCCGCTCCCGCAGCCGGGCGTCGGAGCGGACCGGCAGCCCGGTCAGCGCGGCGAGCGCGGCGGCGGTGTCGGCGGCCCGGCGCAGGTCGCTGGCGACGATGGCGTCGGGGCGCAGCGCGGCCAGCACGGGGGCGGCCACCCGGGCCTGCTCCCGGCCGAGGTCGTTGAGCGGCACGTCGGTCTGTCCCTGGACCCGGCTGGCGGCGTTCCAGTCGGTGTTGCCGTGCCGCCAGATGATCAGTCGGGTCATTCCGCGGCGGCGCTGCTGGCGGCCGAGTCGGCGAGGTCCCGGTCCACGAACGGGATCTGCGGGCAGTCCTTCCAGAGCCGGTCGAGGGCGTAGAACTCGCGCTCCTCGGTGTGCTGCACGTGGACCACGATGTCGACGTAGTCGAGCAGCACCCAGCGGCCGCCCCGCTCGCCCTCGCGGCGGACCGGCTTGGCCTTCTCCGGCAGCTCCAGCAGGCGCTCTTCGATGGCGTCGACGATGGCGAGCACCTGCCGCTCGTTCGGAGCGGCGGCCAGCAGGAACGCGTCGGTGATCGCGAGCTGGTCGCCCACGTCGATGATGACGATGTCCTGCGCCTTCTTGTCGGCCGCGGCCTGGGCGGCAGCCATCGCCAGCTCGTGAGCGCGTTCCGAAACTGTCACCGTTCTCCTTCGATCAACCGTGCGACTCTCCAAGCCTCTCACACCCGGGCGGGCGACGACTTGTCAGTTCTGGTCGATTACGTGGACAAAGGCGCACGTTCCGGGCGGATTTACCGCTGGTAGAGCCGCCGTTTGGCGATGTACTGCACCACACCGTCGGGCACCAGGTACCAGACCGGCTCACCCCGGGCCACCCGGGCGCGGCAGTCGGTCGAGGAGATCGCCATGGCCGGGACCTGCACAAGGCTCACCGTGTCGGCGGGCAGGTGCTTGTCGGAAAGCTCGAAGCCCGGCCGGGTCACCCCGATGAAGTGGGCCAGCTCGAACATCCGGTCCACTTCCTTCCAGGACAGGATGCGTTCCAGGGCGTCCGCGCCGGTGATGAAGAAGAGCTGCACCTTCGGGCCGTACTCGTCGTGCAGGTCCTGCAGGGTGTCGACCGTGTAGGTGGGACCGCCCCGGTCGATGTCCACCCGGCTGACCTGGAAGCGGGGGTTCGACGCCGTGGCGATCACCGTCATGAGGTAGCGGTCCTCGGGCGAGCTGACCGGTTCGTCCGCCTTCTGCCACGGCTGCCCGGTGGGGACGAAGACCACCTCGTCCAGGCCGAACCGGTCCGCCACCTCGCTGGCGGCCACCAGGTGCCCGTGGTGGATGGGGTCGAAGGTGCCGCCCATGATCCCGACTCGCCGGATGTCTTCCTCCACCCCGCGATCGTAGGCCGGGCCCCGCCTGCGGTCCGGCGGGGCCGCCAGGGCGTCCCACGGACCACGCCGGGCGGGGCCTCACACCCGCCCGGCGCGGTCACCGGAAGGTCAGGCGCCCGCGGCGGCCACCGCGGTCCTGGCGACCAGGGCCCGGCGCAGGTCGTCGTCCAGGTCGACGACCCGCCGGCGCAGCCCCGGCGTGAGGTCGTCGCGGGCCAGCAGCGCCGCGGCCAGCTCCCGGGTGGTCTGGGCCACGGCGTAGCGGGGGAAGGCCAGGCTGGCGACCCGGTCCGCCGTCCAGGGGGTACGCAGCCGCGCGGCGGCCGGCATGTCGGCGAAGTAGCGCTCGACGTAGTCGGCGGTCAGCTCGGCCTGCTCGGGCTGCCAGAAGCCCTCCGCGGTCGCCTCGACGAGCCGGTTGGAGAGGTCGGTGTTGCGGGTGACGATCTCCCACGCGGCCCGCTTGGCGTCGGCGTCGGGCAGCGCGGCCCGGCAGCTCGCGGCCCGCTCGGCCCCGGTGGCGCTGCGGTCGGCGGCCGACTCGGCGGCGATCTCGGGCTCGCCGGCCGCGCCCAGCACCACGAGGCGGCGCAGCAGCGCCCAGCGCAGGTCGGCGTCGACCGCCAGCCCCTCCGGCACGCCTTCGCCGGCCAGCCAGCCGGCGAGCAGCCCGGTGTCGGCGGTGGCGCCGATCAGACCCCGGCCCGCGGCGAGTTGGAGCGAGCCGCCGGCCGGGGCACCCGCCAGCAGGGTGGCGCAGGCGCCGGCGACGCGGAGCAGGGCCGCGTCGCGGGCCAGCGGGTCCAGGTAGCGGTCGACCAGGTTGCGGCTGAGGGTGAGCACGTCCTCCGCGATGATCACCTCGGTCTCGGCCGGCAGCGCCGCCTCGATGAGCGCGACCACCGAGGTCACCGGCCGTTCGCCGTCGGTGGCCGCGTCCAGCGCCTCGCCCCAGAGCAGTGCCCGGGCCAGCGGGTCGGCCAGCCCCGGGAGCACCATCGGCACCGCGTCGGCCGAGGCGGGGTCGAGCCGGATCTTGGCGAAGGTGAGGTCACCGGCGTTGGGCAGCAGCAGGCCGGTGGCCGGCTGGCCGAGCAGCTCGGCCAGCACGGTGCGGCCCCGGTCGGCGGCCGGGTCGAGGTCGACCTCCACGCGCTGCACCGGGGCGTCCGGGGCGTGCCGGGCCACGCCGATGCGGTGCGGCCGCAGCACCGGGTGGGTCTCCGGCGCGGTCTGCACCACCGCCACGTCGCTCCACCGGCCGTCGGCGTCGACCGCGGTCTCCACCCGCAGCGTGTTGACCTGGGGCCGGCGCAGCCAGCGCTCGGCCCAGTCGGCCAGGTCGCGCCCGCTCGCGGCGCTGAGGCTCTCCAGCAGGTCGGCGAGGGTGGCGTTGCCGAACCGGTGCTTGGCGAAGTGCGCGTTGAGGCCGGCCAGGAAGGGCTCGTCGCCGACCCAGGCCACCAGCTGGCGCAGCACGCTGGCGCCCTTGGCGTAGGAGATGCCGTCGAAGTTGAGCAGCGCCTGGGCGGAGTCGGCCACCTCCTCGGGGGCCACCGGGTGGGTGGAGGGCCGCTGGTCGGCCGCGTAACCCCAGGCCTTGCGGCGCATCGCGAAGGTGGTCCACGCCCCGGTGAAGTGGGTGGCCTCGGCGGTGACCCGGGTGCCCAGGTATTCCGCGAAGGACTCGTTCAGCCAGAGGTCGTCCCACCAGCGCATGGTGACGAGATCGCCGAACCACATGTGCGCCATCTCGTGCGCGATGGTGGTGGCCCGCAGCTCCCGCTGGCTGTCGGTCACCGCCGAGCGGAAGATGTAGTCGTCGCGGAGGGTCACCAGGCCCGGGTTCTCCATGGCGCCGGCGTTGAACTCGGGGACGAACGCCTGGTCGTACTTGCCGAACGGGTAGCGCTCGGCGAAGAGCTGGTGGAACCGGTCGAGGCACTGCTTCGTGACGGTGAAGATCTCGTCGGCGTCGGCGTCCAGGTGGGCCCCGAGGGACTTCCGGCAGTAGACGGCGAGCGGGATGCCGTCGTGCTCGTCCTCCCGGACGTGCCAGGGGCCGGCGATCAGGCTGACGAAGTACGTCGCCAGCGGCGCGGTGGGCGCGAACTCCCAGCGGCCCGGCGCGGGCCGGTCGGCGACCTGGCCGTTGGCGGCCACCGTCCACTCTGGCGGGGCGGTCACGGCGAGGGTCAGCGGGGCCTTGAGGTCGGGCTGGTCGAACGCGGCGAAGATGCGCTGCACGTCGTCGAGAAAGGACATGGCGTAGAGGTAGGTCTCGCCGTCGGCCGGGTCGACGAAGCGGTGCACCCCCTCGCCGGTGTTCGAGTAGGCCATCTCGGCGCTGACGGTCAGCGTGTTGGTCTCGGCCAGCCCGGTCAGCGGCAGGCGGTTGTCGTCGAGCAGGGCCGGGTCGAGGTCCCGGTCGTTGAGGCGCGCCCCCAGCAGTCGGAGGGGTTTGACCTCGGCGAAGGTGTCGGCGCCGGGGGTCGCCCGGAACCGGATGGTGACGGCGGAGCGGAACCGCTCGGCGTCGCCGGTCAGGTCGAGGTCCACCTGGTAGGACTCGACGGTAATCATCGCGCCACGCGCGGTCGCCTCTACACGGGTCAGGCTCGGCATCCGCTTATCCTGCCCGATGGGACCCGAGCGGGCTCCCCCGATACGCATGGCGATGGAGGAACGACGATGGGTCAGCATCCCAAGGGCGATTTCGACCTGTCTCAGGCGGTCTGGCAGCGGGCCGAGGGCGACACGTCCGACAGTGCGGTCGAGGTGGCCTTCGTCGGCGACCTGATCGGGATGCGGAACTCGGCCGAGCCGGACGGGCCGGTGCTGGTCTTCACCCAGGACGAGTGGGACGCGTTCGTGGCGGGCGCCCAGGACGGCGAGTTCGATCTGGACTGAGCCCGCGCGCTCAGTCACCGTCGCCCCAGCCGAGCCCGCCCGGGCCGGGCGCGTGGTGGAAGCCCGGGTGACCGGCCACGTCCGCGCAGCGCTCGCCGTCGGGGCCGACCGCCCCGCAGAACAGCCGCTCCGCGCGGTGCCAGGCGTCGGCCGGGGAGAGCGCCGCCGCGCCGAGTGCCAGCTCCGGACGGAGCAGGCCGAGCGCCTCGGCGTACGCGACGGCCAGCTCCCGCGCGATGGTCGGGTCGGCCGCCTCGAAGCCGAGGTGCACGGTGAAGTGCCGGGGCGGCCGAGTCGCGGCACGCCGGGGCCGCCCGACCAGCGGCTCCTCCCGGTCGCCGCGCCGCAGCCCGGTCACCGCCCGCCGGTGCCGCCAGTGTGCCGCCCTGTTGTCCCGCATCCGTCCTCCCCGTCGCCGGTGACCACGCCCGCCGGGAGTCCCGCCGGCGGGCGCGGGGCCGGCCGCCGCCGGCCCCGCACCGAAGCGAACCAGCTTTTCCGCGTCCTGGGAGGGGCCAGCTTCCCCGCTCGCCGCCGGCCCCCTCCCCGGCGGCGACCGGCGCCGGCCCACACCGGCGGGGCCCCGACCCGAGGCGGCCCGGCCGCCTCAGGTCGCGGCCGCCGCGGTTCGTGGCCGCCGCAGTTCGCGGGCGCCACGGTTCGTGGGGGCCACGGTTCGTGGGGGCCACGGTTCGTGGGGGCCACGGTTCGTGGGCGCCCCAGGTCGTGGGTGTCGCAGTCGTGGGCGCCGCAGTTAGTGGGCGCCGCGGGTCCCGACGTCACCAGGCTGCGGGTGAGGATTTGCCCGCGCCGGCACGGGTAGGTAGCGCAGCGACCGCACCGGTCGCCGAGCCGCGTCAGGAGCAGCCGATGAGCACCATCCCCAGCGACCGCAGCCCGGAGAGCACGCTCGCGTTCCTCCGCGAGGGCTACCGGTTCATCGGCGCGCGGTGCGACCGCCTCGGCACCGACATCGTCCAGACCCGGCTGCTGCTGGAACCGACGATCTGCCTGCGGGGCCGCCCGGCGGCGGAGCTGTTCTACGACAACGAGCGCTTCGTCCGGCGCGGCGCCATGCCGATGCGCGCCCAGCGCACGCTGACCGGGGTGGGCGGCGTCCAGGGCCTCGACGGCGAGGCGCACCGCCGGCGCAAGGCCATGTTCATGTCGATCATGACGCCGGCGGCGATCCGCCACCTCGGGCAGCTCTTCGACGACGAGTGGCGGGCCCGGATCCCGGCGTGGGCCGAATCCGGGCCGGTGGTGCTCTACGACGAGGTGGGCCGGATGCTCACCCGGTCGGTCTGGGCCTGGGCCGGGGTGCCGCTGGCCGACGCCGACGTGCCCCGCCGGACCGCCGAGATGCACGCGATGATCGAGGGGCCGGCCGTGGTCGGTCCGGGGCACTGGCGGGGCCGGCTCGGCCGCCGCCGCGCCGAACGGTGGGCCGGCGAGGTGATCGAGCGGGTGCGCGCCGGCGCGCTGCCGGCGCCGGAGGGCAGCGCACTGCGGGTGGTCGCCGGGTACCGGGACGAGCGGGGGATGCTGCTGCCCCGCCGGATCGCGGCCGTGGAGCTGCTCAACGTGCTCCGCCCGACCGTCGCGGTGGACCGCTTCGTGGTCTTCTGCGCGCTGGCGCTGCACGACCACCCGCACTGGCGTGACCGGGTCCGCGGCGACGACGCGGCGGCCGAGAGCTTCGTGCAGGAGGTACGGCGTTACTACCCGTTCTTCCCGGCGGCCGCGGCCCGGGTCCGGCGCTCGTTCGAGTGGCAGGGCTACGCCTTCCCACAGGGCCGGCGGGTGCTGCTCGACCTCTACGGCACCAACCACCACCCGGAGCTCTGGCCGGAGCCGGAACGGTTCCGGCCGGAGCGGTTCGACGGCTGGCGGGGTGACCCGTTCCGGCTGATCCCGCAGGGCGGCGGCGACCACCTCACCGGCCACCGCTGCGCCGGCGAGTGGATCACGATCGAGCTGATGAAACGGGCGGTCGGCAACCTCACCGGGTCGATGAGCTACCGGGTGCCGCCGCAGGACCTGGCCCTGGACCTCGGCCGGTTGCCCGCCCTGCCGCCCAGCGGCCTCGTCCTCGACGGCGTACGCCGCACCGCCTGATCAGCGCACCACCGCGAACCTCAGGTCGGTGATCTGCCCCGAGTCGTCACAGCGGGTCTTGCGGAGCGTCACCGGGCCGAGGTCGGGGCTGTCGAAGAGGCGTACGCCGCCGCCGAGCAGCACCGGCACGAGGTGCACGACCAGCTCGTCGAGGATCCCGGCCCGGAGGCACTGCCGTGCCACGTCCGCGCCGAACACGCCCACGTCCCGGTCGCCGGCCGCCTCCCGGGCGAGGTCGGCGGCCTGTCCGATGTCGCCGGAGAGGAAGGTGATCCCGTCGAGGGGCTCGGCGGGCCGGTGGGTCAGCACGAAGACCGGCCCGGACCAGGCCCCGCCGTAGATCGCACGCGCCCCGGGGCCAGGCCGGTTGCCGAGCTCCACGCCGCGCCGACCGGAGAGGATCGCGCCGGTGCGGCGCATGGTCTCGGCCCCGAGCGGGCCGGCGGCGCCGTGGCCGAACATCCACTCCGCGGAGTCGTCGGGCGGGGCGATGAAACCGTCGAGCGACATGGTGACGTGCCAGATCATCCGCGCCATCGCGCCTCCTCGCACCGCCCGCCCGGACGGGCGGGGCCGGCGCCAGTCTCACCCGGAGGTGTGACAGGCGGTCACTCGGCGACGACGAGCGCCTGCGGGGCGGCCTGCTTCATCCGGGTGCGCAGCCACTTGAGCTGGATGGCGGTCTCCTGCTCGCACGCCTTGACCACCCCGAGCAGGTCCTCGTCCCGGGCCCCGTACGCGGCCTGCCCGACCACCGTCCAGCAGATGTCGCACTGGGCGGCCATCAGGTAGAGGTCCTGGAGGTCGCGGAGCAGCCCGATCGGCCCGCTGCGGGTGCCGGAGAACAGCTCGGAGTGCAGCCGGTCCGGCTCGGCCGGGGCGTCCTCGGCGTAGCGGCGGGCGAAGGGGCCCAACTTCTCCGCGTGGGCGCGGCACTGTTTGGCCAGCCTCTCGCAGGTGTGGAAGATGTCCGGCTCGTCCCCGTGCGCCTTCCCCACCTCGGTGAAGGCGTCACCGAGGCGCTCCTGGGCCTTGTGCAGCAGGCCGAGATAGTGGGCCAGGTGCATGTCACTCTCCCCTCGACGGCGCCTCAGCGGCCGGCCCGCCGACCGTGGCCGGGATTCCGGAGCCCTCCGGCGGGGCGGAGCCGCCCACCGTGGGCGCGGGCGACGGGCGGCCGCCCGAGTCGGCCTCCTTCACCACCCGCACCGCGGCCACCTTGAAGATCGGCTGCTTGGAGACCGGGTCCCAGGCCGTGATCGTCAGCTCGTTGGCCGCCCGGTCGTGCCGCCCCTCCCCCGGGCCGGCGCCGTCGGTCGCGTCCCAGTAGCCGTAGTGGAAGGGGAGGAAGACCACGCCGGGGCGTACCCCGCAGATGCGGGCCCGGGCGCGGACGACGCCGCGCGGCGACTCGATCCGGACCAGGTCCCCCTCGCCGACGCCGAGCCCCTCGGCGTCGGCCGGGTTGAGCTCCACCCACGACTCGGGGGCGGCGTGCACGAGCTGGGTGGCCCGGCCGGTCTTGGTCCGGGTGTGGAACTGGTAGACGGTCCGCCCGGTGGTGAGCAGCAGCGGGAAGTCCCCGCTCGGCACCTCCGGCGACGGCTGGTACGGCGTGGCGTGCAGGAACGCCCGCCCGCCGGGCTGCTTGGCCCGGTACTCCTCGGGCAGCAGCTCGGCCCCGGTGGCCAGGTCGTGGCCGTAGGACTCGCAGTAGTCCGGGTCGGTGTTGAACACCCCGTCGGTGTAGAGCCGCTCGGTGCCGTCCGGGTGCTCCTCGGTGCAGGGCCACTGGACGCCGCCGGTGCGCAGCTTGTCGTAGGTGATCGCGGTGTAGTCGCAGGGCCGGCCGCGGGAGCACTCCTTCCAGGCCTCGAAGACCTCCTCCGGCCCGGTCCAGGTGATCAGCGGGTTCCCGTCGGAGTCGCGGAAGTCCATCCGGCGCGCGTAGTCGAGGAAGATGTCCAGGTCGGGGCGGGCCTCGCCAGGCGGCTCGACGGCCTTGTCGGAGATGTGCACGGTCCGGTCGACGCTGGTGAACGTGCCGGTCTTCTCGCCCCAGGTGGCGGCCGGCAGCACCACGTCGGCCAGCTCGGCGGTCTCGGTCAGGAAGAGGTCCTGCACCACCACGAACAGCTCCGGCTTCGCCAGGATCCGGCGGATCCGGGCCAGGTCGGGCAGGGAGACCGCCGGGTTGGTGGCCGAGATCCACAGCAGCTTGATCGAGCCCTGTTCGGCGTACCGGAAGATCTGCATGGCGTGGGTCGGCGGCGCCCAGTGCGGGATGCGGTCGACCTCGACGTTCCACAGCCGGGCCAGCTCGGCGACGTGCTCCTCGTTCTCCCAGTTGCGCAGGCCCGGCAGGTCGCCGTCGGCGCCGCACTCGCGGTTGTTCTGCGCGGTGGGCTGGCCGTTCATCTGGTAGAGCCCGGCGCCGGGCCGCCCGAGCATGCCCCGGATCAGATGCAGGTTGTTCACCTGGCAGGACGCCGCGGTGGCCTGGTTGGACTGGTAGAAGCCCTGGAGGACGGTGGACAGCAGCCGTTCCGACCGCCCGAGCAGCTCGGCGGCGCGCTCGATGTCCGCGGCCCGCAGGTCGCAGATGTCGGCCACCTTGGCGACCGGGTAGTCCTCCACCACCTGGCACAGCTCCTCGAAGCCGAGCGTGTGCTCCCGGACGTACGCCTCGTCGTACCAGCCGCGGTGGATCACCTCGCGGAGCAGGCCGTTGAGCAGCGCCAGGTTGGTGCCGTTGCGCAGCGCCAGGTGCACGTCGGCCTCCCGGGCCACCGGGGTGGCGCGCGGGTCGACGGCGAGCATCGCCGGTGGGTTCGGCCCCCGCCGCCGGTCCAGCATCCGCATCCAGAGCACGGTCTGGGTCTCCGCGACGTTGTGCCCCCACAGCGCGATGGCGTCGCAGTGGTCCACGTCGGTGTACGAGCCGGGCTGCCCGTCGGTGCCGAAGGACGCCTTGAGCGCCGCGGCGGCCGTGGCGGTGCAGAGCCGGGTGTTGCCGTCCATGTGCGGGGTGCCCAGCCCGGCCTTCCCGATCACGCCGAGCGTGTAGTACTCCTCGAGGAAGAGCTGCCCGCTGGTGTAGAAGCCGAAGTGCCCCCAGCCGCCCGGGCCGTCCAGCAGCTCCTTCGACCGGGCCACGATCCGGCCCATGGCGGTGTCCCAGTCGGTCTCGACCAGCCGGTCCCCCTCCCGGACCAGCGGCCGGCGCAGCCGGTCCGGGCTGTGGTTGGCCTGCCAGCCGTAGAGGTCCTTCGGGTCGACCCGGCCGTGGTTGATCCGGTCCCCGGCCCGGCCCCGCACTCCGACGATCCGGTCGTCGACCACGGCGATGTCCATGGCGTCGCCGTTGGAGTGCAGGATCGAGGCGCTGGGCACCCACCGCCGGACGTCGGCCTCGGTGTGCCCGTCGGCCAGGAAGGTGTCCACCCGCACCGGCCAGCGTTCCCCCGGCCCGTACGGCGTGCGCGGCCCCCACGGGTCCGCGATCCGGTCCACCATCGTTCATCCCTCCTTCGGCGCCGCCCAGAGCGGCATGGGTCGGCCGGCCGCGCGGTGGAACAGCAGGTCCACCACGGTCACCAGCAGCACGGCGGCGAACGCGACGACGAGCTGGCCCGGGGTGTGCAGCAGCCCGAGGCTCACGATCAGTGTGGTGGCGCCGGCCGGCGGATGCGCGGCCTTCAGCAGGACCAGCACCGCGGCGGTGACGGCGAGGGTGCCGGCGGCGGCCACGATCCGCGCCCCGGACATCTCCCGCGCGGCGGGCCGGGACGGCGTCTCATCGATCTCGGCGGGCATGTCGGGTGCTGTACCCCTGCCGCGGGAATTCGAATCGACGCACGTCCCGGCGATCACGCGGCCGGTCAGGCCGCCTGCGGGTGCAGCACCGTGCGCAGGCAGCCCTCCTCCTTCTTCTGGAAGATCTCGTACCCCCGGGCTCCCTCCTCCAGCGACATCGGGTGGGTGGCCAGGTAGCCCGGGTCGATCTCGCCGATCGCGATCCGGTCCAGCAGCATCGGGATGTAACGCTGGGCGTGCATCTGCCCCATCCGCAGCACCAGCGCCTTGTTCATGGCCGCGCCGAGCGGGAACTTGTCCACGAGGCCGCCGTACACCCCGACGATGCTCACCGTGCCGCCCTTGCGGCACGCCATGATCGCCTGCCGGACCGAGGTGGGCCGGTCGGTCTGCAGCCGGGCGCTCTGCTTCGCCTTGTCGTACGCGTAGGCCGGCCCGACGTCGTGGGACTCCATGCCGACCGCCTCGATGCAGGCGTCCGGCCCGCGCCCGGCGGTCAGCTCGCGCAGCGCCTCCAGCACGTCGGTCTCCGCGTAGTTGATCGTCTCGACGCCGAGTCGCTGGGTGGCGGTCGCCAGTCGCTCCGGCAGCCGGTCGATCATGATGACCCGCTCGGCGCCGAGGATCTGCGCGGACCGGGCGGCCATCTGTCCCACCCCGCCGGCGCCCCAGACGGCGACCACCTCGCCGCCCTTGAGGCCGCAGAAGTCGGCCGCCATCCAGCCGGTCGGCATGGCGTCGGAGGCGAACACCACCGAGTCGTCCGGCACGCCGTCGGGCACGGTGAACGCGCCGACGTCGCCGAAGGGCACCCGGATGTACTCCGCGTGGCTGCCCGCGTAGCCGCCGGCCGCGTGCGAGTAGCCGAGGATGCCGGCCGGCGAGTGACCCCAGAGCTTCTCGGTGAAGACCGGCTGCGGGTTGGAGTTGTCGCAGAGCGAGTACTGCTCGGTGCGGCAGTACCAGCAGCCCCCACAGGCCACCACCGAGCCCACGACCACCCGGTCGCCGACCTTGATCCGCCGCACGTCGGGGCCGGTCTCGACCACCTCGCCCATGAACTCGTGGCCGAGGATGTCGCCCTCACGCATCGCCGGCAGGTATCCGTTGATCAGGTGCAGGTCGGAGCCGCACACGCTGCTGGCCCGCACCTTGACGATGATGTCGCCGCCGGACCGGACGGCCGGCTCCGGCACGTCGCGCACGGCCAGCTTGCCGACGCCCTCCCAGCACAGCGCCCTCACGGCCGTCCTCCCGCCATCAGCTTCTCCCGCATCCGGTCGGTGGCCTGCTCCTGCTTCGGGCTGCGCCCCGACGGGTCGTGCCGGGTGTCCAGCACCTGGCCGGTCTCGATGAGCGACTTGATCCGGCGCAGGGCGCTGCGCAGCGCGACGTCCGGGTCGTCCCCGCCGGCCAGGCCGAGCGCCCGGCGTACCGGGCCGGACCGCCAGCGCAGCTGGGCCCGGATCTCGGTGCCCCGGTCCTGCGGCGCCGGCACCAGCTCGACCCGTCCCTCCTGGGCCACCGGTCCCTCGGTGACCCGCCAGCTCAACCGGCCCGGCCCGGCCACGGTGATCTCGGCGCGCCACTCGGTGCCGTCCCCGCCCGGGTCGGTCGCCACGCAGCGCCACCGGCTGTCGTCGAGCTGCTCCAGAGTCACCCACTCGGCGAGCCCGCGGTCCAGCCGTTCCCGGTCGGTCCAGAAGCCGATCACCGCCTCCATCGGCCGGTCCACCGTGATTCCCCGGTGGACGACGTACCAGCCGTCCGCCCGGTCGGGTTGGTGCCGGCGCCGTCGCCGGGCCACCACCCGGCCGACCCCGAGCGCGGTCACCGCGGCGGCGCCGACCAGCGTCCACCTCGTCGCGTTGCTGCTCATCACGTCTCCTCCACCGGGGCGCCTCGGACCGCCCACATTCCGGAGCGCTACCCGGCCCGGCGGCGTCGAAACGGCGAAACGGTTTGATCACCGGGATTTCGGGCACGCTGCCGTCTCCGCCGACCGAGAAGGGCGCGCCCGTGACCCACGACTTCCGCCGGTCCGGCCGGCACCGACCGGCCGGCGGCATCCAGGAGGCGCCCGACCCCGGCGCGGCGTCCGCGCCGCAGCGGCTTCGGATGGCGTACGTCCTGCCGCTGCGCCCCGACGGCGACCGCGACGGCACCGGGCTGACCGGTTACCTGCGCGAGCTGAGCCGGTGGGTGGACGTGATCGTGGTCGACGGGTCCCCGCCGGAGCTGTTCGCCCGGCACGCCGCCGCGTGGCGGGGCCTGGTCCGGCACGTCCCGCCCGATCCCGCGCTGCGCGGACGCAACCCCACGGCGCTCGGCGTGCTGACCGGCGTCGCCCTGGCCCGCCACGAGCACGTGGTGATCGCCGACGACGACGTCCGCTACGACCTCGCGGGGCTGCGCGCCGTGCACGGGCTGCTCGACCGGGTCGACCTGGTCCGGCCGCAGGACCACGTCGACCCGCTGCCCTGGCCCGCCTGGCGGGACACCGGCCGGACGCTGCTCCACCGGGCGCTCGGCGGCGACCGGCCGGGCACCCTCGCGGTGCGCCGGAGCACCTTCCTGGCCATGGGCGGCTACGACCCGGACGTGCTCGCGGAGAACCTGGAGCTGGTCCGGACGGTCCGCGCGTACGGCGGCGCCACGGCGACCCCCGCCTGGCTGTACGTGCGCCGGCTCCCGCCGACCGCCGCGCGCCGGCCGGCGTACGACGACCTGGCCCGGCCCGGGTGGCTGCTGGCCGCGCTGGCGGTGCTGCCGGCCGCGGCGGCCGCGCTCGCCGCCCGCCGGCCGGGGCTGCTGCTGCGGGCCGGGGTGGCGACGCTGGCCGTGGCGGAGCTGGGCCGGCGGCGGGCCGGCGGCGCCCGCGTCTTCCCGGCGCACACCACGCTCGCGGCGCCGATCTGGCTGCTGGAACGCGGGGTCGGCGCCTGGCTCGCCGTGGGCCGGCGGCTGCGCGGCGGCCGGCCCGGCCCGGACGCCGGTCAAGCGGCGCACACCACCCGGGCGCTGCGCCGGCGGCTCGCCGAGCGCCGCCCCGACGACCTGGTGCTCTGGGTGGAGACCGGCGCCGCGCCGGCACCGGCACCGGTGGACCGGCTGCCGCGCTGAACCGACGGCCCCGCACGCGACAGCTCGCGGCCACCTCCCGGCGTGGCGCCGGGTGTGGCCGCGAGCTGCGGCGTGCGGACGGCGGTGGTCAGTACCGCACCTGGTCGCGGGACTGCTGCGCGGTGTCCTTGACGTCCTGCGCGGCGGACCTCGTGTCGTCCTTGACGGCGTGCACGGCGTCCTGCGCGGTGGACTTCACCGACTCGGTGGCCTGCTGCGCCGGCTCGCGCAGCTCCTCCTTCAGCTCCCCGGCGACCTCGGTGAGCTTCTCCTTCACCACGCCGCCGTGCTCGGCGGCCTTCTCCTTGACCTGCGCGGCGACCTGCTGCTCGCGGCGGGTGGCCGGGATCAGCGAGGACACCAGCATGCCGACGCCGAAGGCGATCACGCCGGCGGCGATCGGGTTGCCCTCCGACTTCTCCCGCAACACCTGCGGGGCCCGCTGGGCGGCGTCGCCGACGGTCGAGGCGGCGGCGTGCGCCTTGTCGCCGACACTGGAGGCCGCCGAGGAGGCGTGGTCGCCGACCGAGTGGGCGGCGTGGCCGGTGCTGTGGCCGAGGTCGGATGCGGTTCCCATCACCTTGTCCTTCACGTTGGTGAGCGCGCTGCGGACGCGCTGCTTGCGGTCGTCGACGATCCGGCCCGGGCTCACCTTGTACGCCAGGGCGTCCACGTCCGAGCTGAGGCTGGTGCGAGTGGCTTCGATCTCCCGGCGGATCTGGTCGGGATCGGTGCTCATCGGGTGACTCCCTCCGGGTGCGGCTTGAGCGCGTCGGGGATGCGCTGCACGCTGTCGTTGGTCTGCTTGAGGCCGCGAATCCGCTCGGCGTTCTTCTTGGCCTTCGAGTAGAGGACCGCGGCGACCACGGCCCAGATCACGGCCACGATCAGCGCGGCCAGGCCCGAATCCATCACGTTGTCCAGGAACTGCCACACCGCGATGGAGACGAAGAGCGCCACCATGTAGCCGCCGAAGCCGGCGCCGCCGAAGAGGCCGGCGGCCTTGCCCGCCTTCTTCCCCTCCTGGCGGATCTCGGCCTTGGCCAGCTCGACCTCCTGACGCATCAGCGTGGAGAGGTCGGTGGTGACCTGGCGCATCAGCTCACCGATGGAGCTGCCCCGGACCTCGTCCGCGGTGTGCGGCGCGCCCGCCGCGGTGTAACCCGAGTCCAGTCCGGACCCCTGCGTCGGCATGCTCATGCCGCCGCCTCCCTTCTGCCGCTCAGGCCGTTCACGGACGGTTGACGCCGCTCGACGGCACGCCCGGCAGCGGGTCGGTCCGGCTCGGCGGGGGCAGCGGCTGGCCGGTGCCACCCTCCGGGTCGGCCCAGGTGTTCGGGGCGCCGCCACCCGGGTAGGTCGCGCCCGGCGCGGAGTAGCCCGGGTCCGGCTCGGCGTACGTGCCGGGGGTCGGGTCGAGGTAGCCGCCCGGCGGCACCTGCTCCGGGACCGCCCGGGAGGTCGGGATGACCGCCGTGCGGTCCGGGTCGTACGACGGCTGCACGCCGCCGTCGCCGACCGCCGCGATGTTCCGGGTCAACCGGCCGGCGACCACACCGAGCACGGCGGCGCCCAGCAGGAAGGTGCCCGGGTTGCGGCGGGCGTAGTTCTTCACCTCGTGGAGCAGGTCGCCCGGCTCGCGCTGCTCCAGCCAGCCGGCCACGCCGTGCACCCGGTCGGCGGCCTGGTGGGCCAGCTCGGTGACCGGGCCGGAGCCGCCGCCGTTCTGCGCCATCGAGCGCATCTCCTCGGCCAGCGAACGCAGCCCGCTGGCCGCGCGCTGCTGCTGCTCGCTGGTCTGGGCGGTGACCTGGTTCCGGGCCTCGCCGTAGAGGTTGCGGGCCTGGCGCCTGGCCTCGCCCACGACCTCCTGGCCCTGCTCCTTGGCGGTCTGGGCGACCGCGCCGCCCGCGTTGGCGGCCTCGTTGCCGACCTGGCGGGCCTGGTCACGGACGCCGCCGCCGTTGGTCGACTCGTAGGTGCTGCCGGACGTGGATGAGAGATCGTAAGTCATGGATTTCCCTTCCGCTCGGAATTCGTAGCGGGTGTGCTGGGGGGATCACACCGGCGTTGCTGCCGGCGTGTCGAAATCCCTACCCCCGGTCGTCGGGTCCATGCCTGATTCGTCATTTCTCTGCGGAGTCGCCCCGCGCCGGTCACACAATGGAGGGTCTGCCCGCTCGGGCGGCGGTGTGCTCCCACGGAGGTGACAGCGATGGCACGTGACGTGCGCGGACGCGCCGCGGCCCGGTCCCGGCCGCCGATCCAGAAGGTCGCGCTCGCGGTGGCCGCCGTCTTCGTGCTGATCGGTGTGCTCGGCTTCGTTCCCGGCTTCACCACCCACTACGGCGACCTGGAGTTCGCCGGCCACCACTCGGAGGCCAAGCTCATCGGCCTGTTCCAGGTGTCGATCCTGCACAACCTGCTGCACCTGCTCTTCGGGCTGCTCGGCCTCGTGCTGGCCCGCCGGGTCGCCGGGGCGCGGCTGTTCCTGGCCGGCGGCGGCGCCGCCTACCTGGGCCTCTGGCTGTACGGCTTCGCCATCGACCGGGAGACCGCGGCCAACTTCGTGCCGTTCAACGACGCCGACAACTGGCTGCACCTCTTCCTCGGCTTCGGCATGCTCGCGCTGGGTCTGCTGCTCAACAACGACGTGGGCACCGGCGGGCGGCCGGACACGGCCCTCGACCGGCCCTGACCAGCGCCGCCACCCGTTCGGGCGGCGTCGCCCGCGACCCGCCGGACCGGCGTTTGCCCGTTCACCGCCAGGGGCACAGGACCACCACGGGGAGTGACCCCGGCGGGACGAGGAGGTCCGGCGATGCCACGGTTTCTACGCGACAACGCGCTCACGGTCGCCATGCTCGGCGCGTTCGTGATCTTCCTGCTGTTGCAGAGCGTGTTCGGCTGGCAGGTGCACAACGAGGAGCTGGCCGAGTACGGCGCCGCGCCGTTGAGCTGGTGGGCGTACCTGGGCACCGGGCACTTCGCCGAGGCGGTCTTCGAGAACTGGGAGTCCGAGTTCCTCCAGATGGGCGGCTACGTGCTGCTCACCGCGTACCTGGTGCAGAAGGGCTCGGCCGAGTCGAAGCCGGAGGGCCAGACGGACCGGCCCGACGACGACCCGAGGCACGGGACCCCGGACTCCCCGTGGCCGGTGCGGGCCGGCGGCCTGCCGCTGGTGGTCTACCGGAACAGCCTCTCGATCGCGCTGTTCATGATCTTCGCGGGCTCGTTCCTCGGGCACCTGTTCGGCGGGGTGGCCGCCTACAACGAGGAGCAGGCGCTGCAGAGCGGGGCCGCTCCCGTCAGCGCCTGGCAGTTCCTCGGCACCAGCGACTTCTGGTTCCAGTCGATGCAGAACTGGCAGAGCGAGTTCCTCGCCGTGGGCGCGCTCATCCTGCTCAGCATCGTGCTCCGGCAGCACGCCAGCCCCGAGTCCAAGCCGGTCACCGCGGCCCACGCCGAGACCGGCGCGTAGGGTCCGCCGTCAGGCGGCGACCGGGAACCGCTTGGCGAAGCAGACGCTGTACGGGTTGTCGACGTACTCGCCGTACACCGGGACGGGCCGGTAGCCGCAGGACCGGTAGAGGCCGATGGCGGCCGGCAGATAGCTGCCGGTCTCCAGGCACACGGTGGTGTGCCCCTGCCGGAAGGCCAGTTCCTCCAGCGCGGCCAGCAACTGCCGGGCGATCCCCCGCCCCCGGTACGCCGGCCGGACGTACATCCGCTTCAGCTCGCCGGTGTGGGCGTCGAGGGCCTGGAGGCCGCCGCAGGCGACCGCCCGGCCGCCCTCGACCACCGCGAGGTAGCGGATGTCGTCGTGGGTGACCGTCGCCTGCCCGTCCAGGCCGCCGTCGGCCTCGCGCAGCTCCCGCTGCTGCGCGGCGACCAGAGCGGCGATCTCCGGATCGGTGGCGGGACGGGATTCGATCAGCATCCCGTCACGGTAGGTCGACCGGATTTCGCGGAGGTTTCCGGTCACCGTCCCGCACGCGGACGGGGCGGAACTACTCCCAGTCCTCGTCGTCGGCGTCGTCCTGCGGTGCGGCCGCCACCTCGTCCTCCGGGCGCACCCGGCGCGCCTTGCGGGCGGCCAGCCGCTCCGCGGCGGACGCCCGGGTCGTCTTGTCCTCCAGCCGGACGTCGGTGCCCCGGTTGCCCGGGACGAAGTCGACGCCGGCGTAGAGGGTGGGCTGCCAGTCGAACTCCCGGTCGCCGATCCGGACCAGGTCGCCCGCCTGGGCGCCGGCCTTGGCCAGCTTCTCCTCCACGCCGAGGCGGGCCAGCCGGTCGGCCAGGAAGCCCACCGCCTCGTCGTTGTCGAAGTTCGTCTGCTTGACCCAGCGCTCCGGGCGGCTGCCCCGGACGGTGAAGGACCCGTCGTCCTCGGCCTCGATGGTGAAGCCGGCGTCGTCGACCGCCTTCGGGCGGATCACGATCCGGGTCGGCTCGGCCGGCGGCGCGGCGCGGCGCGACTGGTCGACCAGCTCGGCCATCGCGTACATCAGCTCCCGCAGCCCTTCCCGGGTGGCGGTGGAGACGTCGAACACCCGGAAGCCGCGGGCCTCCAGGTCGGGCCGGACGATGTCGGCGAGGTCCCGCCCGTCCGGCACGTCGATCTTGTTGAGCGCCACGAGGCGGGGCCGGTCGGCCAGACCGCCGTACTGGGTCAGCTCGGACTCGATGGCGTCGATGTCGGCCAGCGGGTCCCGGCCCGGCTCCAGCGTCGCCGTGTCGACCACGTGCACCAGCACGGCGCAGCGCTCGACGTGGCGGAGGAACTCCAGGCCCAGCCCCCGGCCCGTGGCCGCGCCCGGGATCAGCCCCGGCACGTCGGCGACCGTGAAGGTGTGGTTGTCCACCCGCACGACGCCCAGGTTGGGCACGAGGGTGGTGAACGGGTAGTCGGCGATCTTCGGCTTGGCCGCGGAGATCACCGAGATCAGCGAGGACTTGCCGGCGGACGGGAAACCCACCAGGCCCACGTCGGCGACGCTCTTCAGCTCCAGCACCACGTCGAGCCGGTCCCCGGGCTCGCCCAGCTCGGCGAAGCCGGGGGCCTTGCGCCGGGCGTTCGCCAGCGAGGCGTTGCCCCGGCCGCCGCGCCCGCCCCGGGCCGCCTCGAAGGTGGTGCCCACGCCGACCAGGTCGGCCAGCACCTCGCCGTCGAGGGTCTGCACCACCGTGCCGTTGGGCACCTTGATGATCAGGTCGTGGCCGTTGGCGCCGTCCCGGTTCGAACCCGCCCCGCCCTTGCCGTTCTCGGCCTTCATGTGCGGGCGGAAGTGGAAGTCCAGCAGCGTGGTCACCTGCGGGTCGACGACCAGCGACACGCTGCCGCCGTGCCCACCGTTGCCGCCGTCGGGCCCGCCGAAGGGCTTGAACTTCTCCCGGTGGATGGAGACACAGCCGTGCCCGCCGTCGCCGGCCTGCATGTGCAGGACGACCCGGTCAACGAACGTCGTCACGACGCCAATCCTTCCAGCGGGGCACACCCCCGCGTGAGAAAAGACGAAGCGGGCCGGGACACGAGGTCCGCGGCCCGCTTCGCCGGAAGATTACTGCTGCGGCACGATGCTGACGGTCTTGCGACCACGCTTGGTGCCGAACTGGACCGAGCCGGCGGCCAGCGCGAACAGCGTGTCGTCGCCGCCACGGCCGACCAGGTCACCGGGGTGGAACTTGGTGCCACGCTGACGGATGAGGATCTCACCCGCGCTGACGACCTGACCACCGAAGCGCTTCACGCCGAGCCGCTGGGCCGCGGAATCGCGACCGTTACGCGAGCTGGACGCACCCTTTTTGTGAGCCATTGGAGGACGACCTACTTCCCGCTGGAGATGCCGGTCACCTTGACCTGGGTCAGCGGCTGGCGGTGACCCTGGCGCTTGTGGTAGCCGGTCTTGTTCTTGAACTTGTGGATCCGGATCTTCGGGCCCTTGGTGTGCGCGGCGATCTCGCCGGACACCGCAACCTTGGCAAGCTTCGTAGCGTCGGTCACCAGGTCGTCACCGTCGACGAGGAGCACCGCGGTGAGCTTCACCGCGTCGCCGGGGGCACCGGCGAGCTTCTCGACCTCGATCACGTCGCCCTCGGCGACCTTGTACTGCTTGCCGCCGGTCTTGACGATCGCGTACATCGGAGGCGGACTCCCTGTCGTTGAGGCTGCTAGCGTCTTTTCCCACCGTTACCGGCCAGTCGTTCCCACGGCGTCTCGCCGGGAGCCGTGACACCGGCAGCGCGGGCACGCGGGAACTCAGCACACCAAAAGTGCGCCGCAGGCAAGCGTACGCCATGACCGGCCCGCCGCCCAAACCGGGCCGCCGGGTCAGGCCGGACAGAGCTCGTCGAGCCGCCCCTGGAGCCGGTCGAACTCCGTCTCGTCGATCGCCTGCACGTCCGTGCCGAGCCCGGCGACCTCGCTGGCGAGGTCCGCCAGCAGGGTACGCAGCCGCGGGTCGGCGGCCTGCCCGGACTGCTCCCGCAGCGCGTCCCGCCAGCCGGTGAGGGCCGTCTCCGCGTCCCGCCGGGCGGCGTCCGCGGCCGTGCGGTCGCCGCGGCCGGTGGCGCGCAGCATCTCGGCCAGCTTGAACACGTACGTCTGCACGGCCGCGGAGCCGGCCTGCTTGGCGCGGGCGCAGACACCCGGGTCGCCGGTGACCGTCGGCGCCGGTGTGGCCGCCGTGGGCGGTGGGGCCGGTGAGGCGAAGCCCACGGCGAAGGGATCCTCGCCCCGGTCGGCGCAGCCCGCGCCGGCCAGCAGGATCCCGGTCAGCGCGGTGACCGCGAACACGCGACGCATGTCTCCTCCCTCCGGGGCCGGCCGTTCCGACCGGGGGTCGACGGACACGGCAGGGCCCCTGCCCCGGACTCTGTTGCCGGTGCAGGGGCCCTGTCAAACGCCGTGCAGGTCAGCGGCTCACGGCCGGGTACGCCGCCGGGCGCCGCCGCGCCGGGAACGCCGGCGGGCGGTGCCGCTCTCGGCGCCGTCCTCGTCCCCGTCGCCGATGGCGTCCGGGTCGTCCGCGGCGGCCAGCCGGGCCGAGTCGCCCTGCTGGCTGTCCGCCACCGCCGGGGCGGCCGCCGTCTCCGTCTCGAACCGGGACAGGTCGTAGCCCTGGGTGTCGTAGTAGTCGTCGTCCGAGCCGTCGACCACCTCGGCGACGGCCTTCTCCGGCGCCGCCGGGGTGGGCTGCTCCGCGGCCTCCGCCGCGGGCTTCTCCGCGGCGGCCTTGCGACCCCGGCGGCGCCCCTTCTCCTCGGTGGCGGGGCTGGTGACGGCCGAGGCCACCGCCTTGACCCTCTCCCCCGCGCCGCCGCGCGGCTTCTCCGGCACCGGCTCGGTGTGGATGATGACGCCCCGGCCCTTGCAGCACTCGCAGGTCTCGCTGAACGCCTCCAGCAGGCCCGCGCCGATCCGCTTGCGGGTCATCTGCACCAGGCCGAGCGAGGTGATCTCGGTGACCTGGTGCTTGGTGCGGTCCCGGCCGAGGCACTCGGTGAGCCGGCGCAGCACCAGCTCCCGGTTCGACTCCAGCACCATGTCGATGAAGTCGATCACCACGATGCCGCCGAGGTCGCGCAGCCGGAGCTGGCGCACGATCTCCTCGGCCGCCTCCAGGTTGTTCCGGGTGACCGTCTCCTCCAGGTTCCCCCCGGAGCCGGTGTACTTGCCGGTGTTGACGTCGATGACGGTCATCGCCTCGGTCCGGTCGATCACGAGCGAGCCGCCGGACGGGAGGAAGACCTTCCGGTCCAGCCCCTTGAGGATCTGCTCGTCGATCCGGTACTCGGCGAAGACGTCGGTGGTGCCGGCGTGCCGGCGCAGCCGGGCCACCAGGTCGGGCGAGACGTGCGACAGGTAGGACTCGACCAGGTCGTACGCCGGCTCGCCCTCGATGACCAGCTCGCGGAAGTCCTCGTTGAACAGGTCCCGGACCACCCGGATGACCAGGTCGGGCTCCTCGTAGAGCAGCACCGGGGCGCCACCCTCGGCCGCCTTGGCCTGGATCTCCTCCCACTGCGCCTGGAGCCGCTTGACGTCCCGGGCCAGCTCGTCCTCGCTGGCGCCCTCGGCGGCCGTCCGGACGATCACCCCGGCGCCGTCCGGCACCAGCTTCTTGAGGATGTCCCGCAGCCGCTTGCGCTCGGTGTCCGGCAGCTTCCGGCTGATGCCGGAGGCGTTGCCGTTCGGCACGTACACCAGGTGCCGGCCGGAGAGCGCGATGTGGCTGGTCAGCCGGGCGCCCTTGTGCCCGATCGGGTCCTTGGTGACCTGCACCAGCACCGAGTCGCCGGACCGGAGCGCCTGCTCGATCGAACGGGCCCGGCCCTCCAGGCCGCTGGTGTCCCAGTTGACCTCACCGGCGTAGAGCACGGCGTTGCGGCCGCGCCCGATGTCGACGAAGGCCGCCTCCATGCTGGGCAGGACGTTCTGCACCTTGCCCAGGTACACGTTGCCGGCCATGGTGCCGGACGAGTTGCGGGTCACGTAGTGCTCGACCAGCACACCGTCCTCGAGGACGGCGATCTGCGTCCGGTCGCCCCGCTGGCGGACCGCCATCACCCGGTCGACCGCCTCGCGGCGGGCCAGGAACTCCGACTCGCTGAGGATCGGCGGGCGGGTACGCCGCTGCTCGCGGCCGTCCCGGCGGCGCTGCCGCTTGGCCTCCAGCCGCGTCGAGCCGGAAACGCCCTGCACCTCGTCGACGGCCTTGCGCGGCTCGCGGATCTTGACGACGGTCGGCACGCCGTCCTCGGCGGCGGTCTCCGCCTCACCCGCGCCCCGGCGGCGGCGCCGACGGCGGCGGCGGGTCAGCCCCTCGCCCTCGGCCTCCTCCTCGTCCTCGGTCTCCTCGGCCTCGGCCTCGGCGGACTCGGCGCGAACGGCCTCCTCGGCCTCCTCGTCCTCCGCCTCCTCGGCGCCCCGACCGCGACCGCGGCCCCGGCGGCCACGACGACGGCGACGACGCAGGGCCGCCTCGTCCTCGTCCTCCTCCGCCTCGGCGATCTCCTCGGCCTCGGCGGTCGGCTCCTCCTCGACCTCGGCCTCGACCTCGGCCGGCTCGGCCTCGCGACGACCCCGGCGGCGGCGCCGGCCGGTCTCCGCCGGCTCCTCGACCGGCTCCTCGGCGACCGGGTAGGTGACCCGGACGACCGGGGCCTCCTCGGGCTGCGGAGGCATGAACAGGACGGTCGGCGCGGAGAGCGCGGCGCGGCGGCGACGGCCGGTCGGTGCGGGCTCCTCGGCCGGCTCCTCGACGGGACCCGGCACCGCGGCGCCCGGCGACACCTCCCCGGTCCGGTCCTCCGGACCGCCGGCGCGGGCCAGGGCGGCCTCGTCGGCGTCCCGGTCGCCGGGGGCCGGCTCGTCCTCGGCGTCCTCGCCGACCGCGTCCTCGTCCTCGTTCTCCGGCTCGCCCTGGGCGGGCGCCGGGGGCTCCGGGGCGGCGGGCGGCTCGGTGTCGGCCTGCGGCTCGGCGACCGCGTGCGGCTCGACCGCGGGCCCGGCGGTCTCGGCGGGCGCACCGGTCGGCGGCTCGTCCGCGACGGCCTCGGCCGGCGGCGGGGTGGCCTTGCGGCGGCGGGTGCGGGTGACCTTGACCGGTGGCACCACCTCGGCCGAGGCGGCCTCCGCCCCGGCCGCGACCATCGGCTCCTCGGTCGCCTTGGCGGGGGTCGCCTTGCGCCGCCGCCGGGTCTTCGGCGCGGCCTCCAGGTCCCCGGCCACCGGGGCGAACACCTCGGCCTGCGGCGTCTCACCGGTCCCGGTCGCCGGGGTGTGCGCCTCGACCGGCGCGTCGGTCTGCTCCGGCTGGTTCAGCGGAGCGGCCTTGCGGCGGCTGGCCCGCTTGCGGGCCGGCGGCTTGACCTCGGCGGTGCTGTCGGTGCGGCTGGTGGCGGTTGCCTCGGCCGGCTCTGCGCCGGTCCGTTCGCCGCCCTCGGGCTCGTTCTCGAGCATGGACGTTCTCCAGTTCTGGCTGCCCCGGGCGCGGGTGAGCGCTGCCACGCAGGGTCGCCGCAAAAGGTGTTTCCGCCGGTCGCGCAGGTGCGCGGCCGCCGAAGTCTGCCTGCCAGAACACTGACCGTCGGTCAGCGTTCTCCGATGGCTGCCCCGTCGCGATCCGCGTCCAACGGATCGACGATCTCGCCCTGCGCGGTCAACGTGCCCTGCGCCAGCCGAATCACACTCGGTGAGACCGGCGGCTCCAGGTCGGCCACCACGCGGAGGCCGGAAAGGACGTCATCGGGTCGAACGGAGGGGGTGACCTGCCGTACGACCAGTTCGAGTATCGCACACGGTACGGCCGTCGCCCCGGAAGGCGTCTCGGACGGCGGCAGCGCATCGATGGCCATGACGGCCGCGCGGGCGTCGAAGGTGCGCCGCCCCTGCTTGGTCATCCGCTCGACCTGGATCTCCTCGGCGGCGGTGAACGCGCTCACGGCCCGCTCCAGCGCGGCCGGGTCGACCTCGGGCAGCTCGATCCGCCAGCGGGAGGCCTCGATCCGGTCGGCCAGGCTGCCGCCGGCGGCCTCCACCGCGTCCAGCACGTCGAGCCCGGGCGACAGGGCGGCGTCCAGCGCCGCCCGCAGCTGCTCCGGGTCGACCGGCTCGCGCAGGCCGATCTCCAGGTACTCGGCCTCGCTGGCCACGCCGGTCGGCGCGGCCGAGGCGTACGAGATCTTCGGGTGCGGGGTGAAACCCTGGGAGAAGGCGATCGGTACGCCGGCCCGGCGCAACGCGCGCTCGAAGGCCCGGGCGAAGTCCCGGTGCGAGGTGAACCGCAGCGGTCCACGCTTGGCGTACCGGATCCGGACCCGCTGGACGACCGGCGCCTGGCCGCCCTCGGGTTGAGGCTTTCTGGCGATCGTGAGCTCCTCGGCTGTGCCTGCGTGTCGGTCCCATCCTGGCGCAGCGGCCGGCGTGGCCCGCAGCCGGGGCGGCGGAAGCGGCCGGACGAACCGGCTCGAACCGGTCAACGAGGGGATGGCCCGCTGCCCGGAGACGACGGTGGCCGGCCGGCGACACACAGGTCACCTGGCCGGCCACCGCAGTGTCAGGACCGGTTCCCGCCCGGCGGCGGGTACGTCCCCGGCGGCGGCGGAACGTGGCCGGGCGGCGGGGCGTAGGGGTTGGCGCCCGGCGGGGCCGGGACACCCGGCGCGCCCGGCGGGGCGTGGTAGCCGGCCGGGACGGGCGGGGTGCCGTAGCCACCCCCGGCGCCCTGGTCGAGCAGATGGTCCGGCACGGCGGCCGCCCGGGCCGCCTCCCGGCGGTAGCGGCGCCGGTTCCAGATCAGGAAGACCACCAGCGCCACCAGCACCAGGAGCACCACGGCGATGCCGATGCCGATGACCATGACCTGCTGGTCGGTGGGGCCGCCCCGGTCGCCGTACTTCGTCACGTCGAAGTCGTCGTCCTCGGCGGCCTGCGGCGGGGCCGGGCTGGCCGCGGGCCCGCCGAGAAGCGGATTCGCCGAGACCGCCGGCACCTTGGCGGTGAGCGCCGCCACCGGGTCCACCCGACCGAAGCCGTACTGCGGGTCGCGGCCGGGCGGGCCGGCGTCCCGGGCGGTGCGGATGATCCGGTTGATCACGTTGGGCGCGGAGAGGTCCGGGTATTTCGCGCGGATGAGCGCCGCGATGCCCGAGACGATCGCCGTGGCGTCCGAGGTGCCGTCACCCCAGCCGTAGCCGTGGTCCCGGCCCGCGTTGTAGATGCCGTCGGCGGGGGCGGCCACCACGGCCTCGGGCCCCTGGACCGAGCCGGACCAGAAGCGCCCGCCCCGGGTCGTGCCGGTCACCGCGATCACCCCGGAGACGTTGGCCGGGCTGATCACCTCGCTGTCCCCTCGGGCGGTGTTGCCGGCGCCGGCCACCACGACCACGTCCCGGTCGAGGGCGTACCGGATCGCCGCCTCCTCGTCGGCGGACGCCGCGCCCATGCTGCCGTAGGACAGGTTGACGACCTTGGCGCCGCCGTCGACGGCCATCCGGATGCCCTGGGCCGACGCCGCCTCGCTGATCTCCCCCTTGCCCGGCTTGGTCTTGATCGGCAGGATCCGCGCGCCCGGCGCGATGCCGGTCACCCCGTCCGAACCGGCGTTGCGCGCCGCGATGATGCCGGCCATATGGGTGCCGTGGCCCTCCGCGTCGGCGCGTCCGTCACCGGGGGCGCCGTAGCTGCGGCCACCGGCGAGCACCTGGCCGGCCAGCTCCGGGTGGGTGGCGTCGACGCCGCTGTCCACCACGGCGACCGTCACCCCGCGCCCGGTGGAGAGCCGGTGCGCCTGGTCGATGCGCAGCTCGTCCAGATACCACTGCTCGGCCCGTCGCGGCGCGGCGGCCGCCGGTTGGGCGGCCCCCAGCACCATGAGCCCGGCCACCAGGCCGGCCGCGACCGGGCGGAGCGCGCCCACGTGCAACCTCATCCGTCCGTCCTCAGCGCAGGATGCCGGGGGACGCGGCGTCACCGCTGCCCCACGGATCGTCGTCCTCAGTCAACCACGACGAGTGCTCGCTGCCGCTGCCGCCGTGCCCGGCGCCGCCGTGCCCGCCGCCCATCATGCCGCCGCCCATCATGCCGGCACCGCGCGCGCCGCCCGCGCCCGCGCCGGCGCCCGCCGCGTTGCGCAGCGCGCTGGCCGCGCTGGTCATCGGGGGCACCTTGCCGTTGCCGCCGCCGACCATGCCGGGGATGCCGCCCATGCCGATCCCGCCGGCCGCGCCGACACCACCGCCACCGATGCCGCCGGCCGAGCCGAGGCCCGCGCCACCGCCACCGAAGCCGCCACCGGCGCCACCGAGCCCGGCGGAGTTGACGCCGCCACCGAGACCGCCGGTGCCGCCGTAGCCACCGCCGATGCTGCTCGGCCCGCCGGCGCCGGCCAGGCCGGTGCCGTAGTCGTGGTCACCCGTCCCGGTGCCCGGGTAGCCCGCGCCGGTGGACGGCGGGGTGTAGCTGCCGGCACCGCCGCCGCTACCGCCGCCGAAGTCCGGACCGCCGGTGGTGGGCGGGGGCGTCAGGGAGCCGCCGTCGAAGGAGCCCCCGCCGCCGCCACCGCCGACGCCGGTGCTGCCGAGGGAGGGCGCGCCGCCACCGAAGCCGCCGCCCGCGCCACCGCCACCGACGCCACCACCACCACCGCCCGGCAGGCCGGACGGCGGCTTGCGGTCGTCGGGGCGGTAGTCGTCGATGCTGCCCTTCGGGTTCGGCACGACCAGCTTGGGCCGCTCCGTCTCCACCGCGGCGGGCAGCGGCGACATCGCCGAGTTGGCCGCCTGCTGGTTGTCCCGGTACCAGTTGTCCAGGTGCGACTTGGTGTCCCACCAGCCGCCACGCTTGTTGTCGCTGGCGTTGCCGTCGACCTTCATGGTCGCCTCGAGGTCGTCGGCCTTGTCGCGGAACGCGCCGTCGGCGTACGAGGCCGGGTTGCTCTGGTAGTCCTTGCGCAGCGCGGCCAGGAAGCCCGAGGCGCTCTCGCCGTCGCGGGCGTCGTCGAGCTCGGTGCCGTTGGGCAGGCTCCACTCGTTCCAGCCGAAGTCGTCCATCAGCGGGATCGGGATGCTCGCCACCGACTTGCGGATGTCACCCTCGATCCGCGACAGCGCGCCGCTGACGTTGCTCGCGTGGGTGATGAGGTCCTCGATCTCCTTGCCGATCTCGCCCAGGTGCTCGCGGTACGCGTCGCCGCCGCTGCCCTTCCAGCCGCTGAGCAGGCCGGGCAGGCCGCCGCTGTGCGGGCGCTCCTTGCCGGGCGCGATCGGGCCGACGAAGGACCGACCGACGAGCGAGTCCCGCAGGTAGCCCAGGCCGGTGGAGAGGTTGCTCCACCCCATCCCGACCGAGCCGACCGTCTCCGGGTCCGCCGACAGCGTCACCTCGCGGACGCACCGCTCCCAGGTTCCTCCAGCCATGACCCTCTCCCCCTCAGGCCGTGTACGGGTAGGTGGGCTGCTCGCCCGTCGCCGGCGGCGGGGCGGCGGATTCCAGCATCCGCTCGATCTCCTTGCCGTTGGCGGCATTGCGGGCCTCGGTGTCGCGGAACGCCTTCGCGATGTCCTCGGTGCCCTGCTTCAGGTTGGCGAGCTTGGTGGAGAGCGCCTTGAGGTGGGCCTCCATGTTCGCCGTCGACTTCGTCAGCGCCTGCCACTGCATGCGTGCGTCCTCGTACGCGCCGAACGGCGTGCCGTTGGGCACCGTCTGCGCGTTGTTGCTGTCGCCCTTCATCCGCTCCTTGATGCGTTCCATCTCGTAGCTGATGGTGTCGTCGACATACTGCTTGAGGCGCTCGACGTAGTCCGCCGCGGCGTCCAGGTCCTCGACGCTGACGTGCAGATCGCCGGTGTCCGGCGGCCTGATGTCGCCCATGCTGCTGCCCTCCCCGCTGCCGGCCTCCGGCCGGTCCAATACGGACGCAGCGTATCGAGAGACAGCCAGTCGGGGCACCCCCACCCCGCGTCACGGGACATCGACGGGCGACGCGTCCCGGAATGTGACGGAGCGCGGGACCCCGAGGGATCCCGCGCTCCGGTGTGCGTCGGCGGTGCTACTGCTGGGCGCCGGCGGGCAGCTTCAGACCGTTGACCGGGGTCAACGGCAGCAGCTTCCGGCCGGTCGGGCCGATCTGGATCTCGGTGTCCATGGAGGGGCAGACGCCGCAGTCGAAGCAGGGCGTCCAGCGGCAGTCGTCCTGCTCGTACTCGGCGAGCGAGTCCTGCCAGTCCTGCCAGAGCCAGTCCTTGTCCAGGCCCGAGTCGAGGTGGTCCCAGGGCAGGACCTCCAGCTCGTCGCGCTCCCGGGTGGTGAACCAGTCCAGGTCCACCCCGTACGCCGGCAGCACCTCGGCCGCCGCGTCCACCCAGCGCTGGTAGGAGAAGTGCTCGCTCCAGCCGTCGAACCGGCCGCCGTTCTCCCAGACCTTGCGGATCACCGCGCCGACCCGGCGGTCGCCCCGGGACAGCAGGCCCTCGATGAGCGACGGCTCACCGTCGTGGTAGCGGTAGCCGATGGCGCGGCCCAGCGAGCGGTCGCTGTTGATCGCCTGCTTGAGCAGCTTGAGCCGGTGGTCGATGACCTCCGGGCGCTCCATGGCGGCCCACTGGAACGGGGTGTGCGGCTTCGGCACGAAGCCACCGATCGAGACGGTGCAGCGGATGTCCTTGGACCCGGTGGCCGCCCGGCCGGCCCGGATGACCTCGTGCGCCATGTCGGCGATCTCGAGGACGTCGGCGTCGGTCTCGGTCGGCAGGCCGCACATGAAGTAGAGCTTCACCTGCCGCCACCCGTTGGTGTACGCGGTCACCACGGTGCGGATGAGGTCGTCCTTCGACACCATCTTGTTGATGACCTTGCGGATCCGCTCCGACCCGCCCTCGGGGGCGAAGGTCAGGCCGGTCCGCCGGCCGTTGCGGGACAGCTCCTGCGCCAGGTCGATGTTGAAGGCGTCCACCCGGGTCGACGGCAGCGAGAGCGAGACGTTGGTGCCCGCGTACTGCTCGGCGAGGCCGGAGCACATGTCGCCGATCTCGGAGTGGTCGGCCGACGACAGCGACAGCAGGCCCACCTCGTGGAAGCCGGAGAACTCCAGCCCCTGCTGCACCATCTGGCCGACCGTGGTGATCGAGCGCTCGCGCACCGGGCGGGTGATCATGCCCGCCTGGCAGAACCGGCAGCCCCGGGTGCAGCCGCGGAAGATCTCCACCGCGTACCGCTCGTGGACCGTCTCGGCCAGCGGCACGAGCGGCTTCTTCGGGTACGGCCAGGCGTCCAGGTCCATGGTCGTGCGCTTGTGCACCCGGAACGGCACGTCGGGGCGGTTCGGCACGACCCGCTGGATCCGGCCGTCCGGCAGGTAGTCCACGTCGTAGAAACGCGGCACGTAGATGCTCTCGGTGCGGGCCAGCCGCAGCAGCAGCTCGTCCCGGCCGCCCGGGCAGCCCTCGGCCTTCCAGTCCCGCACGATCGCGGTGATCTCCAGCACCGCCTCCTCGCCGTCGCCGAGCACGGCGGCGTCGACGAAGTCGGCGATCGGCTCCGGGTTGAACGCGGCGTGGCCGCCGGCCACGATCACCGGGTCGGCCTCGGTGCGGTCGGCGGCCAGCAGCGGGATGCCGGCCAGGTCGATCGCGGTGAGCAGGTTGGTGTAGCCCAGCTCGGTGGAGAAGGAGACGCCGAACACGTCGAAGTCGCGCACCGCGCGGTGGGCGTCGACGGTGAACTGCGGCACGCCGTGGGCGCGCATCAGCTTCTCCAGGTCCGGCCAGACCGCGTACGTCCGCTCGGCGAGCACGTCGGGCAGCTCGTTGAGCACCTCGTAGAGGATCTGCACACCCTGGTTGGGCAGGCCCACCTCGTACGCGTCGGGGTACATGAGCGCCCACCGGACGGTCGCGGTGTCCCAGTCCTTGACCACCGCGCCCAGCTCGCCACCCACGTACTGGATGGGCTTGGTCACCTGGGGCAGCAGCGGCTCCAGCCGCGGCCACACGGAATTGGCCGCGGTCGGGCGCGGCGTCGTCGACGGGGCACTCATGATGCCCAAGGGTACGCGGTCCCCGGCCACCGCCCACGCCGCATCGCCACCCACCCCACCCGCCCCGCAGCCTCCCCACCCCGCCCCCTGCCGCGTTGATCAAGAGGTTTGCGTCGAGATCGGCGCGGATCCCGACGCAAACCTCTTGATCGACGAGCGGGACGGGCGGGGGGGTGGGTCGGGGATTCGTCGGGGGTGGCGGGGCGGTACTAACCTCGCAACGGCGCGAGAGGAGATTGCCGCGATGTCGCAGCCGCAGCCGGGGGCGGACCGGCCGGCCGACGGGGGCACCCCGGCCACCGGCCGGACCGAGGATCCGGTGGTCATCGGGCCTCCGGCCGACCTTCCACCGCAGGCCGACGCCGCGCTCCCGCCCACGACGGACGCGTCGTCTCCGCCGGAGTCCGCGCCGGCGGAGTCCGCGCCGGACGCCCAGGCCCGGCCCACCGCACCGGACCCGCAGCCCGCCGCATCGGCCGAGCCTGCGCCGGAGGGCGAGCCCACCGCGCACCCCGAAGCGGCCGCGCAGTCGGAACCCGCCGCGCAAGTCGACCCCGACGTGCAGGCCAACCCCGACGCGCAGGCCGACCCCGACGCGCAGGCCAACCCCGACGCGCAGGCCAACCCCGACGCGCAGGCCAACCCCGACGCGCAGGCGGCGCCGGACGCCGGAGCCGGGTTGGAGTCCCCGCCCCCGGCCGCGCCGGACCCCGACCCCACCCCGGTCTCGCCGGCCTCTCCCGCCCGCGGGTCCGCCGCCGTGCCCGGTTCCGCCCGCGCCGCCGGCTCCGCCTCGGTCGCACCCCGTCCCGACGCCACCCGGGTGGAGCAGCGGCCGGACCCCACCTGGGTCGAGACGCCGCCCAAGCCCCCCGCCCCCCGCTGGAGCGGGTCCGCCGCGGTCCCGCCCCCGCCGCCGCGCAAGCGCGCCTGGGGCGAGTCGGCCGAGCCCACCCCGCCGCCGGTCGACTCGCCGGAGCACCAGGTCCCGGTCGACCCGTGGGCGGGCGTGGACACCACCGGCTGGGACCTGCACTCCGCCGACTTCCCGGCGCTGCCGCCGACCCTCCCCTACACGGCCCCCTACCCGGCGCCGCACCCACCGGCCCACCCCGCCCCGCCGGTGGCCGCGGCGCCGCCGGTCAGCCCGCCGGCCGTCCCGGTCCCGCCGCCGGTCGCCCGGCCGGTTGCCCCGCCGCCGATGGCCCCGCCCGCGGTGCCGAAGCAGCGCCGCGGGAAGACCCCGCCGCCGGTGGCCACGCCGCCCGGGTGGCGGCCACCCAAGGGGTACGTGGCCGTGCCGGTCCGCCGCCGGCGCCGCTGGCCCTGGGTGCTGCTGCTCAGCGTGGCCTGCTGCTGCGGCGTGCCGCTCTGGTGGGCCCAGCCGCTCTCCAGCCAGTACCCGGCGAGCGCGAGCCTGCCCGACCAGCTCGGTTCGCTGCGGCTGCGCCAGGACGAGCGCAGCCAGGCCGACGCCGCCGAGCTGAAGTCGCAGGTACGCCAGGCGCACCTGCTCGCCGAGGACACCTTCGCCGGCATCTACACCACGAACGACGGCAAGCGGGTCACCCTCTTCGGCGGCACCGGGTTCCGGCTGAGCCCGGAGTCGGACGCGCAGGCCGAGCTGGCCCGCCTCACCGACCGGTACGACCTCGCGCCCTCGGTGCCGGTGGAGACCGGCGTCCGCGGCCGGTACGAGCGGTGCGCGGTGGGCCGGGCCGACGGCGACACCGTGGTGGTGTGCACCTCGGTCGACCACGGCAGCCTGGCCACCGGTGTCTTCACCCGACTGTCCGTGGAGGACAGCGGCCGGCTGCTGGACGACCTGCGCCAGAAGGTGGTCACTCCCGAGCAGTCCTGAGCGACCGTCACCGTTCGCAACGTATCGAACACGTAAAGGTTCCGTCTTCCTCCCGGGCCGGATCGGTCCGAGGGGTGACAATCTGGACATGCCGCGGCGTTGGCTCTTCGCTGACCAGCTGGGGCCGCACTTCCTCGACGAGCGGACGCAGCCGGTTCTCCTCGTCGAGTCCAAGGCGGTCTTCCGGCGGCATGTCTTCCACCGGCAGAAGGCGCACCTGATCCTCTCCGCGCTCCGGCACCGCGCGGCCGAGCTGGGCGACCAGGCGATCTTCGTGCGCGGTGAGACGTACGGTCAGGCGCTGCGGCAGGTCGGCGAGCCGCTGGAGGTGTGCCACCCGACCTCGCGGCGGGCGCTGGAGTTCGTCCGGGGGCTGGACACGGTCACCGTGCTGCCGGCCCGGGGATATGTGACCAGCCTGGCCGACTTCGCGGACTGGGCCGACGGCCGGCGGGGCGCGCTGCGGATGGAGGCGTTCTACCGGTTCGCCCGGGAGCACCACCGGGTGCTCATGGACGGCCCAGGGCCGGCCGGCGGCCGGTGGAGCTTCGAGACCGAGAACCGGGACCCGCCGCCGAAGGACGGCCGGCTCGACGTCCCGGCCCCGGCGATGCCGGCGGAGGACGACATCGACGCGGAGGTCCGGGCCGACCTGGACCGCTGGGCGCGGGAGGGCATCCGGTTCACCGGGCGGGACGGGCCGCGCCGCTTCCCGGCCACCACCGGCGAGGCGAGGTCGCGGCTGCGGCACTTCCTCCGGCACCGGCTCACGGCGTTCGGCCGGTACGAGGACGCCATGCTCTCCACCGACCCGTGGCTGGCGCACAGCACGCTGTCGTCCTCGTTCAACCTCGGGTTGCTGGACCCGATGGCGGCGGTCCGGGGCGCCGAGCGGGCGTACCGGAGGCGGGAGGCGCCGCTGGCCGCCGTGGAGGGCTTCGTCCGGCAGATGCTGGGCTGGCGGGACTACATCTGGCACACCTACTGGTACTTCGAGCGGGGCTGGCGGGACAGCAACGAGCTGGGCGCCCGCCGCTCGCTGCCGGACTGGTGGCGCGACCTGGACGCCGAGTCGGTCGACGCGCGCTGCCTGCGCGACGCGCTCGCCGGCGTCCGCGACCGGGGCTGGGTGCACCACAGCCCCCGGCTCATGGTGCTCGGCAACTACGCCCTGCAGCGCGGCTGGCGCCCGTCGGAGCTGGTCGAGTGGTTCCACACGCGGTTCGTGGACGGCTACGACTGGGCGATGACCGGCAACGTGGTGGGCCTGAGCCAGTACGCCGACCTGGGCCGGATGACCACCAAGCCGTACGTCGCCGGCGGCGCGTACATCAACCGGATGAGCGACTACTGCGGCGGCTGCCGCTACGATCCCCGCCAGCGGCTCGGCGCGGACGCCTGCCCGTTCACCGCCGGCTACTGGGCGTTCCTGGCCGGTAACCGCGACCGCATCCCGGCGAACGCCCGGATGGCGCGGGCCATGAAGCAGCTGGCACTCCTCGGCGACCTGGACGCGGTGGTCGCCCAGGAGGCGCGGCGCGGCAGCGACCCGCCGTGACGTGTCAGGCGGTCGGTTCGGCGGGGGGCTCGGCGCGCTTGGGCGCGTACCGCGGCACGTACTCCTGACCGGTGAGCTTCTGGATCTCGGCCATCATCTCGTCGGTCATCTCCCGCAGCGAGGTGCGGTCGTCGGACCGGCCGGTGAAGTCCAGCGGCTTGCCGAACCGGATGGTGATCTCGGCCCGGCCCGGCCGGGGCACCCGCGTGCCGATGGGCTGCGCCTTGTCGGTGCCGGTCACGCCCACCGGGATGATCGGCACGCCGGCCGCCACCGCCAGCCGGGCCGCGCCGGTCCGCCCCCGGTAGAGCCGGCCGTCGGGCGAGCGGGTGCCCTCCGGGTAGACGGCCACGAGGTCGCCGGCCTTGAGCACCGGGATCGCGGCGTCGAACGCGGACAGCGCCGCCCGGCCGCCGGCCCGTTCGACCGGGATGGCGCCCAGCCCGGTGAGCACGAACTTCGAGAAGACGCCCTTCACCCCGGTGCCCTTGAAGTACTCCGACTTGGCCCAGAAGGCCAGGTGCCGGGGCACCACCGTGCCGAGCAGCAGCTCGTCGGCGACGGAGAGATGGTTGCCCGCGAAGATCGCCCCGCCGGTCGCCGGAATGTGCTCCAACCCCTCCACGTGCGGACGGAAGGCCAACCGGAGCGCGGGCGCCACGGTGAGCTTGCCGATGGTGTAGAGCAGGGGCACGGGTCCTCCGGCGGTCGTACGTGAACAGGCGCTGTCACGGTAGCGGACGGGTGCGCATCCGGCGGATCGGGTGGTCAGCCGTCTGCGGGGGGCCCGGCGGCGCGCAGACGCCGCCGGACCCACGGTCACGACCTCATACCCGCCGGACCGCCACCGTCACCCGCTCGCCCTCGCCGACCTCGCCGGCGAAGCCGTCGACGCCCTCGGCGAAGTCGACCGTGTCGGCCAGCACCTCCCGGGCCACGAACTCGGTGTACGCGGCGACCGCCGCGCGGACCTCCTCCGAGGCGGAGACGGCCACCACGATCCGGTCCGAGACGTCCAGGTCGGCGTCCCGGCGGGCCTGCTGGACCACCCGGACCACGTCCCGGGCCAGCCCCTCGGCGGCCAGCTCCGGGGTGACCTCGGTGTCCAGCACGACGACGCCCTCACCGCCGGGCAGCGGCGCGGAGTGCTCGGCGTCGGCGGCGACCAGGCGCAGCTCGTACTCGCCCTCGGCGAGGGTGACCCCGGCGGCGACCGGGGCGCCGTCGCGGAGCTCCCACTCCCCCGCCTTGACCGCCTTGATCACCTGCTGGACCGCCTTGCCGACCCGCGGGCCGAGCGCCCGGGGCACCACGGTCAGCACCTGCTGGCAGTACGCGGACACCTCGTCGGTGAACTCCACCGCCTTCACGTTGACCTCGTCGGCGACCAGGTCGGCGAAGGGCCGCAGCTGGGCCGCGACCGGGGAGGCCACGGTCAGCTTCGACAGCGGCAGCCGGACCCGCAGGCCCTTGGCCTTGCGCAGCGACAGCGCCGCCGAGGCGACCGCCCGCACGTTGTCCATGGCGGCCACCAGCTCGTGGTCGGCCGGGAACTCCTCCGCCGACGGGAAGTCGGTGAGGTGCACCGACCGCTCGCCGGTGAGCCCGCGCCAGATCTCCTCCGCGGTCAGCGGCGCCAGCGGCGCCACCACCCGGCAGAGCGTCTCCAGCACCGTCCACAGCGTGTCGAACGCGTCGGCGTCGCCCGCCCAGAACCGGTCCCGCGAGCGGCGCACGTACCAGTTGGTCAGCGCGTCCAGGTAGGACCGGACGGTCGCGCAGGCGCCCGAGATGTCGTACGCGTCGAGCTGACCCTGGACCGTCGACACCAGCTCGTTCGTCTTCGCCAGCACATACCGGTCGAGCAGGTGCGTCGAATCGGTGCGCCGCTTCGCCGTGTAGCCGTCGGCGTTGGCGTAGAGCGAGAAGAAGTACCAGACGTTCCACAGCGGCAGCAGCACCTGGCGCACCGCGTCCCGGATGAGCGTCTCGGTGACCGCCATGTCCCCGCCGCGCAGCACCGGCGAGGACATCAGCATCCAGCGCATCGCGTCCGACCCGTACGCGTCGAAGATGTGGTAGACGTCCGGGTAGTTGCGCAGGCTCTTGGACATCTTGCGCCCGTCGGAGCCGAGCAGGATGCCGTGGCTGAGGCAGTTGCGGAACGCCGGCCGGTCGAACAGCGCGGTGGCCAGCACGTGCATGGTGTAGAACCAGCCGCGGGTCTGCCCGATGTACTCGACGATGAAGTCGCCCGGATAGTGGTGCTCGAACCACTCGCGGTTCTCGAACGGGTAGTGCACCTGGGCGAACGGCATCGAGCCGGACTCGAACCAGCAGTCCAGCACCTCCGGCACCCGGCGCATCATCGACTTCCCGGTCGGGTCGTCCGGGTTGGGGCGGACCAGGTCGTCCACCGCCGGCCGGTGCAGGTCGGTCAGGCGCACGCCGAAGTCCCGCTCCATGTCGGCCAGCGAGCCGTACACGTCGACCCGCGGGTAGTTCGGGTCGTCGGACTTCCACACCGGGATCGGCGAGCCCCAGAACCGGTTCCGGCTGATCGACCAGTCGCGGGCGTTGGCCAGCCACTTGCCGAACGAGCCGTCCTTGATGTGCGCCGGCGTCCAGTTGATCTGCTGGTTCAGCTCGACCATCCGGTCCTTGACCCGGGTGACCGCGACGAACCAGGACGAGACCGCCTTGTAGACGAGCGGGGTGTCGCAGCGCCAGCAGTGCGGGTAGGAGTGGGTGTAGGTGTCCTGCCGGAGCACCACCCCCCGCTCCTTCAGCTCCCGGATCACCGGCTTGTTGACGTCGAAGACCTGCTCGCCCTGGTACGGGGGGACCAGCCCGGTGAACCGGGTGTGGTCGTCCACCGTGACGATGGTCGGGATGCCCGCCGCGTTGCAGGTGTTCTGGTCGTCCTCGCCGAAGGCCGGGGCCAGGTGGACGATCCCGGTGCCGTCCTCGGTGGTGACGAAGTCCGCGCCGAGCACCTGGTAGGCGTTCTCGCCGGCCTGCTCGGCGAGGAAGTCGTAGAGCGGGGTGTAGCGGCGCCCGACCAGGTCCCGGCCGTGCACGGTGCCGACCTGCTCGTACCCCTCCAGCTCCTTGGCGTACGCGCCGAGCCGCGCCGTGCCGACCAGGTAGCGGTCACCGTCGCGCTCCAGCACGGCGTACTCGATGTCGGGGCCGACGGCGAGCGCCAGGTTCGACGGCAGGGTCCACGGCGTGGTGGTCCAGACGCCGAGCCGCACCGGGCCGCGCACCGGCTCGGGGGCCGAGTCGTCGGCGGTCAGCTCGAACCAGACGGTCAGCGTCGGGTCGTGCCGGTCCTTGTAGACGTCGTCCATCCGCGTCTCGGTGTTCGACAGCGGGGTCTCGCACCGCCAGCAGTACGCCAGCACCCGGAAGCCCTCGTAGACCAGACCCTTGTCGTGCAGGGTCTTGAAGGCCCACATGACGCTCTCCATGTAGTCCAGGTCGAGCGTCTTGTAGTCGTTGGCGAAGTCGACCCAGCGGGCCTGCCGGGTGACGTACCGCTCCCAGTCCTGGGTGAACTCCAGCACCGACGTGCGGCAGGCCTCGTTGAACCGGGCCACGCCGAGGTCGAGGATCTCCGCCTTGGTGGTGATGCCGAGCTGCTTCTCGGCGACCACCTCGGCCGGCAGGCCGTGGCAGTCCCAGCCGAACCGGCGCTCGACGTGCCGGCCGCGCATGGTCTGGTAGCGCGGCACCACGTCCTTCACGTACCCGGTGAAGAGGTGGCCGTAGTGCGGCAGGCCGTTGGCGAAGGGCGGGCCGTCGTAGAAGACGAACTCGTTCTTCCCGTCCTCGCCGGCCGGCCGGGCCTCGACGCTGGCCTCGAAGGTCTTGTCGGCCGTCCAGTGCTCCAGGACCCGGCGCTCGACCGCGGGCAGGTCCGGGCTCGCCGGGACGCCGGCGGCGGTCGGGTCGTGCAACGGATAGGCCATCGGGGGTCGCTCTCCTCAGCAGCTCACATGTCCGTGTGGGTCTGCGAGGACGAGCCCTTCTCCGGTACGCCGTGTCGGCGTGCCCGGGGCTGGGCCCGCGGTACCACCCCGCTTGGCGGTCAAGGTGCGACCGCCCGCTCGTTGGCCGGCTGTGACGGGCCGTCCCGTCCGGTTCTACTGAGCCGGTCACCCGGCCGTTCTTCCGGAGGCTCACCGGTGATGGCCGGGTCGTCGCCTGGTCCGTCAAGCGTACTCGACCGGGCGGGTGGCCCGCCGCCGAGTATCGGCCCGGGTCGACCCCGCCGGCGGAGCTAGGCTGCCCGGGTGATCCGGATCGAGTTGGACGAGCCCACGCTGGCCCGTACCCGGATCGCCACCAGCCCGCTCTGGGAGGCCAAGTGCAGCCTCTACCTTCTGGAGCGCTACCGGGACGAGGCGCCCTGGCCGTACACCGGCTGGGCCCGGCACGCCTGGCGGCTGCTCGCCGAACGGCCCGCGACCGCCCCGGTGCGGCTCTACACCCGGACCGGCCCGTGGTACCCGGACTTCCTCGGTCCGGTGCCGCCCAGCGCCAGCCCGACCCTCGAGGAGGAGCTGGCCGCGCTGCGGGCCACCCCCGCCGAGGTGATCGCCGAGCAGATCCCCCGCTACCACGACCCGGACGACCTGCCGGACTGGCTGCGCCCGTTCGTCACCGACCGGCAGGCGGCGCTGGACCGCCTCGCCGACGGCATCCAGGCGTACTGGGACGCGGCGGTCGCACCCTGGTGGCCGGCCATGCGGGCAGCCCTGGACGAGGAGGTGCTGCACCGGGCGCGGTCGCTGGCCGCCGACGGCCCGGACGCGCTCCTCGCCGACCTGCACGAGCGCGTCCGCTGGGAACGGCCGGTGCTCAGCCTGGTCAAGCCCTCGGAGCGGAGCTTCAAGGCGGTCGACCAGCGGCTGCTGCTGATCCCGCTGATCTTCTCCCGGGGCGCGCTCACCCACTCCACCGACCACCCCGAGGTCATCGCGGTCTCCTACCAGGCCCGCGGCGCGGTCCTGCTGGCGGACCGGCCGGCCGGCGCCGCCCCGCCGGCCACCGTGGGGCCCGACCGGCTGGCGGTGCTCGTCGGCCGGGGCCGGGCCCAGGTGCTGCGGGCGCTGACCCGGCCGGCCACCACCGCCGGGCTGGCCGCCACCCTCGGCCTGGCGCCGAGCACCGTCTCCGAGCACCTCGCCGCACTGCTCACCGCCGGGGTGGCGCATCGCCGGCGGGTGGGCCGCCGGGTCCTGTACGGCCTGGAACCGGCCGGCCTGGCCCTGGTCACCCTGATCGGTGCGGACCCGGCCACCGCCTCCGCCTGAGGATTCGGCGACTGCCGAATCCGTTCCGCGGGATCGCCGCCGTCCCTAGATTCGCCGCCATGAGCGAACGAAGCGAGCGAATCATCCGGCTCAGTGCGGTGGAGCCTCATGACGGCCCGGAGCGAAGCGGAGGGCCGGCATGAGCGATTACGCGATCGAGGCGGCCGGCCTGCGGCGCACCTACCGCACCCGGACGGGATGGTTACGACCCCAGCGCCGGGAGGTGGAAGCGGTCCGCGACGTCGACCTGACGGTCGGCAACGGGGAGCTGTTCGGCCTGCTCGGACCGAACGGCGCGGGCAAGACCACTACCATCAAGCTGCTGAACACGCTGCTGATCCCGACCGCCGGCAGCGCGCGGATCTGCGGCCACGACGTGGTCAGGGAGACCCGGGAGGTACGCCGCCGCATCGGGTACGTCTTCGGTGGCGACCGGGGCCTGTACGAACGGCTGTCCGCCCTGGACAACCTGCGCTACTTCGCCGAGCTGTACGGCGTGCCGGGGCGGGATCAGCAACGACGCATCGCCGAGGTGCTGGCGCTGGTCCGGCTGACCGGCCGGGAGCGCGAGCGGGTGGAGGGCTACTCCCGGGGCATGCGGCAGCGCCTGCACATCGCCCGGGGTCTGCTGCACCGGCCGCGGGTGCTCTTCCTCGACGAGCCGTCGATCGGGGTGGACCCGGTGGCCGCCCGGGAGCTGCGGCAGACCGTCGCCGATCTGGCCGCCACCGGCACCACGGTGCTGCTGACCACCCACTACATGGCCGAGGCGGACGAACTCTGCGACCGGATCGCGGTGATCGCCAACGGCACCATCCAGGCCCTCGGCACGCCGGCCGAGCTGCGGCGGCACGCCGACGGCCGGCAGGTGCTGGAGGTCGAGGCGTACGGGGTGACCGACGCCCAGCTCGCCGCCGTCCACGCCCTGCCCGGTGTGCGCGAGGCGAGTGTGACGGTCACCGGCGCGGCGCAGGTGCTGACCGTGCAGTCCGACGCGGGGGTGGACGTGCAGGCCGACGTGCTGCGCGAGCTGGACGGCGTACGGCTGGGGCGGGTCGCCGCCCGCCAGCCCACCCTCGAGGACGCGTACGTGGCGATCGTCAACCGGGTCGACACCCCCACCCGCCCGGCCGAGAGGGTGGCCGCGTGAGTCTGCTGCGCATGATCGGGGTGGGTGCGCTGCTGCACACCAAGCAGCTCAGCCGCTCGCCGTTCGAGATCGCGACCGCGCTGATCGTGCCGGTGGTGCAGGCGACCCTGGCGGTCCACCTCTTCCGGGCCGGCGGCGAGCCGGGCCGGCTGCTGGAGGCCGCGGTCGGCGCCGGGCTGATGGGGGTCTGGTCGTCGGTGCTCTTCGGGTCCGGCGGCGCCATCCAGAACCAGCGCTGGCAGGGCACCCTGGAGATGCTCATGCTGGCACCGCGCCCGCCCGCGCTGGTGATCTTCCCGATCACCCTGTCCACGGCGGTCACCGGCACCTACGCCATGCTCGCCACCCTGCTCTGGGGCCGGCTGCTCTACGGCGTGCCGCTGACCTTCGCGCACCCGCTGCTCTTCCTGGTCGCGGCACCCGGCTGCGTGCTCGGCCTGGGCATGTTCGGCCTGCTGCTCGCCAGCACGTTCGTGCTGATGCGCAACGCCAACGCGTTGGCCAACACGCTGGAGTACCCGATCTGGCTGGTCTCCGGGATGCTGGTGCCGCTCACGGTGCTGCCCGGCTGGACCGGCCCGATCGCCGCCGCGCTGCCCACCACCTGGGGCGCCCGGGCGGTGCACGAGGCGGCCAGCGGTGGCCCGGTCTGGCCGTCGCTGGGCATCTGCCTGGCGATCAGCCTCGGCTGCCTGGCCTCCGGCGCCCTGATGATGACGTACGTCGAGCGACGGGCCCGCGCCGCGGCGACCCTCGCGCTGGCCTGAGGAGAACGACGATGGCACTCTTCCGGCTGATCGGCACGGGCGGCGTGATCGCCTACCGGGCCCTGTTCAACTGGACCACACCGGCGATGTTCATCGGCTCGCTGCTGGTGGGGCCGATCTTCCAGCTGCTCTTCTTCGCGTACCTGGGTCGGCAGCTCGGGGTCGCCGACGACCGCTTCTACATCGTCGGCAACGCGGTGCTCGCCGCCTCGCTCTCCTGCGTCTTCGGCGGCACCATGGCGGTCGCGAACGAGCGGCGCTTCGGCACCCTCGGGCACGTGCTGCTCTCCCCGCGCAGCCGCACCGCGGTCTTCCTCGGCCGGGTCCTCCCGTACGCCGGGAACGGCCTGCTCATCGCGGTGAGCACGCTGACCGTCGGCGCGCTCCTGCTCGGCCTGCGGGTGCCGCCGGAGGCCCTGCCAGCGCTGCTGGCCACCCTGGCCGTGGCGGCGCTGTCCTGCGGTTTCTTCGGCCTCACCCTCGGCGCCCTCGGCCTGCGGTTCCGGGACGTCTGGGTGGTCTCCAACGTGTCGGTGGCGCTGCTGCTCCTGCTCACCGGCGTGAACGTGCCGGCCGCCGAGCTGCCCGGCTGGATGCGCGCGGTGGGCGAGGGCATGCCGATCACCCACGCAGCCGGGGCAGCCCGCCGGCTGGTGGCCGGCGAGGGCTTCGCGGCGGCCGCGCCGGCCCTCGCCGCCGAGGCCGCCGTCGGACTCGGGTACGCGCTCCTGGCCGCGCTCCTCCTCAGGGTCTTCGAGGCCGAGTCCCGCCGCCGCGCCTCCCTGGACACCATGTAGCCCCACCCCACCCCGCTGATCATGAGGTTGGCGGCACCTGTGGAGATCCACATCGCCGTCAACCTCATGACCGACGAGGACGGGGTGGGCACCCCGGCGTTTGGCGCCGGTTCCGCATGACCACCGTCACAGCGCCGCACCGTCACACCGGACCGGTCCCGATCCGTCGTGTGGGCGTAAGCGACACGGACGAAGGAGGCGGCGATGAGCCGGATGGACACGGCGGCGGTGGCGCCGGAGGCGTACCGGGCGGTGCTCGGCCTGGAGAAGTACGTCCAGCAGAACGTGGACCACACCGTGCTGGAGCTGGTCAAGCTGCGGGCGTCGATGTTGAACGGCTGCTCGTTCTGCGTGGACATGCACAGCCGGGACGCGCTCGGGGCGGGCGAGTCGAGCCGGCGGCTGTTCGCCGTCGCGGCGTGGCGGGAGGCGCCCTTCTTCAACGAGCGGGAGCGGGCCGCGCTGGCGCTGACCGACGCGGTGACCAAGCTCGGCGAGCACGGCGTGCCGGACGACGTCTGGGACGCCGCCGCGAAGGTCTGGTCGGAGAAGGAACTGGCCGATCTGCTGGTCGCGATCGCCACAATCAACGTGTGGAACCGGATCTCGGTGAGCACCCGCACCCAGCCGCCGGTCGAGGTGTGAGCTCACCCTCGGCGGCGGCGCAGGCGGCCGGTGCGCTCACCGCGCACCGGCCGATGCTGCTCGGGCTGGCGTACCGGCTGCTGGGCAGCCTGCACGACGCCGAGGACGTGCTCCAGGAGGCGTACCTGCGCTGGCTGGACGTCGACCGGGACAGCGTGGCCGAGCCGCGCCGCTACCTGTCCCGGGTGGTCACCCGGCTGGCCCTGGACCGGCTCCGGGCGCGGCAGACCGCCCGGGAGACGTACGTCGGGCCGTGGCTCCCCGAGCCGGTGCCGACCGACCCGTCCCCGTTCGGCCCGCTGGACACGGTCGAGCAGCGGGAGACGCTCTCCACCGCGCTGCTGCACCTGCTGGAACGGCTCACCCCGCCGGAGCGGGCGGTGTACGTGCTGCACACCGCCTTCGCCCTGCCGTACGCCGAGATCGGTGACCTGCTGGACCGGTCCGCGGCGGACTGCCGGCAACTGCACCATCGCGCCGTGGCCCGGATCGCCGAGGGCCGGCGGCGGTTCACCGCGGGCCCGGCCGAGCAGCGCCGGCTGCTCGACGCCTTCCTGGCCGCGGCGCGCGACGGCGACCTGGAGCGGCTGACCGGCCTGGTCGCGGCCGACGCCACCTCGTGGAACGACGGCGGCGGCCGGGTCTCCGCGGCCCGCAACCCGGTACACGGCGCGGAACGGATCGCCCGCTTCTTCGCCGGCCTGTACCACCGCCGCCACCCCGACGTCCGGGGCACCCCGGTCGAGCTCAACGGCGCGCCCGCGCTGGTGCTGAGCTGGCCGTCCGGCCCCCGCTACACGCTCTCCGTGGCGGCCGCCGACGGCCGGATCACCGGCCTCTACCTCATCGGCGACCCGGACAAACTGGCCGGGGTGCCGGGCTGAGCACGTGCGACGGCCCCGGCCCGCACGCGCGGAACCGGGGCCGTCGGAAGCCGGGTCAGCCCAGCTCGGGGAACCAGAGGGCGATCTCGCGCTTGGCGCTGTCCACCGAGTCGGAGGCGTGCACCAGGTTCTCCCGGTTGGAGAGGGAGAGGTCGCCGCGGATGGTGCCGGCGGCGGCCTTGCGGCCGTCGGTGCTGCCGATCATCCCGCGGACCACCTCGATCACCTGGTCGCCGGAGAGCACCAGGGCCGCCAGCGGGCCGCCGGTCATGAAGGCCTTCAGCGGCGGGTAGAACGGCTTGTCCACGTGCTCGGCGTAGTGCTGGTCGGCGAAGTCGCCGTCCATGGTGCGGAGCACCAGCGCGTCGATCCGCAGGCCCTTGCGCTCGAAACGGCCGAGGATCTCCCCGACCAGACCGCGGCGGACCGCGTCGGGCTTGATCAGTACGAGCGTGCGCTCGTCCGGGCTGCTGCTGGACACGCTGGTTTCCTCCTGTGCGCGGAACCGGGTCGGGCTGGGTACGGTCAGCGTAGCGACCCGGTCCCGGCGCCGGCGCGGCGGCTGCTCCTTCCCTGGGTCGCCGCGGCGGCCTAGCCTGGCCCTGGAACCCCTGGGAGGTCCACTGTGGCGAATGGCGGGAACCGACCCATCGCGCCGGTACGCAAGCTGATCGGCGTGGTGCTGGGCACCGTGGCCACGTTCGTGACCCTGTTCGGGCTGGGCATGACGAGCTGGGCGATCGTGGCGCTCGGGGTCGCCCTGCTGGTGCTGGCGATCGCCCTGGCCACGGTCCGCGGCGGCGGCCGCACCTGGGTGGTCGGGCTGGGCCACGTGCACAGCGCCTCCGAGCCGCCCACCCAGTACGCCTTCGGCCGCTGCGAGCTGCAACTGGTGATCGACGCGCCCGGCCTGCCGCCCCGGTCCAAGAAGATCATCGAGCCGCGGGTCCCGGTCGCCAAGTGGCCGTCGCTGGGTCAGGCGCTGCCCGTCCGGGTGGCCCTCGACGACCAGCGGCACGTCCGCGTCCTCTGGGACGAGGTGCCCACCCACGCCGAGACGGCCGCCGCGGTGGCCGATCTCCCGCCCGAGTACGCGGACCCGGACCCGGTCGACGAGGTGCTGATCGGGCAGGAGGCTCCGCCGTGGGCCGACCGGGCCCCGGAAGACGACTTCCGCGACGACTTCCGCGACGACTTCCCGCCCGCGCCGGATCCGCTCCTCGACGACCTCACCGGGCGGCCGGAGGTGCGCGAGCCGGTGGTGCTGCATCAGCGCCCCGGCGGCGGGGTCGTGCTGGAGGGGCAGCTGGTCGAGCCCACCACGGGCGGCCCGCTCCCCCGCCGGGCCCCGACGCCCCGCCCGCCCGCCGAGGAGCGGTTCGACACCGTGCCGGTGGACCCGATCGACGTCCCGCTGGACGAGCCGGTCGGCGAGGCGCCGCCCACCGCGGAGGAGCTGGACGAGGCCATCTTCGGCCCCGCCGGCCACGAGGAGCCGGCGAGCCCGATCAGCGGCGTCGGCATCACCCTGCTCGTCGCCGACCTGGACCGCTCCCTGGCCTTCTACCGGGACCTCGGCTTCGCCGAGGTGGACCGGGGCGAGGGCAACGCCGTCCTCGCCTCCGGGCCGACCCGCCTGGTGCTGCGCCGGGTGACCGGGGCCGCCCCGATCAGCCGCCGGCTGGTCCACGTCAACCTCGAGGTCGACGACATCCAGGCGGCCTACGAGCGGCTGCGTGAGTCGGGCGTCCGGTTCACGTACGCCCCGCGAGTGGTCAACCGGGGCACCAAGCTGGAGGTGTGGGCGGCCGCCTTCCGTGACCCGGACGGGCACGGCGTGGCGCTCACCCAGTGGCGCACCCTCGCCGACGCCTGACCCCGGGCCGGCTCAGCGGAGGATGACCCGCCGCACGTGCAGCGCGTACGCCCACACCAGGGCGAAGATGACGCCGAGCGCGAACAGCGACCAGTGCAGCAGCCCGGAAAGCAGCAGCAGGCCCTGGAGGACCGTGCCGGCGTTCCAGGCCCACGCCGCCTTCATCCGGGCGGCCACCACCACGCAGGCGACCGCCAGCGCGACGATCGCGGCGACGGCCGTGCCACTGAGGTCCCCGCCGACCACCCGGATCGGCTGGATGGCCAGCAGCAGCACCAGCGCCTCCAGTGCGAGGGTGCCGGCGCCCAGACCGCGGACCGCCTTGTCGGGGTCGCGCAGCCCGGAGCGGCGCGGCTCCGGCTGCTCCACCCCGTCCGGCGGGCGCTCGTCCACCGGGCCGGTCATCGCTTGAGCAGCCGGCGGGCGTCGGCCACGGTCACCACCGATCCCGTGATCAGCACGCCCACCCCGGCCAGCTCGCCCGGCACATCGGCCTCGGCCTCGGCGACGGCCGCCTCGATGGCGTCCGGCATCGCCTCAGTCACCTCCACCCGGTCCGGCCCGAAGACCTCCCGGGCCAGCTCGGCCAGCTCGTCGACGGGCATCGCCCGCGGCGAGCTGTTCCCGGTGACCACGATCGAGTCGAGCACCGGTTCCAGCAACTCCAGCAGGCTGGCCGCGTCCTTGTCGCCGAGCACGGCGAGCACGCCGACCAGCTTGCTGAACGCGAACTCCTCCTGGACCGCGGCGACCGTGGCGGCCATGCCGTGCGGGTTGTGCGCGCCGTCGAGCAGGATCGTCGGGGCGGTGCGGACCCGCTCCAGCCGGCCCGGCGAGCTGGCCGTTGCGAAGCCCTCCCGGACCGCCTCGATGTCGAGCTGCCGCCGTGCGCCCGCGCCGAGGAACGCCTCCACCGCGGCGAGCGCCACGGCGGCGTTCTGCGCCTGGTGCGCGCCGTGCAGCGGGATGAAGATCTCCTCGTACACCCCGCCCAGGCCCTGGATGGTGAGCACCTGACCGCCGACCGCGACCGCGCGGCGCAGCACGCCGAACTCGGCGCCCTCCCGGGCGACCGTGGCGCCCACCTCGGCGCAGCGCTCCAGGATGGGCCGGGCGGCCTCCTCCTCCTGGGCCGCCGCGATCACGGTGGCGCCGGCGTGGATGATGCCCGCCTTGTGCAGCGCGATGTCCTCGATGGTGTCGCCGAGCCACTCGGTGTGGTCCAGCCCGATCGGGGTGATCACCGCGACCCCGGCCTGGATCACGTTGGTGGCGTCCTCGGCGCCGCCGAGCCCCACCTCGATCACGGCGACGTCCACCGGGGCGTCGGCGAAGGTGGCGAAGGCCAGCGCGGTGGTCAGGTCGAAGTAGGTCAGCGGCTCGGCGGAGCGCTGGTCGACCAGCTCCGCGAGGGGCTCCACCTCGCGGTAGGTGGCCACGAAGCGGTCCTCGCTCACCGGCTCGCCGTCCAGGCTGATCCGCTCCCGGACGGTCTCCAGGTGCGGGCTCGTGTAGCGGCCGGTGTGCAGCCCGAACGCCCGCAGCAGCGCGTCGATCATCCGGGCCGTCGAGGTCTTGCCGTTGGTCCCGGTCAGGTGGATCGACGGGTACGCCCGCTGCGGGCTGCCGAGCAGGTCGAGCAGGCTCTCGATCTTCTCCAGCTCGAAGCGCATGCGGGTGAAGCCGCGCGCGTCCAGCGCGGCCTCCACCTCGGCGAATTCGGTGCGGTCGGTGCGGTCGGTCACGAGGGAAGCGCCTCCAGCGCGGCGTCGATCCGGATGAGGTCCGCCTCGGCCACCGCGAGCCGCTCGCGGATCTTGGCGACCACGGCCTCGGGGGCCTTGCCGACGAACGCCGGGTTGTCCAGCTTCGCCCGCGCCTGCGCGGCCTCCTTCTCGGCGGCCGCCCGGTCCTTGGTCAGTCGGGCCCGCTCGGCGCCCACGTCGATCGACCCCCGGGTGTCCAGCGCCACGCTGACCTCGCCCGGCATGGCGAGGGTGGCGCTGGCCTGGAAGTCGTCGCCCGGCACGTCGAGCCGGACCAGCGACCGGACCAGCGGCTCGTGCGCCGCGACGCCCGCGCCGGCCAGGCCGTCGAGCCGGGCGGCCACCCGCTGCGTCGGGCGCAGCCCCTGGTCGGAACGGAACCGCCGGATCTCGGTCACCACCCGCTGCAGGGTGCCGACCTCGACCTCCGCCGGGTCGTCGACGAGGGTACGGTCGGCCGCCGGCCAGGCGGCGGTCATCACCGTCTCGCCCCCGGTCAGCGCCGTCCACAGCTCGTCGGTGACGAACGGGATCACCGGGTGCAGCAGCCGCAGCAGCTGGTCGAGCACGTGCCCGAGCACCCGGCGGGTGGCGTCGGCGGCCGGCCCGCCCTCGGCGAGCACCGGCTTGCTCAGCTCCACGTACCAGTCGCAGACGTCGTCCCACGCGAAGTGGTAGAGCAGGTCGCAGACCTTCGCGAACTCGTACGCCTCGAACTGCTCGTCCACCTCGGCGGTGACGTGCGCCAGCCGGGAGAGGATCCACCGGTCGACGGTCGACAGCTCGGTCGCGGCCGGCAGCGGCCCGTCGGTGTGCGCGCCGTTCAGCAGCGCGAACCGGGTGGCGTTCCAGAGCTTGTTGCAGAAGTTGCGGGAGCCCTGGCACCACTCCTCGCTGACCGGCACGTCCTGACCGGGGTTGGCGCCCCGGGCCAGCGTGAACCGGGTGGCGTCGGCGCCGAACCGGTCGATCCAGTCCAGCGGGTCGACCACGTTGCCGAAGGACTTCGACATCTTCTTGCCGTGCTCGTCGCGGACCATGCCGTGCAGCGCCACCACGTCGAACGGCTGCACGCCGTCCATGGCGTAGAGGCCGAACATCATCATCCGGGCGACCCAGAAGAAGAGGATGTCGTAGCCGGTGACCAGCACACTGGTCGGGTAAAACTTCGCCAGGTCCGGGGTGCGCTCCGGCCAGCCGAGGGTGGAGAACGGCCACAGGCCGCTGGAGAACCAGGTGTCCAGGACGTCCTCGTCCTGCCGCCAGCCGTCGCCGGTCGGCGGCTCCTCGTCGGGGCCGACGCAGACGATCTCGCCGTCCGGGCCGTACCAGACCGGGATGCGGTGACCCCACCAGAGCTGCCGGGAGATGCACCAGTCGTGCATGTTGTCGACCCAGGCGAAGTAGCGCTTGGCCAGCTCGGCCGGCTCGATCTTCACCCGGCCGTCACGCACCGCGTCGCCGGCCGCCTTGGCCAGCGGGGCGGTGTTGACGAACCACTGCAGCGACAGCCGCGGCTCGACCGTGGTCTTGCACCGGGAGCAGTGCCCCACGGCGTGCACGTACGGCCGCTTCTCGGCGACGATCAGGCCCTGCTCGCGCAGCGCCGCCACGATGGCCGGGCGGGCCTCGTAGCGGTCCAGGCCCTCGAACGGACCCGGTGCGGTGATGATGCCGCGCTCGTCCATGATCGTGAGCTGCGGCAGGTCGTGCCGCTGGCCGATCTCGAAGTCGTTGGGGTCGTGCGCCGGGGTCACCTTCACCATGCCGGTGCCGAAGCTCGGGTCGACGTGCTCGTCGGCCACGATCGGGATCCGCCGGTCGGTGAGCGGCAGGTCCACCTCGGTGCCGATGAGGTGCCGGTAGCGCTCGTCGTCCGGGTGCACCGCGACCGCCGTGTCGCCGAGCATGGTCTCGGCCCGGGTGGTGGCCACCACCACCTCGTCGCTGTAGCGGATCGAGATGAGCTCACCCTCGTCGTCGGTGTGCTCGACCTCGATGTCGGAGAGCGCCGTGAGGCAGCGCGGGCACCAGTTGATGATCCGGTTGGCCCGGTAGATGAGCCCGTCGTCGAAGAGCTTCTTGAACATGGTCTGGACGGCCCGGGACAGGCCCTCGTCCATGGTGAAGCGCTCACGGTCCCAGTCGACGGCGTCGCCGAGGCGGCGCATCTGGCCCAGGATGGCGCCGCCGGACTCGGCCTTCCACTGCCAGACCCGCTCCACGAACTTCTCGCGGCCCAGGTCGTGCCGGGACAGCCCCTCGCCGGCGAGCTGCCGCTCGACCAGGTTCTGGGTGGCGATGCCGGCGTGGTCCATGCCGGGCAGCCAGAGCGCCTCGTAGCCCTGCATCCGCTTGCGCCGGTTCAGCGCGTCCATGAGGGTGTGCTCGAAGGCGTGGCCCATGTGCAGGGAGCCGGTGACGTTCGGCGGCGGGATGACGATGGTGAAGGGCGGCTTCTCGCTGTCCGCCGACGCCCGGAAGTGGCCGGCGGCTACCCACTGCTCGTACCGTCGCTGCTCTACCTCGCCGGGCTGGTACTGGCCGGCAAGGGTCGGGGCGTCGGGGCGTCGGGCATCCAGTCTCTCGGTCACCCTGAAAGTCTACGGAGCGCTTTCGGAGACCCGACGTGCGCCACCTGTTAGTTCGCGTACGGTGGCGGACATGTCCGACGCGCACCTCACCGAGCGTCCGGTGGACGACGGTCCCGAGCCGGTCGACCTGACCGACGAGCCGATCCGGCTGAGCCGCCGCGACCCCGCGCTGGAGCCCGAGCGACGCCCCGCCTCCCGGCGGCGGAAGATCGTTCTCGGGGCCGCGCTGGCGGTCGGGCTGGCCGGCGCCGCGGCGCTCGGCCTCGGCGGCTGGCGGGTGCTCGCGGAGAAGGACACCGAGCTGAGCACTCCGGCCACCGTGGCCGGGCTGACCCGGGACGACAGCGAGCGGGCCCGCGGCACGGCCGACTACCTGCGTGACGGTTTCGCCGCCGACATCGAGCTGGACCGCAGCTTCGGCGCCGTCTACGCCGATCCGGCGGACGCCAAGCGGTCGGTGCTCCTCTTCGGCGGCACCACCCTGCTGTGGCAGCCGGAGCGGGACCTGGACAGCCTCTTCGGCCTGATGGCCGACGAGACCGGCAAGGTGACCGGCCTGCGCGAGGTGGACGCCGGCGGCCTGGGCGGTGTGATGAAGTGCGGCACGACCAGCGGCGACGGCGGCGACTTCGCGGTCTGCGGCTGGGCGGACCACGGGAGCGTCGTGATGGGGATGTTCCCGGGCCGGGCCGTGAACGATTCGGCGGCGCTGTTCCGCCAGCTCCGCGAGGGCATCCAGAGCCGCTGAACGCCGGCGCCCCTCGGGCGCCGAAAAGCGCCTGAAACGCAGTCAGGGCCACCCCGAAGGGTGGCCCTGACTGGAAGATTGTCCGGCGGTGTCCTACTCTCCCACACCCTCCCGAGTGCAGTACCATCGGCGCTGGAGGGCTTAGCTTCCGGGTTCGGAATGTGACCGGGCGTTTCCCCTCCGCCATGACCGCCGTAACTCTATGAACATGTCAAAACAACCACAGGGTTGTTCGCTCGTTCAGAGTTGCACAGTGGACGCGTAGCAGCTTGGTAGTCAAGTCCTCGGCCTATTAGTACCGGTCAACTGAACCCGTTACCGGGCTTACATTTCCGGCCTATCAACCCAGTCGTCTAGCTGGGGGCCTTACCCCACAAAGTGGGTGGGATACCTCATCTTGAAGCGAGCTTCCCGCTTAGATGCTTTCAGCGGTTATCCCTTCCGAACGTAGCTAACCAGCCGTGCCCCTGGCGGGACAACTGGCACACCAGAGGTTCGTCCGTCCCGGTCCTCTCGTACTAGGGACAGCCCTTCTCAAGTATCCTACGCGCACGGCGGATAGGGACCGAACTGTCTCACGACGTTCTAAACCCAGCTCGCGTACCGCTTTAATGGGCGAACAGCCCAACCCTTGGGACCTGCTACAGCCCCAGGATGCGACGAGCCGACATCGAGGTGCCAAACCATCCCGTCGATATGGACTCTTGGGGAAGATCAGCCTGTTATCCCCGGGGTACCTTTTATCCGTTGAGCGACACCGCTTCCACATGCCAGTGCCGGATCACTAGTCCCGACTTTCGTCCCTGCTCGACCTGTCAGTCTCACAGTCAAGCTCCCTTGTGCACTTGCACTCAACACCTGATTGCCAACCAGGCTGAGGGAACCTTTGGGCGCCTCCGTTACCCTTTAGGAGGCAACCGCCCCAGTTAAACTACCCACCAGACACTGTCCCTGAACCGGATAACGGTCCGAAGTTAGATACCCAAATCAACCAGAGTGGTATTTCAAGATTGCCTCCACCCATACTGGCGTATGGACTTCACCGGCTCCCACCTATCCTACACAAGCTAACTCAAGTACCAATGTCAAGCTATAGTAAAGGTCCCGGGGTCTTTCCGTCCTGCCGCGCGTAACGAGCATCTTTACTCGTAGTGCAATTTCGCCGGGCCTGTGGTTGAGACAGTGGGGAAGTCGTTACGCCATTCGTGCAGGTCGGAACTTACCCGACAAGGAATTTCGCTACCTTAGGATGGTTATAGTTACCACCGCCGTTTACTGGCGCTTAAGTTCTCCGCTTCGCCCCGAAGAGCTAACAGGTCCCCTTAACGTTCCAGCACCGGGCAGGCGTCAGTCCATATACATCGAATTACTTCTTCGCATGGACCTGTGTTTTTAGTAAACAGTCGCTTCCCCCTGCTCTCTGCGGCCATACAACGCTCCACCCGCGCGGGGCTTCACGTCTCCGGCCCCCCTTCTCCCTAAGTTACGGGGGCAATTTGCCGAGTTCCTTAACCACAGTTCGCCCGATCGCCTCGGTATTCTCTACCTGACCACCTGTGTCGGTTTGGGGTACGGGCCGCTAAGAACTCGCTAGAGGCTTTTCTCGGCAGCATAGGATCACTGACTTCACCTGAATCGGCTCGGCATCACGTCTCAGCCTTAATGCGCCGCGGATTTGCCTACGGCACGGCCTACACGCTTACCCCGGCACAACCACCGGCCGGGCTCAGCTACCTTCCTGCGTCACCCCATCGCTTGACTACTACCCGCCAGGTTCCCACGCTCCCCACCATTGACCCGAAGGTCGCCGGCGGTTCGGGTGGTTAGCACAACGAGGTTCGTCAGGGTCGCTCTTTCGCGGGTACGGGAATATCAACCCGTTGTCCATCGACTACGCCTCTCGGCCTCGCCTTAGGTCCCGACTCACCCAGGGCGGATTAGCCTGGCCCTGGAACCCTTGGTCATCCGGCGGAAGGGTTTCTCACCCTTCTTTCGCTACTCATGCCTGCATTCTCACTCGTGCCGCGTCCACAACTGGGTCACCCCGTTGCTTCACTCGCGGCACGACGCTCCCCTACCCATCCACACACCTGCACAAGGAATCAAGTCCAAGCGAGGTTAAAATGTGAATGCCACAGCTTCGGCGGTGTGCTTGAGCCCCGCTACATTGTCGGCGCGGAACCACTTGACCAGTGAGCTATTACGCACTCTTTAAAGGGTGGCTGCTTCTAAGCCAACCTCCTGGTTGTCTATGCGACCCCACATCCTTTTCCACTTAGCACACGCTTAGGGGCCTTAGCTGGTGATCTGGGCTGTTTCCCTCTCGACTACGAAGCTTATCCCCCGCAGTCTCACTGCCGCGCTCTCACTTACCGGCATTCGGAGTTTGGCTGATTTCGGTAAGCTTGTGGGCCCCCTAGACCATCCAGTGCTCTACCTCCGGCAAGAAACACGCGACGCTGCACCTAAATGCATTTCGGGGAGAACCAGCTATCACGGAGTTTGATTGGCCTTTCACCCCTAACCACAGGTCATCCCCCAACTTTTCAACGTTGGTGGGTTCGGCCCTCCACGCGGTCTTACCCGCGCTTCAGCCTGCCCATGGCTAGATCACTCCGCTTCGGGTCTAGAGCATGCGACTAAAGAGCGCCCTATTCAGACTCGCTTTCGCTACGGCTCCCCCACACGGGTTAACCTCGCCACATGCCACTAACTCGCAGGCTCATTCTTCAAAAGGCACGCCGTCACCCCGCAAGGCTCCGACGGATTGTAGGCGAACGGTTTCAGGTACTATTTCACTCCCCTCCCGGGGTACTTTTCACCATTCCCTCACGGTACTCGTCCGCTATCGGTCACCAGGAAGTATTTAGGCTTACCAGGTGGTCCTGGCAGATTCACGGCAGATTTCAGGGGTCCGCCGCTACTCGGGAACACCCACAGAAGGTCAGCAACTTTCACCTACCGGACTATCACCGTCTACGGTCAGCCTTTCCAGACTGTTCGACTAGCCACTGACTTTGTAACTTCTCGAACAAGTGTCAGCTTGTTCAGCAGGGTCCCACAACCCCGACCACGCAACCCCTGACAGGTATCACACGCAGCCGGTTTAGCCTCAATCCGCTTTCGCTCGCCACTACTCACGGAATCACTCGTTGTTTTCTCTTCCTACGGGTACTGAGATGTTTCACTTCCCCGCGTTCCCCCACACACCCTATGTGTTCAGGTGCGGGTGACACCACATGACTGGTGCCGGGTTTCCCCATTCGGACACCCTGGGATCACAGCTTGGTTGACAGCTCCCCCAGGCCTATCGCGGCCTCCCACGTCCTTCATCGGCTCCTGGTGCCAAGGCATCCACCGTTCGCCCTTGACAACTTGACCACAAAGATGCTCGCGTCCACTGTGCAATTCTCAACAAACGACCAACCCACAACCCGATCCGCCCCACACCAGCAACCCCTAACCAGGGATCCGGTATGCGAGGCCAGGTCATGCCTGGCGCCGGCGGAACTCTCGGTTCCGCTCACGGCTCTGAAAGACAACCGAGGTTGTTCCTTCAGGACCCAACAGGGTGCTTTGCACTCGCCGCCAGCCGCACCAGGACCCCGTTCCACACCACCGAAGTGGCCGTACTAGAAGGAACCTGGCCGTTGCCGGCACCGAGCTCGCCAGTGTCTCCGCCATTGAGCACCCCGACCCGACATTCGCGGGCCGCGGGCTCCTTGCACCCTTTCGGGTGAAGGTGCTCCTTAGAAAGGAGGTGATCCAGCCGCACCTTCCGGTACGGCTACCTTGTTACGACTTCGTCCCAATCGCCAGCCCCACCTTCGACGGCTCCCTCCACAAGGGTTGGGCCACCGGCTTCGGGTGTTGCCGACTTTCGTGACGTGACGGGCGGTGTGTACAAGGCCCGGGAACGTATTCACCGCAGCGTTGCTGATCTGCGATTACTAGCGACTCCGACTTCACGGGGTCGAGTTGCAGACCCCGATCCGAACTGAGACCGGCTTTTTGGGATTCGCTCCACCTCGCGGTATCGCAGCCCATTGTACCGGCCATTGTAGCATGCGTGAAGCCCTGGACATAAGGGGCATGATGACTTGACGTCATCCCCACCTTCCTCCGAGTTGACCCCGGCAGTCTTCGATGAGTCCCCGCCATAACGCGCTGGCAACATCGAACGAGGGTTGCGCTCGTTGCGGGACTTAACCCAACATCTCACGACACGAGCTGACGACAGCCATGCACCACCTGTGACCGCCCCCGAAGGACCTCACATCTCTGCGAGTTTTGCGGCCATGTCAAACCCAGGTAAGGTTCTTCGCGTTGCATCGAATTAATCCGCATGCTCCGCCGCTTGTGCGGGCCCCCGTCAATTCCTTTGAGTTTTAGCCTTGCGGCCGTACTCCCCAGGCGGGGCGCTTAATGCGTTAGCTGCGGCACAGGGAACCGGAGAGGCCCCCCACACCTAGCGCCCAACGTTTACAGCGTGGACTACCAGGGTATCTAATCCTGTTCGCTCCCCACGCTTTCGCTCCTCAGCGTCAGTATCGGCCCAGAGACCCGCCTTCGCCACCGGTGTTCCTCCTGATATCTGCGCATTTCACCGCTACACCAGGAATTCCAGTCTCCCCTACCGAACTCTAGCCTGCCCGTATCGACTGCAGGCCCGCAGTTGAGCTGCGGGTTTTCACAGTCGACGCGACAAGCCGCCTACGAGCTCTTTACGCCCAATAAATCCGGACAACGCTCGCGCCCTACGTCTTACCGCGGCTGCTGGCACGTAGTTGGCCGGCGCTTCTTCTGCAGGTACCGTCACTTACGCTTCGTCCCTGCTGAAAGAGGTTTACAACCCGAAGGCCGTCATCCCTCACGCGGCGTCGCTGCATCAGGCTTCCGCCCATTGTGCAATATTCCCCACTGCTGCCTCCCGTAGGAGTCTGGGCCGTGTCTCAGTCCCAGTGTGGCCGGTCGCCCTCTCAGGCCGGCTACCCGTCGTCGCCTTGGTAGGCCATCACCCCACCAACAAGCTGATAGGCCGCGAGCCCATCCCAGGCCGAAAAACTTTCCACCTTCCCTCATGCGAGGAAGGGTCATATTCGGTATTAGCCCCGGTTTCCCGGGGTTATCCCAAAGCCTAGGGCAGGTTGCTCACGTGTTACTCACCCGTTCGCCGCTCGAGTACCCCGAAGGGCCTTTCCGCTCGACTTGCATGTGTTAAGCACGCCGCCAGCGTTCGTCCTGAGCCAGGATCAAACTCTCCAACAAAAATCTTTGTTGAACAATCATCCTGACAACAAAAGTGTTGCCAAAGGAATCCCAACCAGCAAAGCCCTCCAAAAGAAGACCTGCCAGTCCGGGGTATAAATCAATTTGGCACTGGCTTATCAAGCACCCTGTTGAGTTCTCAAAGAACAACCACACACCATCCGGAACCCCGCATCAGCAGGACCCCGTCCGGGGCAACCTCTCTAACTTACCCGGCCCGACTTCCGCTGTCAACCTCGTGTTTGAGGCGATCAACTTGGTTCGGTCCGATCCACGCTGACGCACGCCGTGTCCGGCGGTCGTTGCTGTCGTGGGTTCCGGCGGACCGGCCGGTCGCCGCTTTCGCGGCCACCCGCCCGGCTCCCTGCCGGCTTTCGAACTCTACCCGGCCGGCGTCGCGATCGCAACCCCGTGTTTCTCGGAGTGTCTCGCACCGCCCGGATCCTCAGTCTGGCTCGGCGTTACCGCCACCAGCCTGGCGCCCGTTCTCGGCCGGTTTGTCCGGCCTCCCGCGTGCAGAGAGAAAGTTACGCGGACGGCCCCGAGAAGGCAAATCAGTGATCGTCACTGTCGTTTTCAACGCGCCGCGGGGCCCGACCGGCAGACGGCCGGGCTCGGACCGGACCACCGCGGGCAGATCCGTGCCAGAGTGTTCGGCATGGACGTGTCCCGGTTCCCGGCGGAGACGCTCGCCGAGGAGGCCCTGCTCGGGCTCCTGCTGCCGTTCTGGCAGCTGGTCATCGGCGCCTTCGTGCTCGCCGTCGTCCTGGCGTCGGTGCGACGTCTCGTCCGGCGGGGCCCCTCACGGATGACCACGGCTCTGCTCGTCACCGCGCTGGCCATCGCCGGTTTCACGGTCGTCGGGGTGCTCCTGGAGAGCTGACGCGGGCTGCGAAGGCGGCGAGAGAGTTCAGAGCCGCCGGTTGGCGAGGCTCGGCAGCTCGACGCGGATCGTCCGCAACCGCTCCATGTCCAGGTCGGTGACGGCCACACCCGGCCCGTCGGCCACCTGGCTGAGCACCGTCCCCCACGGATCCACCACCATGCTGCGCCCGAAGCAGGTCCGCCCCGGCTCGTGGTCGCCGGTCTGGCCGGCGGCCGCCACGAAGCACTGGTTCTCGATCGCCCGCGCCCGGAGCAGCACCTCCCAGTGGTCGCGCCCGGTGTGCATCATGAACGCGGCCGGCACCACCAGCAGTTCCGCGCCACCGTCGACCGCCAGTTGCCGGTAGAGCTCGGGGAACCGGAGGTCGTAGCAGATCGACAGGCCGACCCGAAGGCTCTCGACGTCGACCACCACGGGCTTCTCCCCCGGCGCCACGGTCGCGGACTCGTGGTAGGAGACGCGGCCGGGGATCTCCACGTCGTACAGATGGATCTTGCGGTAGGCGGCGGCGAGCGCGCCGTCGCGGTCGAAGACCAGCGACGTGTTCCAGGTGTGCTCCGGGTCCGGCCCGGCCTCGTGGAACGAGCCGGCGATCACCCACATGCCGAGCCGGCGGGCGGCGTCGGCGAAGAACCGGCCCACCACCCCGTCGACCGGTTCGGCCGGCGGCATGCCGGCGGCGGGACCGAGGTAGTCGACGTACTCCGGGAGGACGGCGAGATCCGCGCCGGCCGCCGCGGCCCTGTCCAGCAGGGCCTCCGCGGCGGCGAGGTTCGCGGTGCGGTCCGCACGGGAGTTCAGCTGACAGACGGCGACGCGCATGAACCTCAGCGTACGGTCGGACGGCGGGCGGCGACAGGGCTCAGATGCTGGCCAGGACGAGCGCGCCGGCGGCGAAGCCGAGCCCGGCCAGTTGCACCGGGCGCAGCCGTTCCCGGTCGACCGCGAGCGCGAGCAGCACGGTGCTCGCCGGATAGAGCGCGGCGATGGCGGCCACCACGCTGAGGTGCCCCCGGCCGGCGGCGGCGAGGAACAGCGCGTTGGCCGCCGAGTCCAGCAGGCCCGCCGCCGCCGCCCAGCGGAGGACTTGCGGCGGGAGCCGCAGGCGTACGCCGGTGCGCACGGCGAGCGCCAGGCCGAAGGCGATCGAGCTGACCCGTACCGCGGCCACCGGCCACATGCCGGCGTCCTCGTCGGCCTGGCCGAGCAGCGCGAAGAAGACCCCGAAGAGCAGCCCGGCGCCGAGCGCCATGCCGATCAGCCGTCCGGACACCCGGCCGGTGGCGCCACCCTCCCCCAGGCTGACCAGCGCGATGGCCACGACGGCGAGCCCGGCTCCGGTCAGCGCCACAGCCCCCGGCGAGTGGGCGGTGACCAGCCCGGCGACGATCGGCACGACCGCGGCGGTGATCGCGGTGATCGGGGCGACGACCGCCATCATGCCGCCGGCCAGGGCCTTGTAGAGCAGCACCACACCGGCCGCGCCCGCCACGCCGGCGAGCAGTCCCCACGCCAGGTCGAGCGGACCGGGCGTGCCCGGCACGATGAGCACGAGCGCGAGCAGCAGCGGGACGCTGAGCAGTTGCGACACCACGGTCACCGCGACCGGGTCGGCGTGCCGGGACGCCTTGCCGCCGGAGAAGTCGGCCGTGCCGAACGCGACCGCGGACACCGCCGCGAGCACAATGGGGAACATCAGGCAGTCGTACCACAATATTGACCGCGAAGGATAGTGTGATGACCGACGCCGGAGGGCGGGTGGGCGCGGTGACGTCCGCGGTGGCCCGACAGGTACGCGAGCTGCGGGCCGCCCGTGGCTGGTCCTTCGAGGAGCTGGCCGGCCGCTCCGGGGTGAGCAAGGGCATGCTCGTGCAGATCGAGGGGGCGCGGACCAACCCGAGCGTGGGCACCCTCTGCCGGGTGGCCGACGCATTCGGCGTCAACATCGCCCGGCTGCTCGAACCGGCCGAGGAGAGCACCGTACGGGTCTCCCGGGCCGGCGACGCGCCGGTGCTGTGGCGGGGCGAGCACGGCGGCACGGCCCGGCTGCTCAGCGGGCTCGGCGAGCCGGACCTGGTCGAGCTCTGGGACTGGCGGTTGGAGCCCGGCGAGGCGCACCACTCCCCCGACCATCCGCGCGGCACCCGGGAGGTGCTGCACGTGCTGGCCGGGACGGTCACGGTCACCGTGGAGGGCGTCGACCACGAGGTACGCGCCGGCGAGACGGTCGAGTTCCACGCCGACCGGGAGCACGGCTACCGCACGGCGGGCGACGAACCGGCGCGGCTGGTGATGGTGGCGGTCACCCCGTCGGGCGAGTGGGACCGGCGGACCCGGTCACGCGGACCGCGCCCGAGCTGACCCGGGCGCGGTCGCGGTAACGGTCAGGCCGACTTCTCCTCGCGGTCCCGGCGGGCACGCCGGCCGGTGAACTCGCGGGGCACGATCGTCGGGTTGACGTTCTCCAGGACGACCTCGCGGGTGATCAGCACCCGGGCGGCGTCGGGGTTGCTCGGCACCTCGTACATCACGGAGAGCAGGACCTCTTCCATGATCGCCCGCAGGCCGCGGGCGCCGGTGCCGCGGAGCATGGCCTGGTCGGCGATGGCCTCCAGCGCCGGCTGCTCGAACTCCAGCTCGACGCCGTCCAGCTCGAAGAGGCGCTGGTACTGCCGGACCAGGGCGTTGCGCGGCTCGGTGAGGATGCGGACCAGCGCGCTACGGTCGAGACTGCGCACGTTGGTGATCACCGGGAGCCGGCCGATGAACTCGGGGATCAGCCCGAACTTGAGCATGTCCTCCGGCATGACCTGGCTGAAGATGTCGTCGGTCGACCGCTCGGAGACCGACCGGAGCCGGGCGCCGAAGCCGGTGCCGCCGGAGCCCGTGCGGGCCTCGATGATCTGGTCGAGGCCGGCGAAGGCGCCACCGCAGATGAACAGCACGTTGGTGGTGTCGATCTGGATGAACTCCTGGTGCGGGTGCTTGCGCCCGCCCTGCGGCGGCACGTTGGCCACCGTGCCCTCCAGCATCTTCAGCAGCGCCTGCTGCACGCCCTCACCGGAGACGTCCCGGGTGATCGACGGGTTCTCCGACTTCCGGGCGATCTTGTCGACCTCGTCGATGTAGATGATCCCGGTCTCGGCACGCTTGATGTCGTAGTCGGCGGCCTGGATCAGCTTGAGGAGGATGTTCTCCACGTCCTCGCCGACGTAGCCCGCCTCGGTGAGCGCCGTCGCGTCCGCGATCGCGAACGGGACGTTCAGCATCCGGGCCAGGGTCTGCGCCAGGTGGGTCTTGCCACACCCGGTCGGGCCGAGCAGCAGGATGTTGGACTTGGCCAACTCGACGCCGTCACTGCCCGAACCCGGGGCGCCGGCCGCCTCGGCCTGGATCCGCTTGTAGTGGTTGTAGACCGCGACGGCGAGCGCCTTCTTGGCCTGCTCCTGACCGACGACGTAGTTGTCGAGGAACTGGCAGATCTCCATCGGCTTGGGAAGCTCTTCCCACTTCACCTCGCCGGACTCGGCCAGCTCCTCTTCGATGATCTCGTTGCAGAGATCGATGCACTCGTCGCAGATGTAGACCCCGGGGCCCGCAATGAGCTTCTTGACCTGCTTCTGCGACTTGCCACAGAAGGAGCACTTCAGTAGGTCGCCGCCGTCACCGATCCGTGCCACCTACGTTCTCCCTGCACTCGTCGGCCGGTGCGCCGGCCCCTGACCTGCGGGCGCCGCGCGCCCGTCCGTCCTGTCGTCCCACCTCGCCGGTCCGACCCAACGAAGCGGCACAGACCCGACGTTACCCGCTGCCGGAGGTTTCTCCGACCCCCAAAACGGGTGTGTCAGAGGTCGGCCAGGAACGATGCCCCGGCCGACCTCCGACCGCACACTGCTCAGCCCGCGGCGTGAGACGCCAGCAGACCCTTCTTGCGGCTGGTCAGGATGGTGTCGACCAGCCCGTACTCCTTGGACTCCTCGGCCGTCATGATCTTGTCACGGTCGATGTCCTTGCGAACCTGCTCGATGGGGCGGTTGCAGTGCCGGGACAGCATGTCCTCCAGCTGCGTCCGCATCCGCAGGATCTCCCGGGCCTGGATCTCGATGTCCGACCCCTGGCCGTAGCCGCCCTCGGTGGCCGGCTGGTGGATGATGATCCGGGAGTTGGGCAGCGCCATCCGCTTGCCCGGGGTGCCCGCAGAAAGCAGCACCGCCGCCGCGCTGGCCGCCTGGCCCAGGCAGACGGTCTGGATGTCCGGGCGGACGTACTGCATGGTGTCGTAGATCGCCGTCATCGCGGTGAACGAGCCACCCGGCGAGTTGATGTACATGATGATGTCGCGGTCCGGGTCGGTGCCCTCCAGCGTCAGCAGCTGGGCCATCACGTCGTTGGCCGACGCGTCGTCCACCTGGACGCCGAGGAAGATGATCCGGTCCTCGAAGAGCTTGTTGTACGGGTTGGACTCCTTCATCCCGTACGACGTGCGCTCGACGAACGACGGCAGCACGTAGCGGTTGTGCACGGCCGCGAACTGGGGCGGCAGGCTCAGGTCGGTCATCGTCAGCTCCTCAGCTCAGGGTCCCGGCGCCATCCGGAACCTGCGCGGCCCCGATGATCACCTTGTCGATGAAGCCGTAGTCCATGGCCTCCTGGGCGGTGAACCAGCGGTCCCGGTCCGAATCCGCCTCGATCTGCGCCTGGCTCTGGCCGGTGTGGTGGGCGACCCGCTCCTGGAACATCCGCTTCGTGTAGAGCATCTGCTCGGCCTGGATCGCGATGTCCGACGCGGTGCCGCCGAGGCCACCGGACGGCTGGTGCATCATGATCCGCGCGTGCGGCAGGGCGTAACGCTTGCCCTTCGTGCCCGCGCAGAGCAGGAGCTGGCCCATCGACGCGGCCATGCCCATGGCCACGGTCGACACGTCGTTGTCGATGAACTGCATGGTGTCGTAGATCGCCATGCCGGAGTAGACCGAGCCACCCGGCGAGTTGATCCAGAGGTTGATGTCGCGGTCCGGGTCCTCCGCGGCGAGCAGCAGGAGCTGCGCGCAGATGCGGTTGGCGACCTGGTCGGTCACCTCGCTGCCCAGGAAGATGATCCGCTCCTTGAGCAACCGGTTGTAGACCGAGTCGTCGAGGTTGCCAATGGAGTCGCCACCACGGGCCTCGATCGCCCGGAGCGACTTCTTGGGGATGTGCATGTCGGTCATGGCAGCCCTTCGCTCTCCGTACCGTCCTACCCGACACTAACCGCTCAGCCGGAGGGCGTACTCCCGGTCGGGGCACTGTTCGCTCTCAGCGCAGTCACCCGCAGGGCGTACCCGGAAAAGGGTTTCGGCCGCCGCCCGGCGCACAGCGCGGGACGGCGGCCGAAACCGACGATCAGTGCTGGTGGTCGTGCTCGGCCTCGTTCTGGGCGCGCAGCGCGTCGAGGGTGACCTCGTTGCCCGCCGAGTCCTTGATCTTGATCTTCTCCATCACCGCGGCGAGCGCCTTGCCCCGGCGGACGTCGCCGAAGACGGCCTGCGCGGCGCCGGAGCGGACCAGCTGGTCGTAGTACTGCTGCGGGGCCATCCCGGCACGCTGGGCGCGGTGGACGATCTCGTGACCGAACTCGTCGTCGGAGACCTGGACGTCCTCGGCGTCGGCCAGGGTGTCCAGCAGGAGCTGGATCTTGACGCCCTCGGTCGCGGCCTCGGTCAGCTCGGCGTCGATCTGCTCCTCGGTCTTCTCCTCCGCGGCCAGGTACTCCTCGAGGGAGGCGCCGATGCGCTCGAGCTGGTCGACCATCGCGGCCTTGCGGCTCTCGACCTCCTCCTTGACGACGCCCTCCGGCGCCGGCACCTCGGCGGTCGCGACCATCTGCTCGAGGGCCTTGTCCCGGGCGGCGTAGATCTGCTCGACCTGCTTGCCGCGGCTGACCCGCTCACGGAGGTCGTTCCGCAGCTCCTCGATGGTGTCGAACTCGCTGGCCAGCTGGGCGAAGTCGTCGTCGAGCTCGGGCAGCTCCTTCTCCTTGACCGTGCGGACGGTCACCGCCACGTCGGCGTCCCGGCCGGCGTAGTCGCCGCCCACCAGCTGGGTGGAGAAGGTGGTGCTGTCGCCGGCGGCGAGGCCGACCAGCGCCTCGTCCAGGCCCGGCAGGAGCTGCTTGCTGCCGACCTCGTGCGAGATGTTGCTCGCCTGCCCGCCCGGCACGTCCTCGCCGTCGACGGTCGCGTTCAGGTCGATCTGGACGTAGTCGCCCTCCTGGGCGGCGCGCTCGACGGTCTTCAGCGTGGCGAACCGCTCCCGCAGGCTGTTGACCTGCTCGTCGATCTCGCTGTCGGCGATCTGGACCTCGTCGACGGTCACCTCGATGGTGGCCGGGTCCGGCAGCGTGATCTCCGGGCGGACGTCCACCTCGGCGGTGAAGTTCAGCGAGTCACCGTCGTTGAACTCGGTGATCTCGACCTCCGGACGGCCGAGCGTCTTCAGGTCGTGCTCCCGGACCGCGGCCAGGATGTTCTGCGGGATGGCCTCCTGCACCGCCTCGTTGAGGACGGTGCCCCGGCCCACCCGCTGGTCGATCACGGCGGAGGGAACCTTGCCCCGGCGGAAGCCGGGAACCTGGACCTGCTGGCCGATCTCCCGGTACGCCTTCCTGAGGCTCGGCTCGAGCTCGACGAACGGCACCTCGATGGCGAGCCGCACGCGCGTCGGGCTCAGAGTCTCGACGGTGCTCTTCACAGGCGTACTCCTTGACGGATCTCAGTTGAGTCTGGGCGTGTTTGCGCGCATCGAGTGTAGGCGAGCCGGCCTGCGGCATCGGCAGCGCCCGGGTACCGCTCGGAAAAATCGGCGGTTCCCGGACGACCCGGTCGCGAACGACAGTCGGGGTGGCGGGATTTGAACCCACGGCCCCTCGCTCCCAAAGCGAGTGCGCTACCAAGCTGCGCCACACCCCGTGGCGACGAAGAGTCTATGCCGTCCGGGCCCGCCGGACGGTCACCGGGGGCGCGTCGCCGGTGGTTCGCCGCGGCACCCGGTACGGGGCCGCGCGTCCGGTTCCGGGATTCGGTAGGCTGTCGGGCGCGTCCCGCGAGAGCGGGGCGGTCGCGGGCGTAGCTCAATGGCAGAGCTTCAGTCTTCCAAACTGACGGTGCGGGTTCGATTCCCGTCGCCCGCTCCACCCACGAAGGCCCAGGCGGACCGCATGGTCCGCTGAGGGCGTATGGGGCCTGGTCGAACTCGGCACGTCCCGCATCCCGGCCGGCCGAGCTGGAGACGTCAGCCCAGCGCGGCCGCCTTGCGCAGCACCACCGAGCGTTCGCGCTCGTTGGCGCAGAGCCGGGCCGCCAGCTCCAGCTCGGCGCGCGCCTCCGGTCGCCGTCCCAGCCGGGCCAGCAGCTCGCCGCGTACGGTCGGGACCAGGTGCGAACCGGGGAGCCGGTCCGCGGCGATCAGCTCGTCCACGATGGCCAGGGCCTGCGCCGGACCCGAGGCCATGGCCACGGCGACGGCCCGGTTGAGCTCGACCACCGGCGAGGGCGCGACCCGGCCGAGCGCCTCGTAGAGCACCACGATCCGGTCCCAGTCGGTCGCCTCGACGGAGGGCGCCGCCGCGTGGGTGGCGGCGATCGCGGCCTGCAGGCCGTAGGGGCCGAGGCCGCGGGCCGAGGCCCTGGCGAGCGCGGCGAGCCCGCGGCGGATCGCCGAGAAGTCCCACCGGCGGCGGTCCTGGTCGGCGAGCAGGATCGGCGAGCCGTCCGGGCCGGTCCGGGCCGGGAAGCGGGCGGCCGTCAGCTCGCACAACGCGAGCAGGCCGTGCACCTCCGGCTCGTCCGGCTGCAGCGCGGCCAGCGTGCGGGCCAGCCGGATCGCCTCGTACGCGACGTCGGGGCGCAGCAGCCGGTCACCGGACGTTGCCGTCGACCCCTCCGTGAAGATCACGTAGAGGACGCTGAGGACATCGCCCAGCCGTTCCCGGCGCTCGCCGGCCGCCGGGAGCTCGAACGGCACCCCGGCCGCCGCGATCGTCTTCTTGCCTCGGGTGATGCGTGCCTGCACGGTCGGCACGGGTACGAGGAACGCGCGGGCGATCTCCTCGCTGGACAGGCCGCCGACCACGCGCAGCGTCAGCGCCACCCGGGCCTCCGGGGAGAGCACCGGGTGGCAACTGACGAACATCAGCGCCAGCACGTCGTCGTCGATCCGGTCGGGATCGAACCCCTCGTCGACAGCGGGGTCGGCCGCCAGCAGGGCGTACCGGTCCTGGAGGGCGGTCCGGCGACGGATCGCGTCGATCGCCCGCCGCCGGGCCGTCGCCATCAACCAGCCGGCCGGATTGGCCGGAGCGGCGACCGGCCACGACACCAGCGCCTCGGCCACCGCCTCCTGGGCCGCGTCCTCGGCCAGCCCGAAGTCGCCGGTGAACCGGGTCAGCGCGGCGACGATCCGCGCCGACTCGATCCGCCAGACGGCCTCGACGTCGGCCGTACCCATCAGATCCGGCTCTCGCGCCCGGCCCGTTCCTCGACGCTCCGCTCGTTGCCCTGCGGGACCTCGTCGCTCCCGGCCACCCGGCGGACCTCGATCTTGGACCCGGCGACCGCCGGGACCCGCTTGGCCCACTCGATCGCCTCCTGCTTCGAGGCGACGTCGAGCAGGAAGTAGCCCCCGAACAGTTCCTTGGTCTCCCCGTACGGCCCGTCGGTGACCACCGGGGTCTCGCCGCTGAAGTCGACCACGACACCCCGGCTCGGATCGTCCAGCCCCTCGGCCGCCAGGAGGACCCCGGCCTTGATCATCTCCTCGATGAACCGGTGGGTCGCGGCCATCGCCTCGTCGATCGACGCCATCATGGCCGCGTTCGTCTCGTCGGTGCCCCGCATGATCAGCATGTACTTCGGCATCGCGTTCTCCTCATCCGGCGGGGCCGCCTCTCGACCCTCGCACCGACACGTCGAACGGGCGGCCCGCGGATCGACACGGCCCCGGAGAAATCTCCGCGGTGCCGCGGCCGATCCCTCCGGCCCGGCGCCGGACCCTACCGCTCCGGCGGCCCCGTCACCGTCCCCGGGCGGGTGACCGGTGCACGGCGACGTCGGGCTTCGTCCGTAGCCACCGGCTGGAAGCCGGCGCCGCCGCTTCCGGCCGCGCCGGGGATCGACGGGCGGCGGGGGCTGCGTACGATGCGGGGCCGGACATCCCCTCGTCGGGTGGAGGTAGCGACGGATGTCAGGCCAGCGGGACGGTTTCGCCCTCGGCGTGGACCTCGGCACCTCGAACACCGTGGCCGTGCTGCGCTGGCCGGACGGGCGTACCCGGCCGTTGCTGGTGGAGGGCGAACCGATCCTGCCGTCCGGTGTGTACGCCGACACCGACGGGCGCCTGCACGTCGGGCGGGACGCGCTGCGGCTGGCCCACGCCGACCCCGACCGGTACGAGCCGAACCCGAAGCGCCGCGTCGACGAGGTCGAGGTGCCGCTCGGCGACCGCCGGCACCCGCCGGCCGAACTGCTCGGCGCGGTGCTGCGCGCGGTGGGTGAGGCCGCCGTGGGCGCGCTCGGGTTCCTGCCGCCCGCCGTGGTCACCTGCCCGGCCACCTGGGACGCCGGCCGGCGGCACGTGCTCGCCGAGGCGCTCGCCCTGGCCGGCTGGCCGTCGGCGGCCGAGCACACCCTCTCCGGCCCCACCCCGCCCGGCACCCGGCTGCTGCGCGAGCCGGTCGCGGCGGCGCGCTACTACACGGAGGTGCTGCGCCGGCCGGTTCCGGTCGGCGAGTCGGTGGCCGTCTTCGACTTCGGCGGCGGAACCCTGGACGTCGCCGTGGTCCGCAACGAAGGCGCGGACCCGTGGGGTGACTCCGGCTTCACGGTCATCTCCTGCGGCGGCCTCGACGACCTGGGCGGGCTGGACCTCGACGCCGCCCTGGTCGCGCTGGTCGGCGAGCGCGTCGCCGCCACGCATCCCGCGCAGTGGGCGCGGCTCCGCGAGCCGGCCGACACCACGCAGTGGCGGGAGCGGCTGCAGTTCGTCGAGCACGTCCGGGGCGCGAAGGAGATGCTGTCCCGCGCCACGGCGGCGCCGGTGGCGGTGCCGGGGGTCCCGGCCGCCGTGTCCCTGACCCGCGCGGAGCTGGAGGGCGTGGCCACCCCGCTGCTGCGGCGGGCGGTCGCCGAGACCCGGCGGGTGATCGCCGCGGCCGGGCTGACCCCGGAGCGGCTCGCCGGGTTGTTCCTGGTGGGCGGCTCGTCCCGGATCCCGCTGGTGGCGCGGCTGCTCCACGCCGAGCTGGGCATCGCGCCGACCGTGCTGGAGCAGCCGGAGCTGCCGGTGGCCGAGGGCGCGCTGACCGACCTGCCGCTGCGGCGGAACCCCTCGACCGCGTCGCCGCTGCCACTGGCCCCGGTCGGCGCGACCCGGACCCCCGCCGGTCCGCCGGTCGCGGCGACACCGGACGCCGGCCCGGCCGGCACGCTGCCCGGTCTGGGCCCGGCCGGCACGCTGCCCGCCGGGATGCCGTCCGCCGCCGACCCGGAGACGCCCGTCCTCCCGGCCGGCGCCGCGCCGGCCCCGGACGGCACGACCGTCGCCGCCGGACCGAACGGCACGCGGCTCGCCGCCGGACCGAACGGCACGGCCGTGGCCCCGCACTCACCCGCCCCGGGTACGCCCACACCCGGCCTGCCGCAGCACGGTTCGCCGGCGGCCGGCGTACCCCCGCAGGCTCCCGGAATTCCGCACCAGCCGGTCGCGTGGCCGGGCTGGCCCGGCGTACCGCAGAGCGGACCGCCGGCCGCGCCGCGCGGCGGGGGCCGGCGGCGGCGGGCCCTGTGGATCTCGGTCGGGGCGGTGGCCGCCCTGGCCGGGGTGGTGGCCGCGACCGTCCTCTACCTCACCCGGGACCGCCACCCGGAGCTGGACTTCCAGGCGTTCGGCAAGGGCATCCGGGTCGCGGGTGCCGCCGAGCGCCCGGTCGAGATGTTCACGGCGGTCGCCGGTGACCGGGCCTACCTGGCCTATCCGCGCGAGGACGACCGGCTGGCGGTGGTGGCCGTCGAGGCGGGCACCGGCACGGTGCTGTGGCGCAAGGAGAGCGCCACGACCGCCGACCAGTGGGCCGGCGTGTTCGCGCTGCCCGGCGCGGTGGCGCTGCTCGCGGACGCGTCGGGCAGCAGCACCCCGCGCGAGCTGGAGGTGCTCGACGGCGGGTCCGGCAAGCCGAGCTGGCGGCACACCGTGCACGGGGACGACGAGGTGTTCGTCGGCAAGGACGTGGTGGCGGTCACCGACCGCGAGCGGAAGCGACTGGTCGGACTCAAGCTGGGCAACGGCGACGAGAAGTGGTCGCTGAAAGACCTGACCGACCAGTACGGCAACAGCCGCAACAGTGTGCACCCGGTGACCACCGACGAGGCGGTGTCCGGCCCCGGGTACGGCGACGGCTCGCCCCGCGACCCTCAGCAGGGCCCGGTCGAGCAGCTCGTGCAGGTGAGCGCGGACAAGTCGGTCCGGCTGATCGACCTCAGCTCCGGCGGTGAGGTCCGCCGCTGGAAGGCGGTGGCCGAGCCGGACGACCTGGTCGCCGCCCACGAGGACCGGCTCTACGTGGCGGGCGACGACGGGCGGCTGCTCGCGTACGACCTGGGGAAGCAGGCGCAGCCGAGCGTGCTCTACACCGCCGAGGACGACGACCGGCGGGCCAAGGCGCTGGCGCCCTGCGGGGAGCACCGCGCCTGCCTGCTGGAGGTGACCGGTTCCGAGGACCAGACCGCCGTGGTGGTCGCCGCGCGGGAGGGCCAGGGCGTCAAGCGATGGGCGGCGCCGGGGATGACCGAGCTGGTGCCGGTGGGCGAGCGGGTGCTGGCCCGGCGGATCTACCCGGAGCCGGCGGTGACGCTCTTCGCGGCGGACGGGATGCGGGTGCTCGACGACGAGGAAGGGGTGGCCATGCGGGTGGACGCCGGCAACCTGCTGCTCTTCGCCGACGCGCTGGGCAGCTCGGTGGACGACCGCAGTGTGGCCGGCGTGGGCGTCGAGTCGGGCAAACTGGTCCAGCTCGGCGAGCTGAAGGACGTCCGGGGCGACTCCTGCTCATGGAACACCCAGGTCATCGCCTGCGGCTCCGAGAAGGACTTCGTGCTCCACCCCTTCGTCAAGGAGTAGCGCCGAGGTCGCGGAAGACCGCCAGCGCCGCCGGGTCCTCGATGGTCGGCGGCACCGGCTCGTCCCGCCCCTCGACCAGCCCGCGCATCGTCCGGCGGAGGATCTTGCCGGAGCGGGTCTTGGGCAGTGCCGGCACCACGGTCACCCGGCGGAACGCGGCCACCGGCCCGATCCGCTGCCGGACGAGGGCGACCAGCTCACCGGCGAGCGCGTCCGGGTCCGCCCCGGCGCCGGCCTTGAGCACCACGTAGCCGCTGGGCACCTGCCCCTTGAGCGGGTCGGCCACGCCGATCACCGCGCACTCGGCGACCGCCGGGTGCGCCGCGAGCACCTCCTCCATCGCCCCGGTGGAGAGCCGGTGCCCGGCCACGTTGATCACGTCGTCGGTGCGGCCCATCACGTACAGGTAGCCGTCGGAGTCGAACCGGCCGCCGTCGCCGGTCAGGTAGTAGCCCGGGAAGGCGGCCAGGTAGGAGCGGACGTAGCGCTCGTCGTCGCCCCACAGCGTGGGCAGGCAGCCGGGCGGCAGGGGCAGCCGGATCACGATGGAGCCGTCGGTGCCCGGCGGCACCTCGCGGCCGCCGCCGTCGACCACCCGCACGTCGTACCCGGGGACGGGCACCGACGGGGAGCCCGGCTTGATCGGCAGCGGCTCCAGGCCGCGCGGGTTGGCCGCCACCGGCCAGCCGGTCTCGGTCTGCCACCAGTTGTCCACCACGGGCACGCCGAGCCGCTCCCCCGCCCACGCCCAGGTGTCCGGGTCGAGCCGCTCACCGGCCAGGAAGAGGGTGCGCAGGCTGCTCAGGTCGTGCCCGGCCAGGAGCGCGCCGTCGGGGTCCTGCCGGCGGATCGCCCGGATGGCGGTGGGCGCGGTGAACAGGGCGGCCACCCGGTGCTGGGCGACCACCCGCCAGAACGCCCCGGCGTCCGGGGTGCCGACGGGCTTGCCCTCGTAGAGCACGGTGGTCGCGCCGGTGAGCAGCGGCGCGTACACGATGTAGGAGTGGCCGACCACCCAGCCCACGTCGGAGGCGGCCCAGAAGACGTCGCCCGGCTCGATGCCGTAGACGTTCCGCATCGACCAGCGCAGCGCCACGGCGTGCCCGCCGTTGTCCCGCACCACGCCCTTGGGCCGGCCGGTGGTGCCGGAGGTGTAGAGGACGTAGAGCGGGTCGGTGGCGGCGACCGGCACGCATTCCACCGGCTCGGCGTCGGCCATCACCTCGTCCCAGGTCAGGTCGCGGCCGGGGAGCAGCGGAGCGGGCTCCTGGGGGCGCTGCACGATCACGCAGTGCGCCGGGGCGTGGGTCGCCTCGTCCAGCGCGGCGGCGAGGATCGGGTGGTAGGGCACCACCCGGTCGACCTCGATGCCGCAGGAGGTGGCCACCACCACGGCCGGCCGGGCGTCGTCGATGCGGACGGCCAGCTCGTGCGCGGCGAAGCCGCCGAAGACCACCGAGTGCACCGCGCCGATCCGGGCGCAGGCCAGCATGGCGATCACCGCCTCCGGCACCATGGCCAGGTAGAGCAGCACCCGATCGCCCCGGCCGACCCCGAGCCGGCGCAGCGCACCGGCGAACCGGGCGGTCTCGGCGAGCAGCTCGGCATAGGTGAGGGTGCGGACCATGCCGGTGACCGGGCTGTCGTGGATCACCGCGGGCTGGTCGCCCCGGCCGGCGGCCACATGCCGGTCCAGCGCGTTGTGGCAGGTGTTCAGCACGCCGTCGGGGAACCATCGGTAGAGCGGCGCGCCGCTGTCGTCGAGGATCCGCTCCGGCGCCCGGTGCCAGTCGATGTCCGCCGCGGCCTCCCGCCAGAAGCCGGCCGGGTCGGCGATGCTCCGCTCGTACGCTGATCGATACGCGCCCATCCCGTCATGCTGGCCCCGGCCCCGGGCCGGCGCAACGGCCCACCGCATCGGGTGCGCCGGAAGCCCGCCCCGGCTCGGTGAGCGGCCCGGCTCCGCCGGTGGAGGTCACCGTTTCCGCCCGGTCCGCCAGGGGTACGGCTGGCACATGGAGACGAACACGAAGGCGTACCTGGTGGGCGGTCCCCGGGACGGCAGCAGCCAGGACGCGGGTGACCAGGCCCTGTTGGAGATCGAGATCGACGGCATGTTCCACCGCTACATCCGCACCACAAAGCAGCACGACGGCAGCACCGTCTACAACTACGACGGAATGGTGGCCCCGGGCGGCGGCGAGCCGGGCGTCGAGGACCCGGCGGCGCGGGTCGCCTCCCCGAAGGCCGACGCCGAGGGTCAGTGACCCTCAACCGACCGGGCGACGGATGAACCCCGCCCGACCGGGTAATGCGAGCGCCGTCCTGGTGGAGTGACGACCGGCGGCGCGGCGTTCCGCGACCGGGCGCGCGGGCGGGCGGCGGAAAGCCGCCCCGCCCGCCGCCACGGCCGTCAGTTGCCGGTCACCCAGTTCCAGGCGGAGACCACCCACTCGGTCTGCTGAAGGTAGGCGACCCCCACGCCGACCAGGAAGAGGGCGGTCACCAGGTGCGCACCGCGGGCGCTGCGCCGCACCCGGCCGAGCTGCCGCTCCAGCACCAGCCGGCCGAGCAGGCGGGCCAGGGCGAACAGGCCGGCGGCGGTGAGCAGGCTGAGCACGAAGGTGAGCAGCGGGGCGGTCAGGTCGCCCCGGCCGGAGATCGCCCAGATCCCCCAGCAGACGAAGGCGAACAGCGCGCCGGCCGCGCTCCACTCCCCGCCCTTGCGGAGCTGGGCGACGTGCCAGCTCACCGGCCGGCGGGGGGCCGGCTCGCCGGTCCACTCGCTCGGGTCGACGGCGGGGAACGGCTCGGTCCGGGGCGTACGGGACTGGCCGACCGCCGCCACCCCGCGCCGGAACGCGTCCCGCTGCGGGGGCACCACGGCGGGCTGCGGCGGCACCTCGACCGTCCGCTCGGCCCACGGCTGTGTCTGGTCCGCCATCTCGTGTCCTCCCCCTCGACCGACGCCGGCCACGGTTCCGAGGGTAGCGAGCCGGCAAATAGGGTGCCGACCACGACGGTGATGGGTTAGACACACCGGATGACCGACGCGCTGGTCCCCCGGGCCGAGGACTTCGACGAGATCTCCGCACTGCTGACGCTGGCCTTCCACGGCGATGTCGACCCTGAGCTGCTGGCGGTCGAGCGCGGGGTCTTCGAGCCGGACCGGTCGCTGCTGGTCCGGGACGGCGGGACCGCCGTCGCACACGCCGGCGCGTTCACCCGCGAGCTGGCCGTGCCCGGGGCCAGTGCGCCGGCCGCGCACGTGACCATGGTGTCGGTCGCGCCGACCCACCGCCGGCGCGGACTGCTCACCGGGCTGATGCGCCGGCAGCTCCGGGAGATCCACGACGCCGGCCGGGAGCCGCTCGCCGTCCTCTGGGCCAGCGAGGGCCGGATCTATCCCCGGTTCGGCTACGGCCTGGCCGCGCAGCGGCTCGTCCTGGCCGGCGACACCTCCGGGCTGCGCCTGCCGGACCCCACGCCCGCCGAGGGCACCCTCCGCCTGGACCGCCCGGCGCCGCACCGGGCCGAGCTGGCCCGGCTGTACGAGCGGGTACGCGCCGACCGGCCCGGCTGGTCACAGCGGGACGAGAGCTGGTGGGCGTACGTGCTCGCCGACGTGAAGGGGCTGCGGGGCGGCGCCACCGAACGCCGGGTGCTGCTGCACGAGGGGCCGGACGGCGTCGACGGGTACGCGCTCTACCGGACGAAGGAGGAGTGGGCCGACACCGGGCCGCGCGCCGAGGTCCGGGTCGGCGAGGTGGTGGCCGCCCGGCCGGAGGCGTACCTGGCGCTGTGGCGGCTGCTGCTCTCGATCGACCTGACCCGCCGGGTGTCCTTCTCGATCGCCGCCGTGGACGAGCCACTGTTCCGGCTGGTGGACGAGCCGCGGCAGCTCGGTGCCCGGCTCGCCGACGCCCTGTGGGTCCGCGTCGTGGACGTGCCGGCCGCGCTGGCCGCCCGCCGGTACGCCACCGACGTCGACGTGGTGGTCGAGGTCACCGACGACCTGCTGCCGGAGAACAGCGGCCGGTGGCGGCTGGTCGGTGGCCCCTCCGGGGCGGAGTGCACGGCGACCTCGGCGCCGGCCGGGCTGGCCTGCGACGTGCGCGCCCTCGGCGAGCTCTACCTGGGCGGGGCCGGCCTGGTCGCGCTCACCGCCGCCGGCCGGGTGCGGGAACTGGTACCGGGGACCGCGGCGGCGACGGCCCCGGCGCTCGGCTGGCACCGCGCCCCGGCGCCCATGGAGGTCTTCTGACTCCCCGGCACCTGCCGCTCGCGGCGCTGCGCCCGGTACGGTCGGGTGATGGGTGATGCGGAGCGGCGCCGGCGGCGGCTGCGGCACCACGGCGACGGCGGGACGCCGGACGCCGAGGGCGCGAGCGCGAGCACGGCCGGGGTGCACGACGGCGACCCCCGACCGCAGCGCGGCGCCCCACGCCCCGGGCCGGATCCGGACGACGGCTCCCGGGCGCCGCGCGGCGCCCGACGCGCCGAGCCGGAGTCGGACCCCCGGGGCCGGCGGCCCGGCCCGACCGGCGAGGAGGGCGAGCGGGGGCTGCGCGGCCTGGTCGGCTCGGGTTCCTCGCAGGTGAGCGTGACCGCCGCGCTGCGGGCGCGGGACGCCGCCCGGCCGAGCGACGAGGACCTGGCCGAGGCCGAGGCCCGCGTGGTGATCGTCCGCCGCAACTGGGTGCCCCGCGAGGAACTGCCCCGCGCCGGGCGGTGACGAGCGCGACCCGGCGGCCACCCCCGTCGGCGATGCGTCAGGCGGGCAGGTCGGGAAGCTCCCGGCTCCGCTCGTAGTCGGCGACCTGGGCGATCCGGCGGGCGTGCCGCGGATTGCCGGAGAAGGCCGTGCTGAGGAACGTCTCGACCAGGGCGGTGGCCTCGTCCAGGGTGTGCTGCCGGGCACCGACCGCGATGATGTTCGCGTCGTTGTGCTCGCGGGCCAGCTGGGCGGTGTCGATGTTCCAGGCGAGCGCCGCCCGGACGCCGGCGATCTTGTTGGCGGCGATCTGCTCGCCGTTGCCGGACCCGCCGATGACGACCCCGAGGCTGCCCGGGTCGTCGACCACGCGCGTGCCGGTGTGCAGGCAGAAGGCCGGGTAGTCGTCGTCCGGGTCGAAGACGTGCGGGCCGACGTCGACCACCTCGTACCCCTGCTTGGCCAGGTGGTTGGCGAGGTGCACCTTCAGCTCGAAGCCGGCGTGATCGGATCCCAGGTAGACGCGCATACCGCGCAGTCTGACAGGCCCGCCGCCGTGCCGGTGCGCGGGCGGCGGCACGGAGGCGGATTCGTCACACGGTCACCGGGGCAGTTCGGCGACGACCAGACCGGCCCGCGCCTTCGGCGTGAACCAGGTGCTCTTGCGCGGCATCTTCTCCCGGGCCAGGTTCACCGCGACGAAGTCGTCCACGGTCACCGGCGCGACGAGGACGGCCAGCTCCGCGCGGCCCGCGTCGACCTCGCCGGTGAGCCAGCTGGCCGGGTAGTCGCCGCCCACGTAGGTGATCCGCTTGTCGCCCGGGTCGAGGCCGAGCGCGTCGCGCAGCAGCAGCCGCTCGACCAGGGCGTGGTCGAGGTTCTCCAGCCGGCCGCCGCCGACCTGCGGCAGGCGCACGGCGTACCCCTGGCCGGCGAGATGGAGGTGCACGGCGCCGCCGGTCTCCGGGACGCCGACCGGGCCGGCGACCGGGGTGATCTCCGCACCGGCCGCGCGGAGCCGGTCGAGCAGCTCGTCCGGGGTGGTGGTCAGCTCGCTGACCAGGCGGTTGTAGGGCTGGATGGCGACCGAGGCCGGAGTGGTGATCACCGACAGGAAGCGCGGGAAGCCGCCGGTCTGCGCGGCCAGGCTGCGGTGGTTGCCGTCGGCGACCACCAGGTCGCCGCCGCCCGCCAGGGCGGTCAGCTCGTCCTGCGCCGGGCCTGGGCCGAGCAGCCAGATGGCGTGCGTGCGGCCGGCCTGGTCCACGTCGGTGGCGGCGGGGGCGCCCGCCGACTCGGTCGCCGCCGCGAGGGCCGCGTGCAGCTCGTCGCCGCGCCCGGTCTGCAGCAGGAGTACGGGTGAGAGCAGGTGACCCAGCGCCTCGGCCAGGGCGACCCGCTCCCGCACCTTCGCGATGAACACGTCCTCGTTGCGGATCACCAGGCCGGGCTCGTCGGCCCGGGTGGAGATCTGGTCGGTGTCGACCATGGCGAACAGGCCGTACGCGCTCTCCTCGCCCGGCGCGCTGATCCGGTAGAGGACCACGACGTGCTCGGCGGGCGTGTAGCTGCCGTCCGCCTTGGCCTCGGCGAGGCGGCCCACCGCGTCGGGGAGCGCGTCGAGGAAGGACTTCCCGAGGCTGCCCGGCGCCCGGTGGGGCATCTCGATGCCCAGGGCACTGTGCGGGTTCGCCTCGACGATGGCGGTGATCTCCGCGTCGTCGGCGAACTCGTCGTAGTTCTGCGCGCCGGTGCCGCCAGTGGTGATCCAGGCCCGGGCGATCGGATGCACGACCGTCATGCCCGCTGACGCTACCCGCGCCCCCTTGCGCGCCGGTGCGGGACCCGCACGCCGTCCACCAGATGAAAGGAGGGGCCCCTAGTTAACGCCCCAGGTATAGCAGGGGCCCCTTCTTAACACCGCTAGGCGGTGCGCTCGGCGCCGGCACTGCGATGGCGGCCGGCGCCGGGGAACGGGCCGGGCGCCGAGGCGGCGGGGCGCGAGGGGGCGGCCGCGGCGAGGCGTACCGTCGTGGCCCCGACCGGCACCGGGCGATCGGTGGAGGTACCCCTCCGGACCGGGCCGGGCGTGCCAGCCGGAAGGTCCGCGCCGGCGGGCGGGGTCATCCGGGACGTGGCCACCACCCGGGCCACGCCGACCACGATCGGGGGAGCCAGCAGGTCCACCATCTCGGCGGGCAGCGACGGCCGAACATCCGGCCAGTCGCCCTCGGCCACGGACCAGTACGTCGCATCAGGGACTTCGGTCTCCGTCACCGGCGCGTCGTCGGACATGCGGCGGTGCTTACCCATGGGAACGCCTCCAGGAGCTGCCGGGGTGCGACCGGAGCGGCCGCCGGCTGGAACACCCGGTGAAACGAGCCCCGCGCCGCCCGGGTGACGGTGGGCGACGCGGGGCAAGGGGTGTTAAGAAGGGGCCCCTGCTCTACCGGAGGCGTTAAGAAGGGGCCCCTCCTTTCACCTCAGTCGAAGACGGGGCCTACCTCTCGCGTGCGCTTCAGCTCGTAGAAGCCGGGCGTTCCGGCCACCAGCAGGACGCCGTCCCAGAGCCGGCCGGCCGCCTCGCCCTTTGGCGCCGGGGTGATCACCGGGCCGAAGAAGGCCACCTGGCGGCCGTCCGGGCCCGGGGCGTGGATCACCGGGGTGCCCACGTCGGTGCCGACCGGCCGCATGCCCGCCTCGTGGCTGGCCCGCAGCGCCTCGTCGTACTCGGTCGACTCGGCGGCGTCGGCGAGGGCCGGGTCGAGGCCCACGTCGGTGAGCGCGCCGGCCAGCATCTCCCGGCCCAGCTCCTCCTTGCCCAGGTGGATCCGGGTGCCCATCGCGGTGTAGAGCTTCCCCAGCACCTCCCCGCCGTGGGCCTGCTCGACGGCGATGCAGACCCGCACCGGGCCCCAGCCCTTCTTCATCAGATCCTGGTACTGCTCCGGCAGGTCCCGGCCCTCGTTGAGCACGGACAGGCTCATCACGTGGAACCGGATGTCCACGTCCCGGACCTGCTCGACCTCGAGCAGCCAGCGGGAGGTGATCCACGCCCACGGGCACAGCGGGTCGAACCACATGTCCACGGCGACACGTTCGGTCACGGTGTCATCCCTTCACGACTTGACGCGCCGGAGCTCCGGCGCCTTCCCCTCCGATCCTCACCCCCCGCGGCATCGACCGGTACCGGAATGAGAGCGTGACCTCGGCCACCGGAGGGTGTCCGTGCATGGAAGACTCGGTTTCGGACCGGCCGTCACGATCGGGCCGGGAGGCCGGTGCCGCGGGGCGCGGCGAGACGAGTGGGATGGAGACGAACAGTGCCGGGAGTGCGCAACCTGACCCAGGTCGAGGCCACCGAGCGGGCCCGCCTGCTCGACGTCACCGGGTACGACATCAACCTTGATCTGTCGACCGCGGTGCAGGCCGACGGCCGCACGTTCCGGTCGGTGACCGAGGTCCGGTTCCGCTGTGCCGAGCCGGGAGCGAGCACCTTCATCGAGACGGCCGCCGAGTCGGTGCGGTCGGCGACCTTGAACGGCACGCCCGTCGATCTCTCCGGCTGGTCGGCGGAGAAGGGCCTCACCCTCACCGGGCTGGCCGCCGAGAACGTCCTCGTGGTCGACGCCGACTTCGGCTACTCCAACAGCGGGCAGGGCCTGCACCGCACGGTCGACCCGGTGGACGGCGAGACCTACCTCTACAGCCAGTTCGAGACGGCCGACGCGCAGAAGGTGTTCGCCTGCTTCGACCAGCCCGACCTGAAGAGCGTCTACACCTGGCACGCCACCGTCCCGGAGCACTGGCGGGTGGTGTCCAACATGCCGGTGGAGCGCGAGGAGCCGGCCGGTGAGGCGCTCAAGACCGTCCACTTCGCCGAGTCGGCGCGGATGAGCACCTACATCACGGCGCTGTGCGCCGGCCCGTACCACGAGGTGCGGGACAGCCACGACGGCATCGACCTGGGCGTCTACTGCCGGGCCTCGATGGCGCAGTACCTGGACGCCGACGACCTGTTCCTGATCACCAAGCAGGGCTTCGACTTCTTCCACGAGAAGTTCCAGGTGCGCTACCCGCTGCCCAAGTACGACCAGCTCTGGGTGCCGGACTTCAACGCCGGCGCCATGGAGAACTTCGGCTGCGTCACGCACGCCGAGTCGCACTACATCTTCCGCTCGCAGGTCACCGACTTCGAGTACGAGCAGCGGGCCAACACGATCCTGCACGAGCTGGCCCACATGTGGTTCGGTGACCTGGTCACCATGCGCTGGTGGAACGACCTGTGGTTGAACGAGTCGTTCGCCGAGTGGGCCAGCCACTGGTGCAACACCCACGCCACCCGGTTCGCCGAGGCCTGGACGACCTTCCTGTCCATCCGGAAGAACTGGGGCTACCGGCAGGACCAGCTCTCCTCCACCCACCCGGTCTACACCGAGATGCCGGACCTGGAGGCGGTCGAGGTCAACTTCGACGGCATCACCTACGCCAAGGGCGCCAGCGTGCTCAAGCAGCTCGTCGCGTACGTGGGCGAGGAGCCGTTCGTGGCCGGCCTGCGGGCCTACTTCGGCAAGCACGCCTGGGGCAACGCCACCTTCGACGACCTGCTCTCCGAGCTGGAGACGGCCTCCGGCCGGGAGCTGCGCAAGTTCGCCGCCCAGTGGCTGGAGACGGCGCAGGTCAACACGCTGCGGCCCGAGGTGACCATCGGCGCCGACGGCGCGTACGAGCGGGTGCTGGTGCGGCAGGAGGCTCCGGCCGGGCACCCGACGCTGCGGACCCACCGGATCGGCGTGGGCCTCTACGACCTGACCGACGGCCGGCTGGTCCGCCGGGAGCGGGTCGAGGTCGACGTGACCGGCGAGCTGACCGAGCTGTCCGTGCTGCACGGCAAGCCCGCCGCCGACGTGCTGCTGCTCAACGACGACGACCTGACCTACACCAAGCTGCGGCTGGACGAGCGGTCGATGGCGACCGTGGTGCAGCACATCGCCGGCTTCGACTCGTCGCTGGCCCGGGCGCTCTGCTGGACCGCCGCCTGGGACATGACCCGCGACGCCGAGCTGTCGGCCCGCGACTACGTGGCGCTGGTGCTGGCCGGGCTGCCGGCGGAGACCGACATCAACCTGGTCACCGCCACCCTGCGGCAGGCGACCACCACGCTCACCTTCTACGCCGACCCGGCCTGGGCGCCGACCGGCTGGGGCGACCTGGCCCGGACCGCCCGCACCGCGCTCGCCGCGGCCGAGCCGGGCAGCGGCTTCCAGCTCGCCTGGGCCCGGGCGTACGCCTCCGCGGCCCGCTCGGCCGAGGACCTGGCCGCGCTGCGCGGCTGGCTGGACGGCGGCGAGGTGCCGGGCGGGCTGACGGTGGACACCGAGCTGCGCTGGACCGTCCTCCAGTCGCTGGTGGCCAACGGGGCGGCCGGGGCCGCCGAGGTGGAGGCCGAGCTGGCCCGCGACCGGACCGCCAGCGGCGAGCGGGAGGCCGCGTACGCGCACGCGCTGGTCCCGACCGCCGAGAACAAGGCGGCGGTGTGGGCGCAGCTCACCGGCCCGGAGGCGCTGCCGAACTGGCGCAACCGGGCGCTGCTGCAGGGCTTCGCCCACCCGGCGCAGGTGGAACTCACCGCGCCGTACCGGGAGAAGTACTTCGCCACGGTGGCGCAGGTGTGGGCACAGCGGGACAGCGAGCCGGCGCAGGAGTTCGTCCAGCTCGCCTACCCGGCGTACCTGGTGGAGGACGACACGGTGGCCGCCACCGACGCGTGGCTGACCCAGGAGGGTCAGCCGGCGCCGCTGCGCCGGCTGGTGGCCGAGGGCCGCGACGGGGTGGCCCGGGCCCTCAAGGCCCGCGCCCGGGACGCCCAGACCGCCTGATCCTCTGGCGGGCGGCCTGGGAGCGCCCGGGCCACCCGCCGGCGGACACGAGAAAGCCCGGCCCGCGTTTCGCGGGCCGGGCTTCGTCGTGTGCGGGTGGGCTCAGCCCTTGCCGGCGTGGCTGGCGAGCTGGTCGAGGCCCTGGATGACGCCGCCGGCCAGGTCGCCGCCACCGAAGGAGGCCACCATGGAGAGCGCGGCCAGCTTCGCGTACGTGTCCGGGATGCGCTTGCGCGCGTAGCGGCCGGTGACGATCTCGAGCTGCCGCTGGTTGGGCGACACGGCGATCAGCACCGACCGGTCCGGCTCGGCGAGCTGGCGGTGCAGCCGCTCGGCGTGCTCCCGGATCGGCTCGTCGAGGCCGCCCACGTAGACCGAGAAGACCAGGCCGGTGCCCTGGTCGGCCAGGCGGAGCGCCTCGTCGATGCGGAGCAGCTGACGGGTCGAGAACGGCCCGTCCAGGACCTCGGGCGGGTTACCGGCCCCCGCCGCGGCCTGCTTCTCACCAACGGTCACTTGCGCCTCCGGTTCCACCGGCCGGAGCCTGCCGGCCGGCCTGCTCCTGCTTGCGGCTGGTCAGCGCCGGCGCCTGCGCCCCGGCGGCCAGTGCGGTGCCGGCCGAGTCGGCCAGCTGCTCCGGACGGCCCAGGAACCAGACCGGAGTGAAGTCGAAGGGCCGGCCCGGCCGGTAGCGCTTGGCGCCGCCACCGCCGCCGCCGCGACTGCCGGCGGCCGCCAGTCCGGCGATCACCAGCACCGCGGCCGCCGGGATGCCGAAGAAGACCAGCAACGTCTCGGTTACAGACAATCCCAACGCCCCCAGGCGGAAAGAGAGACCAGGAATGTTCGGGTCGGGTGGACGGTCATGACGACGCGCGCCCGACTCCGCTTGTGCTGTTCACGTTAGCGGAGTCGACGGCCCGCCAGATTGCGGGGTGCTGATCCCACCCGCCACAGCCGTGCTCCAGTTGCGCGGCAGTGCCTATCAATGTCGCGTCGTCGCCGTACCGGCCGGTGAGCAGCGCGCCGACCGGCATCCCGTCGCCGGTGCGGCCCACCGGCAGCGAAACGGACGGGTCGCCGGTGACGTTGAAGATGGCGCAGTACGGCGAAAACCGCCGCTGCCGGTCGAAATCCTCGGCCGGATCGAGGCTCGCGAACGCCCCGACCGGGGCCTGCGGGGCCGCCAGGGTGGGGCAGAGCAGCAGGTCGCAGCCGGCGGTACGGCGCACGCCACGGCGTACCTGCGCCTGGAGTTCGCCGAGCGCGGCCATCAGCGGGCCGGCCCCGACGGCCGCGCCCCGGGCCCGGAGGAACCGGGTCAGCGGCAGCAGGTCGCTCTCCCGTTCGGACGGCACGGGGGCGAGCGCCAGCACGTACCAGACGGTCTCGAACAGCGGCCACGCCTCGGGGCCGAGCGGCGCGGGAACGTCGACCACCTCGTGGCCGGCCTCGGTGAGCAGCGCGGTGGCCCGGTCGACGGCGGCCACGCAGTCCGGGTGGACCGGCTCGTCGGCCAGCATCGGGGTGGTGAACCGGCCGATCCGCAGCCGGCCCGGCGCGGCGGCCCGGGCGGCGCCCAGGTAGCCGCCGGTGGGCGCGGCGGGCGGCAGGTAGGGCTCGCCGGGCACCGGTTGCGCCAGAACGTCCAGCAGCGCGGCCACGTCGGTCACGGTCCGGCCGAGCGGGCCGCTGATGGGCAGCCCGAACGCGCCGAAGCCGAGCGGGCCGCCGGAGACCAGGCCCCGGCTGGGCTTGTAGCCAACCAGGCCGCAGAGCGCCGCCGGGATGCGCAGCGAGCCGCCGCCGTCCGAGCCCTGCGCCACCGGGACCAGCCCGCCGGCCACCGCGGCGGCCGCGCCGCCGCTGGACCCGCCCGCCGTGTAGGCGAGGCCCCACGGGTTGCGGGCCGGCGGCGCGACGAGGCCCTCGGAGTAGAGCGAGCAGCCCAGCTCCGAGGTGGTGGTCTTGCCGAGGCTGACCAGCCCGGCGGCGGCCATGAACCGGACCACGTCGGCGTCGACGGGCGGCACGAAGTCGGCGAAGGCCGCCGAGCCGAAGGTGGTGCGCACCCCGGCCGTGAGCGTGAGGTCCTTGACGGCGGTCGGCACCCCGTGCAGCAGGCCGCGCCGGTCCGCCGGCACCGCGTCGGCGGCGGCCGCGGCCGCCCGCGCGCGTTCCGGGGTGACGGTGACGAAGGCGCCGAGGGTGTCGCCGAGCGCGTCCACCCGGCGCAGGTGGTGCTCCACCAGCTCCACGCTGGACAGCTCACCCCGGCGGATCGCGGCGGCCTGCTCCAACGCCGTCAGGTCGTGCGGCTCGGCCATGCCCCCATCCTGCCTGGTCACCGCGGCCCTCGCACTCACCACCGGCCGCGCGCCGGCCGGCCGCGGTCAGCCGTTCAGGAAGCGCAGGGCGTTGCGGGACAGCAGCTTGTCGCGCTGGTCGGCGGTGAGGAAGTCGGCCTTGCGGACCACCTGGCCGACCGGGCGCTCCCCCAGCGGGTACGGGTAGTCGCTGCCGACCAGCACCCGGTCCTCCCCCATCGTGTCGACGAGCAGCCGCAGCGCGGCCGGGTCGAAGACCACGGAGTCGACGCTGAACCGGTCGACGTAGGCGCTCGGCGGGGCGCTGGACGCGCCACGGACCAGGTCGCCGCGACGGTGCCAGGCGTTGTCGGCGCGGCCCAGCCAGAACGGGAAGCTGCCGCCGCCGTGCGCGAAGCAGATCCGCAGCGAATCCGGCACGCGGTCGAAGACGCCGCCGAGGATCAGCGCCAGCACCGACAGGTGCGTCTCGGCCGGCATCCCGGTCAGCCAGCGGGCCATCCACCGGTCCAGCCGGGGCCCGCCCGGCATGTCCCACGGGTGCACGAAGACCGGCGCGCCCACCTGGGCGCAGTGCGTCAGGAACTGCACGATGCCGGCGTCGTCGAGGTCGCGGTCGCCCACGTGGTTGCCGATCTCCACCCCGGCGTGCCCGGCGGCCAGGCAGCGGTCCAGCTCGGCGCAGGCGGCGTCCGGGTCCTGCAACGGCACCTGGCAGAACGGCACCAGCCGGTCACCGCCGGCCGCGGTGACCGCCAGGGTGAGGTCGTTGAAGATCCGGGCCACCTTGACGGCCTGGTCGGCCGGGCGGTCGTAGCTGAAGAAGACCGGGGTGGGCGAGACGACCTGCACGTCGACGCCGTCCGCGGCCATGTCGGCGAGCCGCGTCTCCGCGTCCCAGCACTCCGCGCCGACCGGCCGGAACTCCGTCTCCCCCACCATGATCATGGCGGCGCGCTCGGAGTCCACCCGGAGCCAGGGCCAGCTGGACCCGCCGCACGCCGCGGCGAGGTCCGGCCACCCCTTGGGTACGACGTGCGTGTGCACGTCGACGACGCGTGGGGGCATCAGCCCTTGCCCGGGTGCAGCGCGCCGCAGTTCGTGCAGGTGCGGGCCTTCTCGTCGGCGTAGAACGCCGCGAAGACCGGCGGCAGGTCGGCGGCGATGTCGCGGACCTGGAGCTCCACCTCGTGCACCTTGTGGCTGCACTCGGTGCAGTACCACTGGAACTTCTCCAGCGTGCCCTCCTCGCGGACCCGCTCGATCACCATGCCGATCGAGCCGGCCTCGGGGCGCTGCGGCGAGTGCGGGGTGTTGCGCGGCAGCATCCACATCTGACCCTCGCGCACGTGGACCGTACGCGGGCCCTCGGGCAGCATGAGGTTGATGTGCATGTTGCCCTTGACCTGGTAGAAGAACTCCTCGTACGGGTCGACGTGGAAGTCGGTCCGCTGGTTCGGGCCGCCCACCACCATGACGATGAAGTCGTCGCTGCCCGGCAGCATCTCCTTGTTGCCCACCGGCGGCTTGAGCAGGTGCTGGTTCTCCCCGATCCAGCCGGAGAAGCTGAACGGCTCGGCGATCTCACTCATGACGGACCTCCCGACGGAAGTAGGGCCACGGCCTGCATCTCGATCAGCAGGTGCGGGTGCGGAAGCTGGTGCACGGCCACCGTGGTCCGGGTCGGCCCGGTGGCGTCGAAGAACTCCGCCCACACCTCGTTGTAGCCACCGAAGTCGTTCATGTTGACCAGGTAGCTGGTGACCTGCACGAGGTCGGCCAGGTCGGCGCCGACCGAGCGGAGCAGGTCGCGGATGTTCCCGATCACGGCCCGGGTCTGTGCCCGGATGTCCAGGTCGGTGGTGCCGAACTCGTCCACCGTCACGCCGGCGAAGGTGTTGTCCGGGCGGCGCGACGACGTGCCCGAGACGAAGACGAACCCGCCGGCGACCTTGACGTGCGGAAAGGCGCCGCGCGGCACGGCCTTCCCGGCGACCACCCGGGCCGTCATGATCCCGCCTTCAGCGACGCGGTGCCGAGCTTCTCCACGACGGCCCGGACGTGCACGCCGGGGCGCAGCGGCACGGCGGCGGTGGCCGCGCCGGCCAGGAAGACCCAGCCCTCGCGGAGCCGCACGCCGTGCCGGCCGGCCAGGCGGATGCCCTCGTCCAGGGCGCGGCGCGGGTCACCGAGGATGGCGGCGGTCGAGCCGACCTGGGCCGCCCGGCCGTCGATCTCCAGCAGCACGCCGAGGTTGTCCAGCCCGTCCGGCACCGGCGACCAGGGCCCCACCACGAACGCGGCGGCCGAGGTGTTGTCGGCGACCACGTCCGGCAGGGAGAAGGTGAAGTTGGCGTACCGGGAGTCGATCAGTTCGAGCGCCGGGGCGACCGCGCGGACCGCCTCGGTGAACGCGCCGATCGGCTCACCGGGCTCGGGGAGGCGGTCCAGCAGGAACGCCACCTCCGGCTCGACCCGGGGGTGGATGAAGCCGGCCACGTCGACGGTGCCGCCGTCGGGCACCCGCATGGCGTCGGTGAGCCGGCCCCAGATCACCTCGTCGACGCCGACCTGGGCCATCTTCGCCTTGCTGGTCAGCCCCATCTTGAGCCCGACCAACCGCTCGCCCCGGTCGAGGCGGCGCTGCAGCAGCGCGGCCTGCACCGCGTACGCGGCGTCCACGTCGAGGCCCGTCTCGGCGGCGAGCTGCGGGATCGCGGTGGCCGTGTCGGCGGCCGCGCCCAGCTTCTCGGCGATCCCCGCGATGTCCGGTCCGATCACGCTGCGTCCCCCTTGCCGGCCAGGTCGAGTGCCACATCCACGATCATGTCCTCCTGGCCGCCGACCATCCGGCGCCGGCCCAGCTCCACCAGGATCGAGCGGACGTCCACCCCGTACTTCGCGGAGGCCCGTTCGGCGTGGCGCAGGAAGCTGGAGTAGACCCCCGCGTACCCGAGGGAGAGCGTCTCCCGGTCGACCTGGACCGGCCGGTCCTGGAGCGGGCGGACCAGGTCGTCGGCCGCGTCCATGAGCGCGAACACGTCGCAGCCGTGCTTCCAGCCGTGCAGTTCGGCGACCGCGACGAAGACCTCCAGCGGCGCGTTGCCGGCGCCCGCGCCCATGCCGGCCAGCGACGCGTCCACCCGGACGGTGCGGCCGTGCGGGGCGCCCGCGCCCGCCGGCCCGGGGCCGGGGATCCGGCCGTGCTCGACCGCCAGCACGCTGTTGGCCACGCCGAGCGACAGGTTGTGGTGGGCGTGGATCCCGATCTGCGTCTCCGGGTCCAGCACCTGCCGGTACGCGTCGACCCGCTGCGCCACGTCGGACATCAGCAGCCGCCCGCCGGAGTCGGTGACGTAGACGCAGTGCGCCCCGTACGACTCCATGAGCTTGGCCTGGGCGGCCAGCCCGGCCGGGTCGTTCATGTGCGACATCATGAGGAACCCGGAGACGTCCATGCCGTTCTCCCGGGCCCAGGAGATGTGCTGGGCGGAGATGTCCGCCTCGGTGCAGTGGGTGGCGATCCGCACGCTGGTCACCCCGAGCGCCTTCGCCGCCTTCAGGTCGGCGATGGTGCCGATGCCGGGCAGCAGCAGGGTGGTGAGCCGCGCGCTGGTCAGCACCTCGGCGGCGGCGGAAATCCAGTCCGCGTCGCCGGCCGCGCCGTGGCCGTAGTTGACGCTGGAGCCGGCCAGGCCGTCGCCGTGCGCCACCTCGATGGCGGCCACGCCGGCCGCGTCGAGCGCGGCGGCGATCGTCCGCACCTGGTCCACGGTGTACCGGTGGGCGATGGCGTGCATGCCGTCGCGCAGCGTCACGTCCTGGATGTAGAGGTCGGTCATCGCGCGGCCACCTTCCGAAGCGCGACCAGCCGCTCGGCGGTGCGCAGCGCGGCCGAGGTCATGATGTCCAGGTTCCCGGCGTACGCGGGCAGGTAGTGCCCGGCGCCGGAGACCTCCAGGAAGACCGACACCTGGAGCCCGGTGAAATGCCGGCCCAGCACCGGCGCGTACGTGTCCACCCGGTCGAACTGCACGTCCTGCTTGAGCCGGTAGCCCGGGACGTACTCCTGCACGGCCTTCACCATGTCGGCGACCGAGGCGGCGATCGCGGCCCGGTCGGCGTCGGCGTCCGGGCAGAGGCAGTAGACGGTGTCCCGCATGAGCAGCGGCGGGTCGGCCGGATTCAGCACGATGATGGCCTTGCCGCGCTCGGCGCCGCCGACCACCTCGATGGCCCGGGCCGTGGTCTCGGTGAACTCGTCGATGTTGGCCCGGGTGCCCGGTCCGGCCGACTTCGAGGCGATCGAGGCGACGATCTCCCCGTACGCGACCGGGGTGACCCGGCCGACCGCGCGCACGATCGGCACGGTGGCCTGCCCGCCGCAGGTCACCATGTTCACGTTGGGCTGGTGCAGGTGCTCGTCGAGGTTGACCGGCGGCACCACGTACGGGCCGATCGCGGCCGGCGTCAGGTCGACCACGGTCCGGCCGTGCGCGCGCAGCACCGCGTCGTGGCGCCGGTGCGCGCCGGCCGAGGTGGCGTCGAAGACCAGCTCCACGTCGGCGAACTCCGGCATGGCCACCAGGCCGTCGACGCCCTCGGCGGTGGTCGCGACGCCGAGCCGGCGGGCCCGGGCCAGACCGTCCGACTCGGGGTCGATGCCGGCCATCGCGACCATCCGCAGGTCGGTGCTGAGCCGCAGTACCTTGATCATCAGGTCGGTGCCGATGTTGCCCGACCCGAGCACCGCCACGCCGACAGTCATGAGGCCTCCTTGGAGAAGCAGGTCCGCACCGAGCCCAGCCCCGAGATGCGCGCCTCGTACGCCGCTCCCGGCGTCACCGGCACCATCGGGCCGAGCGCACCGGAGAGCACCACGTCCCCGGCCCGCAGCGGGTCGCCGGCGCGGGCCATGGTGCCGGCCAGCCAAACGAGTGCGTGCAGGGGATTGCCGAGGCAGGCCGCCCCCGCGCCGACCGAGACGGGCTCACCGGCGTGCTCCAGCACCATGCCGCACAGCCGCAGGTCCACGTCGGACAGCCGCCGGGGCGCGGTGCCGAGCACGAACAGCCCGCTGGAGGCGTTGTCCGCCACGGTGTCCACGATGGAGATGTCCCAGCCGGCGATCCGGGAGTCGACGATCTCAATCGCCGGCAGCACGTGGTCGACGGCCCGGATCAGGTCGACGGTGGTGACCCGCTCGTCGCGCAGGTCCGCGCCGAGCACGAAGGCGATCTCCGCCTCCACCCGGGGCTGGAGCAGCCGGCTCATCGGCACCTCGACGCCGTCACCGACCGCCATGTCGTCGAACAGCACCCCGAAGTCGGGCTGGAAGACGCCGAAGTTCTCCTGCACGGCGCGGGAGGTGAGGCCGATCTTCGCGCCGACCCGGCGGTGGCCCTTGCCGAGCCGCTGCCGGGTGTAGACCTGCTGCACCTGGTAGGCCGCCTCGACGTCGCCCTCCGGCAGCAGCCGCCCGCGCAGCGGCGGGCACGGCTTCTCCGCCTGCCGGGCCACGGCCAGTTCCCGGTTGGCGGCTTCGATGTCCACGGTCATGCCGGCTCCTCGCTGCGTTCGCTTGGGACGCCGGCCATTCTGCCCGGGCCGCGCACTCATGCGAGGTCCACACAGACGTTGGTGAGTTCGGAGTAGAAGTCGAGGGAGTGCACCCCGCCCTCCCGGCCGATGCCCGACGCCTTCACCCCGCCGAACGGGGTGCGCAGGTCGCGCAGGAACCAGGTGTTCACCCAGACGATGCCGGCGTCCAGCCGGGAGCCGGCCCGGTGCGCCCGGCCCACGTCCCGGGTCCAGACCGTCGCCGCCAGGCCGTAGTCGGTGCCGTTGGCCAGGGTGTACGCCTCGTCCTCGTCGTCGAACGGCGCCACGTGCACCACCGGGCCGAAGATCTCCTCGGTGTTGGTGCGGGCGTCCGGGCCCAGCCCGGTGAGCACGGTCGGCTGCACGTACGCGCCGCCGTCGCGGGCGTCGCCGAAGCGCGGCGTGCCGCCCCCGGCGCGCACCTCGGCGCCCTCGGTGCGGGCCAGCTCGTAGTGGCCGAGCACCTTGTCCCGGTGGCCGCGCGAGATCAGCGGCATGTTGACGGTGGCCTCGTCGGCCGGCCAGCCGTACGCCAGCTCGTCCGCGCGCTTGGCCAGCCGGGCGGTGAACTCCTCGAACACCGGCCGCTGCACGTAGATCCGCTCAGTGCAGAGGCAGACCTGGCCGCCGTTGGTGAAGCTGGAGCGGACCGAGCCGGCGACCGCCGCGTCCAGGTCGGCGTCGGCGAAGACCAGGCCGGCGTTCTTGCCGCCCAGCTCGAAGCTGACCGCCTTCACCCCGTCGGCGGCGGCGCGCATGATGGCGCTGCCGGTGGCCGACTCCCCGGTGAAGGTGATCGCGTCGACGCCCGGGTGCCGGGTGAGGTGCTCGCCGGCCGAGCCGGGGCCGAAGCCGTGCACCAGGTTGAACACGCCGTCGGGCACGCCCGCCGCGGCCATCACCTCGGCCAGCAGGGTGGCCGACGCCGGGGTCTCCTCGCTGGGCTTGACCACCACGGCGTTGCCACAGGCCAGGGCCGGGGCGACCTTCCAGGTGAGCAGCAGCAGCGGCAGGTTCCACGGCACGATGATCGCGACCACGCCGACCGGCTTGCGGACCGCGTAGTTCAGCGCCCGGCCGCCGGTCGGGGTGACCGTGGTGAACGACTCGGTCGGCGCGGTCGCCACGATCTCGGCGAACGCCCGGAAGTTGGCCGCCCCGCGCGGGATGTCCAGCGTGCGGGCCTGGGAGATGGCCTTGCCGGTGTCGGCGACCTCGGCGGCGACCAGATCGTCGAAGCGGCGTTCCAGCTCGTCGGCGACCCGGCGGAGCACCTCGGCGCGCTCCCGCTCGCCCATCCGGCCCCACGGGCCGCGCAGCGCCGCCCGGGCGGCGGTCACCGCGTCGTCCACCACGGACTCACCGGCCTCGACGACCTCGAAGACCGGTTCACCGGTGACCGGGCTGCGCTTGGTGAACCGCGGCCCGGCGTCGGTGAAGGACCCGCCGACGAAGTTGCGCAGCAGGCCGGGGCCGTCCGGCGCGTGCCCGGCCATCAGCCGGGGATCCCAGAGGGTCATCCTCGCCTCCCTCGGCGCAGCGCCACCGCCACCCCGGCCAGCGCCGCCACCGCGCCGGCGGCCACCGCCCCCACCATCCCGTACTGGCGGCGCACCCGGCGGCGCACCTCGGCGTACGGGGTGGTGGAGAAGGAGACCAGCTCGTACTGCGAGACGTAGCGGCCGGGCAGGGCGCGCTCCAGCGCGTGCTCGATCTTCTTGCGGGTCTGGAACACCGGCGAGGCGACCTTGTCCCGCATCTCGACGAAGTTGGTCAGCGCCATCCGGGCGATCGCCTCGGCGTTGGCCTGCCGGCGGTGCTGGAACAACGGCAGCGCGGACGCCCACTGGTCGTCGCACTCGTCCAGGCAGCGGTCCAGCTCGACCACGTCCTCGAAGGCGCAGTTCGCGCCCTGGCCGTAGAACGGGACGATGGCGTGCGCCGCGTCGCCGAGCAGGCCGACCCGGCCGTCGGACTGCCACGGGGTGCAGCGGACCGTGCCGAGCACCCCGACCGGGTTGTGCTGGTAGTCGTCGACCAGGTTCGGCGCGAGCGGGACCAGGTCCGGGTAGTGGGTGGCGAAGTACGTCTCGATGGCGGCCGGGCTGCCCAGCGAGGCGAAGCTCTGCGTGCCGTGGGTCGGCCAAAACAGGGTGCAGGTGAAGGAGCGGTCCGGGTTGGGCAGCGCGATCATCATCGAGGTGCCGCGCGGCCAGATGTGCAGCGCGCCCGGGTCCAGGGCGAACTCGCCGCCGATCGGCGGGATGGTGAGTTCCTTGTAGCCGTAGTCGAGGAAGTCGAGGCTCTCGCTCACCGCCCCGTACGCCAGCAGTTGCCCGCGGACGGCGGAGCCGACGCCGTCGGCGCCGAGCACCACCGACGCGGTCTCGCCGACCTTGCCCTGCGGGGTCTCGAAGGTCATCTCACCGGTGGCCGGGTCGAGCCCGACGAGCCGGTGGTCGAACGCGATCCGCACGCCGGGCAGCGCGGTGGCTGCGTCGAGCAGCGCGTTGTTCAGCGCGCCCCGGCTGATCGAGTTGATCGCCCGGTCGCCGGAGACGCTGTACGACTGGAACTGCGGCTCGCCCTCCACCGGGTGGATCATCCGGCCGCGCATCGGCAGCGAGTCGGTCATCACCTGGCGGTCCAGGCCGATGCGGCGCAGCGCGTCCAGGCCGCGCTCGGAGAGCGCCAGGTTGATCGAGCGGCCCCGCTCGACCTTCCCGGTACGCGGGTCCGGCCGCCGCTCGTAGAGGGCGACCGGGTAGCCGCGCCGGGCCAGGAAGCAGGCCAGCAGGCAACCGGCCAGCCCGGCGCCGACGACGGCGATCTCCTCGCGTTCCGTACTCATGAAGTGGCCTCCACGGTGGCGGCCAGCGCGTCGGCGACCCGCCAGCAGTCGTGGTACGTCGAGTAGAGTGGCACCGGCGCGAACCGCACGATGTCGGGCTCCCGGGCGTCGGCGATCACGCCGTGCTCGTGCCGCAGCCGCTTGGTCAGCTGGTTGGCGCTGCCCGCGCCGATCCGCACGGAGAGCTGGCAGCCGCGGCGGGCCGGGTCGCGCGGGGTGACCACGGTCAGCGGCCGGTCGGCGGTCACCTCGTCGAGCAGCCGCTCCAGGTAACCGGTGAGCCGGAGGCTGCGCTCGCGCAGCGCGGGCATGCCGACCGCGTCGAACAGCTCCAGCGAGGTGCGCACCGGGCCCATCGCGAAGATCGGCGGGTTGGAGATCTGCCACGCCTCGACGGTGGCGGGCGGCCGGGACACCGGGGTCATCTCGAACCGGGTGGTCGCCTCGGTGCTCCACCAGCCCTCGAAGCGCGGCAGTGCGGGGTCGCCGAGGTGGCGCTCGTGGACGAAGACGCCGCCGAGGGCACCGGGCCCGGAGTTCAGGTACTTGTAGGAGCACCAGGCGGCGAAGTCGACGTCCCAGTCGTGCAGGGCGAGGGGCACGTTGCCGGCCGCGTGCGCCAGGTCCCAGCCGACGACCGCGCCGGCCGCCCGCCCGGCGGCGGTGATCGCCGGGATGTCCATCAGCTCGCCGGTCAGGTAGTTGACCCCGCCGAGCAGCAGCAGCGCCACGGTGTGCCCCTCGGTGGCCAGGAAGTCCAGGACGTCCTCGGTCCGCAGGGTGTCCTCGCCGGGGCGCGGCCTGAGGCGGACGACGGCGGTGTCCGGGTCGAGGCCGTGGAACCGCGCCTGGCTGCGCACCGCGTAGCTGTCCGAGGGGAAGGCGCTGTCCTCGATGACGATCCGGGTCCGCTCCCCCGCCGGCCGGTAGAAGCTCACCATGAGCAGGTGCAGGTTGACCGTGAGGGAGTTCATCACCACGGTCTCCGCGGGGCGGGCGCCGACCAGTCGCGCGGCCGGCGCGGTCAGGAGTTCGTGGTACGGCAGCCAGGGCCGCTCCGCCTCCAGATGCCCCTCCACGCCCAGCCGCCGCCAGGCGTCCAGGTCGGCCAGAAGCTCCTCCCGGGTGGCCCGCGGTTGCAGGCCGAGCGAGTTGCCGGCCAGGTACGCCACCTCGGGGTAGCGCCCGCCCTCGGCCGGCGGCACCAGGAACAGGTGCCGGTGGCCGGGGTCGGCGGCGTCGAGCGTCCGGGCCTCTTCTTCGGTGTGCATGCTGTTCTCTCCGGTCACATCGCGGTCCGGGCCGACCACAGCTCCGGGAAGACCACCCGGGCCATGCTCCGCTGCAACCAGGCCAGCCCGGCGGAGCCGCCGCTGCCGACCTTGGCGCCCATCGAGCGCTGCACCGCCTTGACATGGTGCCAGCGCCAGTCGCCGAACCCCTCGGCCACCTCGCTCAGCGCCTCGCCGAGCAGGCGCAGGTGGTTGTCGGGGCCGCCGTCGGCGTAGATCCGCACCCACGCCGCCTCGACGGCCGGGTGCGGCTCGTGCTCGGCCGTCACGTCCCGGTCCAGCAGGTCGGCGGGCAGCTCGAAGCCGCGCCGGGCGAGCAGCGCCACCACGTCGTCCCAGAGGCTCGGCGTGGCCAGCGCGGCGGTCAGCTCGGCGTGCACCTCGGTCTGCCGGCGGAACGGGCGGATCAGCGCCGGGTCACGCAGGCCGAGCAGGAACTCCAGCTGCCGGTACATGGCCGACTGGAAGCCGGAGCCCTCGCCGAGCCGGTCGCGGAACCGGTTGAAGTCGGCCGGCGTCATCCAGCGCAGCCCCTGCCAGGCGGCGTTGAGCCCCTCCAGGTGCAGGGCGGCGCGGCGCAGCGGGGGCAGCGCGTCCCAGATCCGGTTGGCCCGCAGCTCACGCTGGGCGTGCCGCAGCTCGTGGCAGGTCAGCTTGAAGTACAGCTCCATGATCTGACTGACCATGAGGAAGGACATCTCGCCCGGGTCGTCGCTGAGCGGCTGCTGGAGCTGGTGCAGCGTGCTCGCGTGCACGTAGGCGTCGTAGGGCACCCGGTCGGCGAACTCCAGGGTGGGTTTGCCACCGTTGCGCGCCGCCCGTGCCGCCCGCTGCTGCGGGGTGGCCGGCCGCACCGCTGTCGTCTGTTCCACCGTCATCTCCCTCCGTACGCCGGGGTAGACGACATGATGCCGCTGGTTGATCCGCGAATGGAATGCCTGTTCGACGGCGCTACGGTGGTCTCACCTATCGCGTCGAAGGCGTCTCCGCCCCTCGACTTCACGGAAGAAAGGTCACCGCGTGGACGAGATGGACTGGGCGCTGCTGCGCGAGCTCCAGGCCGACGCACGGCTCTCCTACAGCGAGCTGTCCCGCCGGGTGCACCTGTCCCCGCCCGCCGTGGCCGAGCGGGTGCGGCGGCTGGAGGAGTCCGGTGTGATCACCGGCTACCACGCGCACGTGGACCTCACCCGGGCCGGCCGGACCGTGCTCGCACTGATCCGGATGTCCTGCTACGGGTCCCGGTGCATCCTCAACGACCCCGCCGTGGCGGACTGGCCGGAGATCATGGAGATCCACCGGATCACCGGCGACGCGTGCAGCATGCTCAAGGTGGCCGCGGGCACGATGGGCGAGTTCGAGGGGGTCATCGACCGGCTGGCCCCGTACGGCCAGCCGTCCAGCACCATGGTGCTCTCCACCCCCCTGGACTGGCACCCGGTCACCCCGCTCCCGCCGCCCGGGGCGTCCCCTACCGGCCGGCGCCGCTGATCCGCCCCGGGTTTGCCCCCACGTCAGGGGGAATGCATCCCGCGCTGCCCGTCAGCAGGATTCCGGTGCACCGCACCGGAAGGGGGGAATCATGCGAGGGCTCCTGTCACACCGCGCGCTCTGGGCCGTTCTGGGCCTGCTCGGCCTGGTCGCGGCGTTCGTCCTGACCACCGCCGCTCCGGCCCGCGCCGGGGAGAACGTCTTCGTCGAGGTGACGCCGAACAGCGTCCAGGCCGGCTCCCGGGTGAGCATCCGGGCCAGCTGCGACGGCAACAACGACCGGCAGGCCCAGGTCACCTCGGACGCCTTCGGGCGGGTGATGCTCCGGCCGGACAACGGCTTCCTGACCGGGGCGGTCACCATTCCCGGCAACAAGGCGCCCGGCGACTACCCGGTGAACCTGGACTGTTCCAACGGGAAGACCGCCTCGACCATGCTCACCGTGCTGAACATGGCCCAGCCGAGCAAGGGCCCGGCGACCGGCGGCGGGGGCACGGCGGGCGGCCGGGGTGCCGGCTCGCTGCTGCTGGTCGGCGGCCTGGTCGTGGTGGCCGTGGTGGCCGGGGTGGGCGCCCGCCGCAAGTCCGGCAGTCGCGTCTGACGGGGGTGCGGCCATGGCCCGCTCACCGCGCCGCCACGACCGCACCGGTCCCGGGCCGGACCCGCGCCGGGCCGCCCGTCGGGGCCGGCACCGGACCGGCTCCCGGGTCGCCGCCGGCCTGCGGCTGGTGTCCCGCGCCTCACGCCGGTTCACCCGCGCCGCCGGCCACGCCTTCTCGGCCAGCGTCACCACCGCGGACCCGCAGGCCCGCCCGGTGCCGCCGGCACGGCAGGGCCCGGCCGCCGGCCGCTGGCGGTACGCCGCCCAGCGCGGCCCCGGCGTCCCGGTGCTGGTGGTCGCGGCGCTGATGGCGCTGATCGTGGCGATGCTCGGCGTGGAACGGCTGACCGGCATCAGCGTGCTGCCGGAGCAGCTCACCGCGAGCCTGCGCCCGCCGCCGAAGAAGTTCCCGGTGCTGTCCGGCAGCCCACCGACCGACCTGACGATCGGCAAGATCGACCTGCGGGCGCCGGTGCACCGGGTGGGCATCGCACCGGACGGCAGCATCGCGGTGCCGGACGTCGGCCGGGCCGGCGAGGTCGGCTGGTACGAGCAGGGACCGACCCCCGGGCAGTACGGCCCGGCGGTCTTCGTCGGGCACGTCGACACCACCACCGGGCCGGCCGTCTTCCACGACCTCAAGGACCTCGACGACGGCGACCGGATCGAGGTGGCCCGGCAGGACCACTCGGTGGCCGTCTTCGAGGTGACCTCCATCGAGCGGTACGGCAAGGAGCGGCTGCCCGTGCGGGAGGTCTACGGCGACTTCAGCCGGCCCAACCTGCGGCTGATCACCTGCGGCGGGCGCTGGGTGGGCGGCGAGACCGGGTACGCGGACAACCTGGTGGTCTACGCCTCGCTGGTGAAGGCGCGCTGAGCGGCCGTTCAGGCCGCCTCGGGCTCCGGCTCGCGCAGGTCGAGCCAGTCCGCCCAGCGCGGGTCGGGCGCCCGGTGGCCGAGCACCCGCCAGGCCGTGCCCTTCGGGGCGGCCGGCAGGCTGTGCAGCCGCCACCCCAGCTCGGCCGGCGTCTTGTCGCCCTTCGTGTGGTTGCAGCGGGCGCAGGCGGCGACCACGTTCTCCCAGGCGTGCCGGCCGCCCCGGCTGCGCGGGAAGACGTGGTCGATGGTCTCCGCCGGGCCGCGGCAGTAGGCGCAGCGCCAGCCGTCGCGGGCGAAGATCGCCCGCCGGGAGAGCCCGACGTGAGTGCGGTAGGGGACCCGGACGTAGCGGGTCAGCCGGACCACCGAGGGGACCGGGAGCGCGTTGCGCGCGCTGTGCAGGATGCCCTCGCCGTCGGCCACGCAGACGGCCTTGGCGGAGAGCACGAGGATCGCCGCGCGACGCACCGACACGACACACAGGGGCTCGTAGGTGGCGTTGAGAACGAGTGCACCGGAGCCCGCCGTGGGTCGTATGTCAGGCATCGCGCTCACCCTCCCGGTCCAGCCGCTCCGGCCACCATGACGCCGGGCGCGCCCCGCGGGCAGCGGGGAACGACACCGACGCCGGCCGGATCACCGACGTCCGTTGCGCCAATAGTCCCTGATCGCGCCCCGGATTGCACGCACTAATCCGGGGTACCCTCATGAAGCTTTCTCGGTCCGTGCCAGGATGACCGGTTCCGCCCCGCATGATCGGTCCGCCGCCCCGCCGGCGGCGGCCGGGGCGGGTCGCCAGCGGGCGCCCAGCGGTGTTGCGGTACGAAGACAGGGTGAGTCTCTCCGACCTGATCGCCACCGTGTTGTCCGCCGTTTCCGACCGGCGCCCGGACTGCCAGGGCAGCAGCTCCTGCGAGTGGGTGTACAAGGTCACCAACTCCGCCTGGTTCGCCGAGAGCAGCTACTGGATCCTGCTGAAGCCGCTGCGCATCCTGCTGATCCTGCTGCTGGCCGTGGCCGCCCGGTGGGCCCTGCACCGCACCATCAACCGGCTGGTCCGGACCACGACCGAGGGCGCGGTGCCCACCATGCTCCGCCCGCTGCGCGAGCGGATCCCCAGCGCCACGCTCGAACCGGAGCAGTTCGTGCCGGAACGGCGGCGGCAGCGCGCCGAGGCGATCGGCTCGGTGCTGCGCAGCATGGTCACCGCGTTCATCTTCGGCATCGCCCTGCTCATGGTGCTCAAGGAGTTCAGCTTCGACCTGGCCCCGCTGCTGGCCAGCGCCGGCATCGCCGGCGTCGCCCTCGGCTTCGGCGCGCAGAGCCTGGTCAAGGACCTGATCGCCGGCCTGTTCATGCTCATCGAGGACCAGTACGGCGTCGGCGACACCGTCGACCTGGGCGAGGCGACCGGCGTGGTGGAGGCGGTGGGCCTGCGGGTCACCACGGTCCGGGACGGCCGCGGGGTGCTCTGGTACATCCGCAACGGCGAGATCATCCGGGTGGGCAACAAGAGCCAGGGCTGGGCCCTGGTCGTGGTCGACCTGCCGATCGGCTTCGCCGGCACCGAGGACGCCACCGCGGTGCTGCGTACGGCGGCCGCCTCGGTCGCGCTGGACCCCGAGCTGGCGCCGCAGATCGTCGAGGAGCCGGAGGTGCTCGGCGTCGAGCAGATGACGGTCGACGGCGCGGTGATCCGTACCGTGGTGAAGACCACCGCCGACGGGCAGTTCGCGGTCGGCCGCGAGCTGCGCCGCCGGCTCGCCGAGGCACTGGAGAACTCGGGCATCACCGCAAGGATCGCGGCGGCGCGGCTCTATCCCGGCCTGCCGGCCCGCGCTCCGGGCGGCGGCGAGACGGGCACCGGCGGGGCCACCTGACCCGCGTCGCCGGTCGGCTCGACGGGCCCGACGAACTTCCGGGGTCGCGCGCCGCGCGGCCCCTCGGGTATCGTCCGTTCGTTCAGTCGGAGATGTGACGATCAATCCGTTCACCCTAGCCAGTTGTCAGACGATCGGGCAGAATCCGGTGAACACGCTCCCCAAGGGAGCGTGCTGGTGTCCTCGCTGATCCGTAGATCTGACGACGGTTTCCAGGTCGGACCATCACGAGTGGCCGACCCGGAAACGATGGAGGCGACGGTGTCCGACGAGCGACCCGCCCAGGAGGGGCCGGCCACCTTCCGCGACGTTTTCAGCCTCGCGGAGTTCCGGGTCCTCTTCACGGCAAGCGCTCTGTCCTGGATCGGTGACTACGTCGCGAAGGCGGCGGTGACCGTCCTCGTCTACCGGCAGACCGACTCGGTGGCGCTGTCCGCCGCCGCGTTCGCGGCGAGCTACCTGCCCTGGCTGGTCGGCGGTCCGCTGCTCTCCGCGCTCGCCGAGCGCTACCGGTACCGGCAGGTCATGGTGGCCTGCGACGTGGTCCGGATGCTCCTCATGGTGCTGGTCGCCCTGCCCGGGGTGCCGCCCTGGGCGGTCCTCGCCCTGATCTTCGCCGCCACCCTGGCCAACCCGCCGAGCCAGGCCGCCCGGTCCGCGCTGATGCCCCAGATCCTCGCCGGCGACCGGCTGGTGGTCGGCCTGTCGGTCTCGGTGAGCAGCGGGCAGGCCGCCCAGGTCCTCGGCTACCTGCTCGGCGCGGCGGTGGCCGCGGTCAACCCGGCCGCCGCGCTGCTGATCAACGCCGCCACCTTCGGCATCTCCGCGGCGCTGGTCCGCTTCGGGCTGCGGGACCGGCCGCCGGCCATGACCGAGGCGCACCGCAGCCACCTGCTGCGGGAGACCGCGGAGGGGTTCCGGCTCGTCTTCGGCCGCCCGGTGCTGCGCGCCATCGCCGTGCTGGTGTTCAGCGCGATGGTCTTCTCGATCGTCCCCGAGGGGCTCGCCGCGGCCTGGGCCGCCGAGCGGGCCGGGGACGGCATGGACACCGGCACCGCCCAGGCGGTCATCATGGCCGCCAACCCGGTCGGCTACGTGCTCGGCGGGCTCGCCGTCGGGCGGTTCGTCGGCCCGGCCCGCCGGCTGACCCTGATGCGCCCGCTGGCGGTGATCGCCCCGGCGGTGCTGGTCCCGGCGCTGCTCGACCCGCCGCCGGTCGTGGTGGCGCTCCTCGCCGCCGCGTGCGGCTTCGCGGTGGCGGGGCTCATCCCGGTCGCCAACGGCCTCTTCGTCCAAGCACTGCCGGAGGGCTACCGGGCCCGGGCGTTCGGCGTGATGGCCAGCGGCACCCAGATCATCCAGGGCGCCGCCGTGCTGGCCACCGGGGCGCTCGCCGAGCGGTTCGCGATCCCCTCGGTGGTCGGCGCGTGGAGCGCCGCCGGCGTGCTGCTGATGCTCCTCGCGGTGCTCACCTGGCCGCGCCCGGCCGCCGTCGAGGCGGCCGTCGCGGCCGCCCGGGCGGAATCCGCGGCCACCGCCGCCCGCGACGGGAGCGGCGGGCACACCCCGGGCCGGGGGATGGCGGGCGACCGGTCCGGCGACCGCAGCCGGCGCCGGCACGCGGTGACCTGACTCCCGCCGGGAGGTGGGCGTGGGCCGCCCCAGGTCGGCACCTGGCAGGATGGACGGCGTGACTTCCCCAGGCGAGTCGATGACCCTCTTCGAGGCGATCGGCGGCGAACCCGCCTTCCGCAAGCTGGTGGACGAGTTCTACGCCGGTGTCGCCACCGACCCGCTGCTGCGGCCCATGTACCCGGAGGAGGACCTCGGCCCCGCGGCCGACCGGCTGACCCTCTTCCTCATCCAGTACTGGGGCGGCCCGCACACCTACTCCGAGCAGCGTGGCCACCCGCGGCTGCGGATGCGGCACGCACCGTTCCGGATCGGCGCGGTCGAGCGGGACGCCTGGCTGCACCACATGCGCCGGGCGGTGGACCGGCTGGACCTGCCGCCGCAGCTCGCCGCCGCGCTCTGGGACTACCTGGAGCGGGCCGCCTACTTCATGGTGAACGTGATGGAGGACCCGGCGGCCGAGGGCTGAGCGGGCGGGCCGGGGCGCCGCCCGGAGTCGGTCAGAGCAGGGCGCCCTCGTCGTGCAGCCAGTCGACGAAGGTGGTGGCCACCGCGGCGCCGCAGTCGAGCATCTCGACCAGCAGCGCGTCGTGGGTGCCGGCGCCCAGCGGGACCTGGAGCTCCGCGTAGATGGGCAGTTGGCCGCGCTCGGTCGGGTCGCCGATGTAGGCCTTGCAGAACCGTCGGGTGTGGTTCCACTCGTTGACCACCCGGTAGGCGCGGTCGGCCCAGTCCGGCGGGACCGTCGCGTGTGGCCGGGCCCGCATCACCAGGATCTCGTCCTCGGGCCCCTCCAGGGTGACCAGCACCGCGTGCCGCTCCCACATGGCCAGCAGGTTCCCGTCGCCGTCGGCCAGGTAGCGCACGTCGAGCAGGTCGAGTGCGTCGCACACCCGGCGGAGGGTGACCGGGGCGACGGTTGCCGGCATGTCGGCGATCACGGGCCGCTCGGCGGCCGCCGCGTCGTCCGCCGGCTGACGGGGGGTCGGTGGCCCGACCCGGACGGTGTCATCCACTGTGATCCCGCTTCGAGTTTCCGGGTCGCCGCCGCCGGCGGGACCTGGGCGCCATGACCACCACGGCATCGCTCGCGCACCTCACTCCCCAGCGGATCCAGTCGCCTACGGTGCGTTGGATCCGAGGATGGACGGTACCCGGACAGCCGGGATGAGGCATCCCCCCAACGGCCGCCCCAAACCGGAAGAACGACCAGGGGTCATCCGTTCGGATGAACCCCGATAGGCGTCAGTGCGAGGTCCGCGACCTTCCGCGACCAGGCCGCTCCGTACGGTCCGACGAGCCCGACCCAACGGCCGGCGACCCGTACCTGAACGTCGCCGGCGCCGAGGAAGCCCATCCGGACCAGCCCCTGCACCAGCCGTTGCGGCACCTCCACCGGGGCGTCCGGCGCCTCGTCCGGGGTCACCACCACCGCGACGTGGTCCAGCAGCGCGTCCCGCAGCGCCCGCTGGCCCACCGCCCGGCCCGCCACGCCGTGGGCTGCCGCCTCGCGCAGCGTCCCCGCCGCCGCGGCGGCGATCCGCTGGACCTCGGCGGCGGGCAGCACCTCCACCGCCCGGCTGGCCGCCGGCGGCAGCGGCCAGCGCCACCCGTCGTCCCGGCGCCGGGGCAGGGCGTCGCCACCCGCCGACAGCTCCGCCAGCAGCTCCCCCGCCGCCACCGTGACGTCGCCCGGCGCCGTGCCCGGGACGGTCCGGACCACGAGCACGTCCCACGGCAGCCGGGCCCACAGGGCGGTGCGCCCGGCCCCCGGCACCGGCCGGAGCCGGACCAGGGTGCCCGGGTCCAGCCGGACCAGGCGGGCCAGGAAGGCGCCCGCGTCGGGCACCCCGCCCAGCCCGTGCCCGGTGGCCGCCGTGGTCATCCGTGCAGTCCCGGCGCGTACCGGAGCAGGAAGGCCCGCTCGTCCGCGGAGATCCGGCGGGGCCGCTGCGCGGCCAGGTCGAACGGGACCAGCACCGAGCGCGCCCGGCTGGCCAGCACGTCACGGTCGTAGAGCTCGTAGGCGATGGTGAAGGAGGCCGCCCGGATCTCCTCCACCCACAGCTCGATCCGCACCGTCGGGGCCGCCTCCGCGGTGGCCCGGCCCAGCGCGTAGTCGACCGGGCGCAGGTAGTCGACCTCGTGCCGGCGGATGACCACCCCGTCGGCGAACGAGCCCACTCCCCACGCCCGGCCGCCGGCGAACATCATCGCCACCCGCGCCTCCTCGTAGAGCGTGAGGAAGCGGGCGTTGTTGACGTGGCCGTACGCGTCCAGGTCGGACCAGCGCAGCGCGCAGTCGTAGACGAACCGGTCAGTCACGGGTGAGCTTGCGGTACGTCACCCGGTGCGGCCGGGCGGCCTCCGCGCCGAGTCGGTCGATCTTGTTCTTCTCGTACGCCTCGAAGTTGCCCTCGAACCAGAACCACCGCGCCGGGTTCTGGTCGTCGCCCTCCCAGGCCAGGATGTGCGTGGCGACCCGGTCCAGGAACATCCGGTCGTGGGAGATGACCACGGCGCAGCCGGGGAACTCCAGCAGCGCGTTCTCCAGGCTGCCGAGCGTCTCGACGTCGAGGTCGTTGGTCGGCTCGTCGAGGAGGATGACGTTGCCGCCGATCTTGAGGGTCAGCGCCAGGTTGAGCCGGTTGCGCTCGCCGCCGGAGAGCACCTTGGTCGGCTTCTGCTGGTCCGGGCCCTTGAAGCCGAACGCGGCGATGTACGCCCGGGACGGCATCTCTACCTTGCCCACGAGGAGGTGGTCCAGCCCGTCGGAGACCGTCTCCCAGACCGTCTTGTCCCCCGCCAGGCCGGCCCGGCTCTGGTCGACGTACGACAGGGAGACCGTCTCGCCGACCCGCACCGTGCCGCCGGTCGGCTCCTCCAGGCCCACGATGGTCTTGAACAGGGTGGTCTTGCCGACGCCGTTCGGGCCGATCACGCCGACGATGCCGTTACGCGGCAGCGAGAAGCTCAGGTTGTCGATCAGCACCCGGTCGCCGAACGCCTTGACGAGGTCCTTGGCCTCGATCACGGTGTTGCCCAGGCGCGGGCCCGGCGGGATCTGGATCTCCTCGAAGTCCAGCTTGCGGGTCTGCTCGGCCGCGGTGGCCATCTCCTCGTAGCGGTCGAGGCGGGCCTTGGACTTGGTCTGCCGGGCCTTGGCGTTGGAGCGGACCCACTCCAGCTCCTCGTCGAGGCGCTTCTTCATCTTGGCGTCGCGCCGGCCCTCGACCGCCATGCGGGCGGCCTTCTTCTCCAGGTAGGTGGAGTAGTTGCCCTCGTACGGGTAGGCCCGGCCGCGGTCCAGCTCCAGGATCCAGTTGGCCACGTTGTCGAGGAAGTACCGGTCGTGGGTGATGGCGATCACCGTGCCGGCGTACTTGGCGAGGTGCTGCTCCAGCCACTGCACGCTCTCCGCGTCCAGGTGGTTGGTGGGCTCGTCGAGCAGCAGCAGGTCCGGCGCCTCCAGCAGCAGCTTGCACAGCGCCACGCGGCGGCGCTCACCGCCGGAGAGCTGGGTCACGTCGGCGTCCGGCGGGGGGCAGCGCAGCGCGTCCATGGCCAGTTCGAGCTTGGAGTCGACGTCCCAGGCGTCGGCGTGGTCGAGCTCCTCCTGGAGCTTGCCCATCTCCTCCATCAGCTCGTCTGAGTAGTCGGTCGCCATCTGCTCGGCGATCTTGTTGAACCGCTCCAGCCTGGCCTTGGTCTCGGCGACCGCCTCCTCGATGTTGCCGAGGACGGTCTTGGCGTCGTTGAGCGCCGGCTCCTGGGCCAGCATGCCGACGGTGTAGCCGGGCATGAGCCGGGCCTCGCCGTTGCTCGGCTGGTCCCAACCTGCCATGATCTTGAGGAGGCTGGACTTACCGGCGCCGTTCGGACCGACCACACCGATCTTGGCCCCCGGCAGGAAGTTCAGCGTCACGTTGTCGAGCACGACCTTGTCGCCGTGCGCCTTGCGCGCCTTTTCCAGGACGTAGATGAACTGGGCCACGGTGCGGGCTACCTCCGTCGGTTGCGATCGCGAGCTACGGGCGCGGGCGCGGGCTTCGAGGTCCGCCCGCCGCCGCCGGCCGGGGCCGGCCGCGCGCACGCCGTCGTCAATCCTGACAGGTACGGCCCGGTCCGCCCACATCACCCCGCCCCCGAGCGCGCGGCGCGCCGTCGCTGTCGACAAGATCACGATGTGGATTCGGCGCTTCCGGGACGGGTAGGGAACTCCGGCACGGGGCAACAGAGGCCGCAGCTACGCTCAGTACGCTCAGCGCGGTGGACCCGTCAGCAACCGGAGGTGGCCGATCGTGACCGTCCGTAGCTCCTTTGTCGTTGTGGCGAACCGACTGCCGGTCGACGAGGTGAGCACACCCGAGGGGCGGCAGTGGCGCCGCAGCCCGGGCGGCCTGGTGACCGCGCTGCACCCGGTCCTCGCCGAGCACCAGGGCACCTGGGTGGGCTGGGCCGGCGGCACCGGCGCCGCCCCCGAGCCCTTCGACCTGGAGGGGATCCGGCTGCATCCGGTGCCGCTGAGCGCCGAGGAGCTGGAGCGCTACTACGAGGGTCAGTCGAACGCGACGATCTGGCCGCTCTACCACGACGCCGTCGAGACCCCCGCCTACAAGCGGCGCTGGCGCGAGGCGTACCGCCTGGTCAACGCCCGGTTCGCGGAGGCCGCGGCGGACGTGGCGGCCGAGGGCGCCACGGTCTGGGTGCAGGACTACCAGCTCCAGCTCGTGCCGGCGATGCTGCGCGAGCTGCGGCCGGATCTGCGGATCGGGTTCTTCCTGCACATCCCGTTCCCGCCGATCGAGCTGTTCATGCAGATGCCGTTCCGCACCGAGATCCTGCGCGGCCTGCTCGGCGCCGACCTGGTCGGCTTCCAGCAGCGGCTGGCGGCCCAGAACTTCGTCCGGCTGGCCCGGCACCTGCTCGGCCTCCGCTACGAGGGGCAGATGATCCAGGTCGACGGCCGGCAGGTGAAGGCCGGCGCGTTCCCCATCTCGATCGACACCCGGGAGATGGAGCGGCTGGCCGAGGACCCGGCGATCCAGGCCCGGGCCAAGCAGATCCGCGAGGAGCTGGGCAACCCCAAGACGATCATCCTGGGCGTCGACCGGCTCGACTACACCAAGGGCATCGAGCTCCGGCTGAAGGCCTTTCGCGAACTCCTCGCTGACGGAAAGTTGACAGTCCCCGACGCGGTCATGGTTCAGGTGGCCACGCCGAGCCGCGAGCGCGTGGAGCACTACCAGGCACTTCGGGTGAAGGTCGAACGCGAGGTAGGCCGGATTAACGGTGAATTCGGACGGGTCGGCGTGCCGGCGGTGCATTATCTGCATCAGTCGTACAGTCGCTCCGAACTCGCCGCGATGTACGTCGCGGCAGACGTGATGATGGTGACCCCGCTGCGAGACGGAATGAATCTGGTGGCCAAGGAGTACGTGGCATCGCGCGCCGACCAGGGCGGCGCGCTCGTGCTCAGTGAGTTCGCCGGCGCCGCCACCGAGCTGCGCCAGGCGTTCCTGTGCAACCCGCACGACCCCGACGCGGTCAAGGACGCGCTGCTGCGCGCCGTGCACGTCGAGAAACCCGAGGCCCGCCGCCGGATGCGGATAATGCAACGCCACCTGCGCAGCCACGACGTGGGCCACTGGGCCAAGTCCTTCCTGACCGAACTGGGCGTGCCCGATGCGGAGGCGGCGTGAGCTCCTCTGCCACCACCACTCCGCCGGGCGGGGTGATGGATCCCGAGCTGCGCGCCGCGATCGGCCGCATCGCCCGGGTCCCCCAGCTCCTGGTCGCCTGCGACTACGACGGCACCCTGGCGCCGATCGTCGAGGACCCGAGCAAGGCCGTGCCGCTGCCGGAGTCGGTGGCCGCGGTGCGGGCTCTCGCGTCCCTGCCGCAGACCAGCGTGGCCGTGGTCTCCGGTCGCGCGCTGCGTGACCTGGCCACGCTCTCCCGGCTGCCCAGCGAGGTGCACCTGGTCGGCAGCCACGGCTCGGAGTTCGACATCGGCTTCGTCGAGCGGCTGACCCCCGAGCTGATCGCGGTCCGGCACCGGCTCCGCAACGAGCTGCGGGAGATCGCCGCGGCCCACCCGGGCATCCGCCTGGAGCGCAAGCCGGCCAGCGTCGCGGTGCACACCCGCGGGGTGGACCCGCAGGTCGCCGCCGCGGCCATCGAGGCGGTCCGCAGCGGCCCCGCCACCTGGGCGGACGTCACCGTCACCCAGGGCAAGGAGGTCATCGAGCTGTCGGTGGTGGCGACCCACAAGGGCACCGCCGTCGACCAGCTCCGCACCCAGCTGGCGGCCAGCGCGGTGCTGTTCATCGGCGACGACGTCACCGACGAGAACGCCTTCGGCAACCTGCACGGGCCGGACGTCGGCATCAAGATCGGCCCGGGCGACACCCGGGCCGACTTCCGCGTGGCCGAGCCCATCGAGGCGGCCCGGGCGCTGGGCCTGCTGCTGGAGACCCGGCGGCACTGGCTCTTCGGCGAGCGGGCGGTGCCGATCGAGCGGCACTCGATGCTCGCCAACGGCCGCACGGTCGCGCTGGTCACCCCCGAAGCCAAGATCACCTGGCTGTGCCACCCGAAGCCGGACTCGGCGGCGATCTTCGCCGACCTGGTCGGCGGCAGCCCGGCCGGGCACTTCACGGTCGGCCCCCAGCGGGGCGGCATCCCGCTGGGCCAGCGTTACCGCAGCAACACCATGACGGTGGAGACCCGCTGGTCCGGCCTGACCGTGACCGACTGGCTGGACCTGCCGGCGAAGGAGACCACGCCGGACGACCCGGCGGTCGTCACCGGCGACTCGACGCTGGTCCGGGTGCTCAGCGGCAGCGGGCGGGCCCGGATCGAGTTCGCCCCGCGCCCCGAGTTCGGCCAGGTCGCCGTGCAGCTCCAGCCGCTGGACGACGGACTGCTGGTGCTCGGCTCCAACGAGCCGGTGGCCCTTTACTCGCCGGGCGTCGAGTGGGAGGTCACCAACGACGCCGGCTATGAGACCGCCAAGGCCGTCGTGGACCTGTCGGCCGCCGGCGGTCAGGTGGTGCTGGAGCTGCGCTTCGGCACGCAGAGCCTGGAACACCACCGGGTGCCGATCCACGAGCGGCAGGTCGCCGCCGAGCAGCCCTGGAAGGACTGGGTGGCCTCGCTGCGGCTGCCCGCCACGGCCCGGGACCTGGTGGCCCGCAGCGCGCTCACCCTGCGCGGGCTCTGCCACGAGCCGACCGGCTCGATCCTCGCCGCGGCGACCACCTCGCTCCCCGAGGAGCTGGGCGGCGTCCGCAACTGGGACTACCGCTACTGCTGGCTGCGGGACGCGGCCATGACCGCCCGCGCGCTGGTCGACCTCGGCTCCACCGAGGAGGCGGAGGGCCTGCTGCGCTGGGTCGACGGCGTCATCGACCGCACCGGCGGGCACCCGGAGCGGCTGCACCCGCTCTACACGGTCGACGGCTACGAGTTGGGCGCCGAGGCGGTCATCGACACCCTGCCCGGCTACGCCGGTTCCCGGCCGGTCCGGGTCGGCAACCTCGCCAACCACCAGCTCCAGCTCGACGTCTTCGGGCCGGTCGCGGATCTGATCGCCGCGGTGGCCGACGCTCGGGGCTCGGTCCGCGACGACGAGTGGCGGGTGCTGGAGAACATGGTCGAGGCGGTCCGCCGCCGCTGGCACGAGCCCGACCACGGCATCTGGGAGGCCCGCCTCCCGCCCCGGCACCACGTCTTCTCCAAGGTCATGCTCTGGATGACCGTCGACCGCGCGCTGCACGTGGTGCGGCAGCACGGCGGCGAGGACCGGCCGGAGTGGGTCGAGCTGCGCGACCGGATCGCCGACAACGTGCTGGAGCACGGCTGGCACCCGGAGGCCGAGGCCTACAGCGTCGCCTACGGGTACGAGGAGATGGACGCCTCGTCGCTCTGGATCGGCATCTCGGGGCTGCTCGCCGGGGACGACCCGCGCTTCCTGTCCACGGTGCTGAAGATCGAGGCGGACCTGCGCAGCGGCCCGGTCGTCTACCGCTACCACTGGGACGACGGCCTGCCCGGCCGGGAGGGCGGCTTCCACATCTGCACGGCGTGGCTGATCGAGGCGTACCTGCGCACCGGTCGGCGCAGCGACGCGGAGGAGCTGTTCGCCCAGATGGTCGACACGGCCGGGCCGACCGGGCTGCTCCCCGAGCAGTACGACCCGCTGGCCGAGCGCGGGCTGGGCAACCACCCGCAGGCCTACAGCCACCTCGGGCTGATCCGCTGCGCCCTGATGCTGGACAACATGCTCAAGCAGTGACCTGACCGGCCACGACGGCGGCCCGGGACCAACCGGTCCCGGGCCGCTCGCGTACTCAGGTGTCGAGGGCGCCGACGACGTCGCCGACCACGACGATGGCGGGTGGGCGCAGGCCGGCCGACGCCACGTCGGCGGCCACCGCGCCGAGGGTCGAGCGGAGGTCCCGCTGCCCGCTGGTCGTGCCCTCCTGGATCACCGCGGCCGGGGTGTCCGCCGGTCGGCCGTGCGCCACGAGGGCGGCGCTGATCGCCGCGAGGTTCTTCAGGCCCATGAGGATCACCAGGGTGCCGCGCAGGCCGGCGAGGGACTCCCACCGGACCAGGGAGTCGGGCGAGTCCGGCGCGACGTGCCCGGAGACCACGGTGAACTCGTGCGCCACGGCGCGGTGGGTGACCGGCACCCCGGCCGCCGCGGGCACCGAGATCGCGCTGGTCACCCCGGGCACCACGGTCACCGGGACGCCCGCCTCGGCGCAAGCCAGCAGCTCCTCGCCGCCCCGGCCGAAGACGTACGGGTCGCCGCCCTTGAGCCGGACCACGACCTTCCCGGCCCGGGCGCGGTCCACCAGGATCCGGTTGATCTCCTCCTGGGCCCGGGCCGGCCCGTACGGGATCTTGGAGGCGTCGACCAGCTCGACGTCCGCCCGCAGCTCGTCGAGGAGCAGCCCGGGGACGAGCCGGTCGGCGACCACCACGTCCGCCTCGGTGAGCAGCCGCCAGCCCTTCACGGTGATCAGCTCGGGGTCGCCGGGCCCGGCGCCGACCAGCGCCACCCGCCCGCCAGTGTTAACAGGGGGCCCCTGCTCTACCGCAGGCGTTAACAGGGGCCCCTTCCTTGCACTCAGCAGTGCGCGGATCGCGTCGCGGACGCTCATGGCCCGGCGGGGGTCGCCGCCGCCGAGCACCGCCACGGTGACCGGGCCGTGCCGGGTCACCGCCGGGGTCCACGCGGTGGCGGCGGTCCGATCGTCGGCGCGGACGCAGAAGACGCGCCGTTCGGCGGCCGCGGCGCTGACCGAGGCCGCGGCGATCCGGTCGTCCACGGCCACCTGGACCAGCCAGGCACCGTCCAGGTCGTCCGGGGCGAACCGGCGCGGCTCCCAGCGCAGCCGGCCGGCGTCCACGTGCGCCCGCAGCGCCGGGGTCAGCTCCGGCGCCACCAGCAGGACGTCCGCCCCGGCGTCGAGCAGCGCGGGCACCCGCCGGGTGGCCACCGCTCCCCCGCCGACCACGACCACCCGCCGGCCGGCCAGCCGCAACCCGAGGGGGTAGGGGTTGCCGCTCACGTCGCCGCCGTCCCGCTGCGCCGGAACCCGCTGAACCGGAGGACGTGCCCGCTCACTTCTCGGCCACTCCCGCCGAGTCGAAGGTGGCGACCTCGTGCAGCACCCGGACCGCGCCGGTGACGACGGGGAGCGCGAGCAGCGCGCCGGTGCCCTCGCCGAGCCGCAGCCCGAGGTCGATCAGCGGGTCCAGCCCGAGGTGCCGCAGCGCGGCCGTGGCGCCCGGCTCGGCCGAGCGGTGCCCGGCGACCATGGCGCCGACCGCGTCCGGCGCGAACGCGGCGGCCGCCAGCGCGGCGCTGACCGCGATGACGCCGTCCAGCAGCACCGGGACCCGGCGCGCGGCGGCGCCGAGGATGAGCCCGGCGAGCGCGGCGTGCTCCAGGCCGCCGACCGTGGCCAGCACCCCGAGCGGGTCGGCCGGATCGGGCGCGTGCCGGTCCAGCGCGGCCCGCACCACGCCGACCTTGCGGGCGTACGTCTCGTCGTCCACCCCGGTGCCCCGCCCGGTCGCCGCCGCCGGGTCGACCCCGGTGAACGCGGCGATCAGCGCGGCGGCCGGGGTGGTGTTGCCGATGCCCATGTCCCCGGTGAGCAGGATGCCCGCCCCGGCGTCGACCAGTTCCCCGGCCACCCGGATGCCCACCTCCACGGCCGCGCGGGCCTCGTCGCGGGTGAGCGCGGCGGTGACCGTCAGGTCCCGGGTGCCGGGCCGCACGTTCGCGGCGACCAGGCGGGGGCCGGCCTGGTCGGCGCCCGCGGGGTCGGCCGGGAGCGGGGTGGCCACGCCGACGTCCACCACGGTGACCGAGGCGCCGGCCTGCCGGGCGAACGCGTTGACCACCGCGCCGCCGGCCAGGAAGTTGCCGATCATCTGGGCGGTGACCTCCTGCGGCCACGGGGTGACGCCCTGGGCGTGCACGCCATGGTCGCCCGCGAAGATCGCCACCGCGGCCGGCTCGGGCAGCGGCGGCGGGCAGGTCCCGGCGAGGCCGGCGAGGCGTACGGAGAGCGGCTCCAGGGCGCCGAGCGAGCCGGCGGGCTTGGTCAGCCGGCCGTGGAGTTCGCGGGCCGCCGCCATGGCGGCCTCGTCGAGCGGCCGGATCGCCGCGACGGTGGACTCCAACATCATGCCTCCAGGATCTCCGCCAGCACGTCCGTGAAGGCGTCGGTCGTCGCCGGATCGCGCACCGCGATCCGCAGCCAGTCCGGGCCCAGCCCGGGGAAGGTGTCGCCGCGGCGGACCGCCCAGCCGCGCTCACGCAGCCGCTCCCGTACGCCGGCGGCGCCGGCCAGGTGGACCAGGACGAAGGCGCTGGCGGGGCGGCCCACGACGCGTACCCCGGGCAGGCCGGACAGGCGGGTCACCAGGTGGTCGCGGTCGGCGGCGAGCCCGGCGGCGATGGCGCGCTCGGCCGCGGCGGCGGCCGGGGACGCGCAGGCCGTGGCGGCGGCGAGCGCCGGGGTGGAGACCGCCCAGAGCGGCTGGGCGGCGGCGAGCCGGGCGAGCAGCGCGGCGTCGCCGAGCAGGTAGCCGATCCGCAGCCCGGCCAGCCCCCAGGTCTTGGTGAGGCTGCGGACCACCACGAGGCCGGGCAGGTCGCGGCGCGCGGCGAGCGACTCGGGCTCGCCCTCGACGCCGGGTGCCGCCGTGGTGTCGGCGAACGCCTCGTCGACCACGAGCACCCGGCCGGGGCGGGCCAGCGCGGCGACCGCCTCGGCGGGGTGCAGCACGGAGGTGGGGTTGGTGGGGTTGCCGACCAGCACCAGGTCGGCGTCGGCGGGCACCCGGGCCGGGTCGAGCCGGAAGTCGTCGCCCGCGTCGAGCAGCACCCGCTCGACGGTGTGGCCGGCGGCCCGCAGGGCGGCCTCCGGCTCGGTGAACTGCGGGTGCACCACCACCGGCCGCCGGGCCTCGCGCAGCGCCCGGGCGATCAGCACGAAGCCCTCGGCGGCGCCGGCCGTGAGGAGTACCTCCTCCGGGGGACGGCCGTGCCGGGCGGCGACGGCGGCCCGGGCCGGACCGGGGTCCGGGTACGCGGCCAGCGCGCCCATGGCGGCGACCAGCGGGTCGGCCAGCCAGTCCGGCATCGGGGCACGGCGGACGTTGACCGCCAGGTCGACCAGGCCGGGCGTGGCCTCGGCGTCCCCGTGGTGGCCGAGGTCGGGCTCGACCGCCGCGGCGCCGGTCCCGATCAGCTGAGCGCGCATGTCCGCGATCCTGCCGGGAAGCCGCCGCCCGGGACAGCGCATCCCGGCGTGGGCCGCGTCACCACCGCTGAACCCCCTCGCCCGTTTATGAATTCTTCTCATTTCCGAATCGGAAATGTCATAGCTTGACCACGTGAGCAACCGACCCCTTGCCTCCGCTGGTCGTGCCGTGCCCCTCCTCCGCGCCGGGCTCATCGCCGGCATCGTGGTCGCCGCCGCGGCCTATCCGCTGGCCGCTGTCACCGGCATCGGGGCCAAGGCCACCGCACACGCAGTGGAGCAGAAGACGAACATCCTGAAGACCGCGCTGCCCGCCGAGACCTCGTACCTGTACGCGCCGGACGGCAAGACCGTGCTGACGATGTTCTACGAGGAGTACCGGCAGTACACCAAGATCGACGAGATGTCGCCGAACATCCAGCAGGCGATCGTCGCCGCCGAGGACAACCGCTTCTACCAGCACCACGGCGTCGACCCGAAGGGCGTGGCCCGCGCCTTCGTCTCCAACGCCCGGTCCGGCGGCGTCTCCCAGGGCGCCTCGACGATCACCATGCAGTACGTCCGGATGGCCCTGCGGGACAGCGCGAAGACCCCGAAGGAGGTCCAGGAGGCCACCCAGCAGACCAGCCTGCGCAAGGTCAAGGAGATGCGCATGGCGCTGGACATCGAGAAGCACGTCAGCAAGGAACAGATCCTCGAGCGCTACCTGAACTCGGCCTACTTCGGCCACCGGGCGTACGGGATCTACGCGGCCTCGCAGATCTTCTTCTCCAAGACACCGGCCACCCTCACCCCGGTCGAGGCGGCCACCCTGGCCGGGCTGGTCAAGTCCCCGTCGGAGTACGACCCGATCACCTCCGACCAGAAGGACGCCACCGGGCGGCGCAACTACGTGCTCGACAACATGACCCGCCTCGGCTACCTCTCGCCGGACGCCGCGGCGGCGGCCAAGGCCGAGCCGATCAAGCTGCGACTCACCAACCCGCCGAACGACTGCGCCTCGATCAACGAGCAGTACACCACCTGGGGCTTCGCCTGCGACTACCTGAAGAACTGGTGGAGCGCGCAGCCCGCGTTCGGGGAGAACCGGCTGGAACGGATGGACAAGCTGCGCCGCGGCGGTTATCGCATCGTGCTCGCCCTCGACCCGAAGATCCAGGCGGCGGCGGAGAAGAACGTGGGCGCGAAGGACGGCACGGGCAGCCCGTTCGCCAACGGCATCGTGGTCGCCGAGCCGGGCACCGGACGGATCAAGGCGATGGCGGTGAACCGGACCTATTCGCTCGACCTGAGCGAGAACCCGAACAGTTCCAACCCGGAGGCCGGCCCGAACGTCAAGGCGAACTATCCGAACACGGTCGCGCCGCTGCTCGGCGGGGGCACACTTCCCGGGTACCAGGCCGGGTCGACGTTCAAGATGTTCACGATGCTCGCCGCGCTCAACTCCGGGACGAAGCTCTCCGACACCATCAACTCGCCGTACCGCTACCAGTCCAAGGTCTACGACGGGTGGGCGCCCTCGAACGCCAGCGGCGCGATGACCGGCGTGCAGACCATGTGGTCCGGCTTCGGCAAGTCGGTGAACACCTTCTTCGTGCAGCTGGAGGAGCAGGTCGGCGCGGAGAAGGGAGTGCGGCTGGCCGAGCAGCTCGGGCTGCGCTGGCGTACCGACGTGGACCGCGAGCACGCCGCGCCGGACAAGGCGAACAAGTGGGGTGCGTTCACCCTGGGCGTCTCCGACGCCACCCCGCTGGAGGTGGCGAACGCATACGCCGCGGTCGCGGCCGACGGCCGGTACTGCGAGGCGATCCCGGTCAACTCGATCATGAACCGGGACGGCACGCCGGCCACGTACCGCACGCCGGGCGGGGTGCAGCGGGAGATCGCCAAGCCGCGCTGCCGGCAGGTGGTGAGCGCCGACGCGGCCCGGGCGGCCACCGATGCGGCCCGCTGCCCGACCGGCGACACCCCGGCCAAGGGGGGCTGCGGCGGCTGGTCGACCGCGGACAGCGTGCGGGGCACGGTCGGCCGCCCGGTCGCCGGCAAGACGGGTACCACCGACAGCACCCGGTCGGCCTGGTTCGCCGGCTACACCCCGGAACTGGCCGCGGCGAGCTTCATCGCCGACCCGGACAACCCGTTCAACGCGGTGGGTGACGGGTTGTCCCAGGTGCCCGTCGACGCGGTGGCGATGACCCTGCGCGACGCCCTGAAGGGCCAGCCCACCCGCCAGTTCACCCCACCCAGCGACCAGATCGTGGGCTGACCGCCCCCTGAGGCTGCCCGGGGGTGCGCCCGGGCCAGTTGATCAAGAGGTTTGCGCGCGGAATCATCCGATTCCTGACGCAAACCTCTTGATCAACTTCCGTGGGGGGCGCGGGGGGGGTGCGGGGGTCAGCCCAGGTCGGCGGTTACGAAGGACCAGAGTTCCAGGTCCACCCGGGCGCCGTGGACGAAGCCGGCGTTGCGGAGCAGGCCCTCGTAGCTGAAGCCGGCCTTCTCCGCCACCCGGCGGGAGGCGACGTTGCCGGGGGCCACCCGCAGCTCGACGCGCTGGAAGCCGTGCTCCAGGATCAGCGCGATGGCGACCGCGTCGACCGCCTCGGCGGCCAGGCCGTAGCCGCGGGCGTGCGGGGCGATCGCGTAGGACACCTCGGTGAGCCGGGCGCCCCAGTCGGTGCGGCGGGTCCACAGGCAGCCGACCACCCGCCGGTCCTCGCGGCGGACCACCGCCCAGTGGTCGCCGTCCCCGCTGTCCCGGCGCTGCCGGGCCAGCTCGGTGCACCAGGCCCGCCCGTCGATCTGCCCCGACGCGTCGGCCAGCGGCAGCCAGCGCTGGGTGCGCCGGTCCGCGAACACCTCGTCGACCGCCTCGGCGTCCGCCGCGACGAGCTGGCGTACCTCGGTGCGCGGGGTCGAGACGGTCAGCGCCGGGAACCGGCGCACCGCCACCTGCCCGATCACGCCGGGGCCTCCGCGGGGGCCAGGGCCGCCGCGACCAGCCGGGCCGCCACCTCCGGGTACGCGGACCAGTGCGGCACGAGCTGCGAGGCGTGCACCCCCCGCCACACGAACCCCTCCGGGGCACCACCCTCCCAGCGCCAGGCCGCCCGGTCGCCGGCCCGCGGGGTGAGCACCGCGGCGTGCTGCTTGTGCCCCACCACCGTGGCACCGGCCCGGGCCACCACGCTGTCGACGGCCGCGGTCGCCTCCCGGTAGCCGACCACCAGGCCGTCCCGGCTGGCGCCGACCGCGTCGAGCACCCCGCACATGGGCAGGCCGTCCAGCTCCCGGGCCAACCAGAGCAGGCCGGCCCCCTCGGCGACCACGGGGCGGCCCGTGCGGGCCAGCTCGGCCACCGCGATGCAGAGCCGGCGGTTGGCGGAGAGCTGCTCCGCGTACGTCTCCGGGAGCCCGCCGCCGACGACCAGCGCGCGGGTGCCGGCGGGCAGCGACTCGTCGCGCAGCGGGTCGACGGTGACCACCTCGGCGCCGGCCGCGCGCAGCAGCTCGGCGGTCTCCGGGTGGCTGTAGCTGCCGCCCGGGCCACCGGCCAGCGCGACCACCGGCCGCTCCCCGGGGGGCGGGTCGGCCGGCTCCGGCGACCACGGCGCGGCGGTCAGCTCCGGGGCGGACCGCGCCAGCGCCAGCAGCCGGTCGAGGTCGATCGTGGCGGCGGCCGCCTCGCCGAGCCGGCGCACCGCCCGCTGGGCCTCCGCGTCGCCCTGGACCACCGGCACCAGGCCGTGCCGGCGGGCGGGCAGCACCGGGGGCAGCTCGTGGCGGCGCAGCGCGCCGTAGACCGGCACCCCCACGTCGTCGAGCGCCTCGCGCAGCATCGCCTCGTGCCGGGGCGACGCCACCCGGTTGAGGATCACGCCGCCCAGCCAGAGCTGCTCGTCGTAGGCCCGGAAGCCGTGCACCAGGGCGGCCACCGACTGACCCATCGCGGCCACGTCGACCACCAGCACGACCGGGCTGCGCAGCGCGGTCGCGACGGCCGCCGTGGACTCCGTCTCCGGCCGGCCGGCGATCGAGTCGTAGAGCCCCATGGTGCCCTGGACCAGCGCGAACCCCGCGTCGGCGGCGCCGTGGGCGAAGAGGGGCGCGACCCGCTCCGGGCCGACCAGCCGTGGGTCGAGGTTGCGCCCCGGGCGCCCGGCGGCCAATCCCAGGTAGGCCGCGTCGACCTGGTCCGGCCCGATCTTGAACCCGGCCACGTCCAGCCCCCGGTCGGCGAGGGCCGCGAGCAGGCCCAGCGAGAGGGCACCGGTGCCGTGCCCCGAGGAGGGCGCGCTCAGCACGACGCGCGGCACGACGGTCATCATCGACTCCTGCTCTGGGTGGTTTCCGCCCGCGTGACCATACCCGCCCGGACCGACGCACGGCTGCCGCCGGCCGGCCCGATCCGGCCCGGCGGGGCCAGTGGCGCCGCTCATACGGGTAGCCTTGGCCAACGTGTACCGGTTCCTGCTGACCCCACGCTGGCTCGGCTATCTCGCGCTGACCCTGGTCGCGGCCGCGGTGATGGTCTTCCTCGGCAACTGGCAGCTGGACCGCTACCGGGGCCGGACGGCCATCAACGAGCGGATCGACGCCGGCGCCACCATGACCCCCGCGCCGCTGCGCGACGCCCTGCCGGCGCCGACCGGCGGCCCGGGCACCACCGGCCCGGCCCCGGCCGACCGGCTCACCTGGACGAGGGTCACCGCCACCGGCCGGTACGACAGCGCCAACGTCGTCCTGGTCCGCGGCCGCACCGTCGACAACAAGGTCGGCTTCGAGGTGCTCACCCCGCTGGTCCTCGACGACGGCAGCGCCGTGCTGGTCGACCGCGGCTGGGTCCCGCCCGTCCCCGGCGGCAACGCCACCGCCCAGCCGCAGGTGCCGGCCGCGCCGGCCGGCGCCGTGACGGTCACCGGCCGGCTGGTGTCCAGCGAGAGCGGCGGCGGCGCGGTCGACCGGCGCGACGGCAAGCTGGAGACCCGGCGGATCAGCATCCCCCGCCTGGCGAAGCAGCTTCCCTACCCGGTGTCCGGCGGCTACGTGCTGCTCGACCAGCAGACGCCGGCCGCCGACCCCACGTTCCAGGCGGTGCCGATCGGGCACACCAACAACTGGCAGAACTTCGGCTACGTGGTGCAGTGGTGGCTCTTCGCCGCCATGAGCCTGGTGGGTTACGGCTGGGTCGCCCGCCGGGAGGCGCGCCGGCTGGCCGGCCTCGACGGGCCGCGCGAGCCGGTGGACCGCGCCGCCGAGCCGGCCGCCACCTGATCCCTGCCCGCCGAGGACCCGGTCGGGTCAGCCGGTGACCCGACCGGCGTGGATGGCCCGGACCGCGTCGATGGTGTCCGCCTCGGCGGCGGTCTTGTCGTCCCGGTAGCGGATCACCCGGGCGAAGCGCAGCGCCATCCCGCCCGGGTAGCGGCTGCTGGTCTGCACCCCGTCGAAGGCGATCTCGACCACCTGCTCCGGCCGGACCCGGACCACCCAGTCGCCCTTCTCCACGGCCAGCGCGAGGAAACGCTCGGTCTGCCAGCGCAGCAGCTCGTCGGTGAGCCCCTTGAACGTCTTGCCGAGCATGACGAACTCGCCGGTGCGCGGGTCGCGGGCGCCCAGGTGCAGGTTGGAGAGCCAGCCCTGCCGCCGGCCGCTGCCCCACTCGACCGCCAGCACCACCAGGTCGAGGGTGTGCCGTGGCTTCACCTTGACCCAGGCCGCGCCCCGCCGGCCGGCGTCGTAGGGGGCGGCCGGGTCCTTGACCACCACCCCCTCCTGGCCGGCGTCGACCGCCGCCGCGAAGGCGGCGCCGGCCTGCTCGGCGTCGTCCACCTCCACCCGGCCGACCAGCAGCGCCGAGTCGACCGCGCCGGCCAGCGCGGCCCACCGCTCCCGGCCGGGCAGGTCGATGAGGTCCGTGCCGTCGAGGTGCAGCAGGTCGAAGAAGTACGGCGTCAGCACCGTCTCGCCGGTGCGCTCGGCCGCCGCGAGCACGGCGGGCGCCACCGGTGTGTCCCCGGTGGTGCTCGGGGTGATGCGCCGGGCGGCCCGGCTGGAGGTCTCCTGGAAGGGCAGCGGGCGCCCCTCGGCGTCCAGCCCGATCGCCTCGCCGTCGAGCACCAGCTCGCGGGCGGGCAGCGCGCGGACGGCGGCCACGACCCCGGGCAGCCGGCCGGTGATGTCGTCGAGGCTCCGGGTGAAGACCGCGATGTCCTGGCCGGACCGGTGCACCTGGATGCGGATGCCGTCGAGCTTGACGTCGACCACCGCCGGGGTGCCGGTGGCGGTGAGCGCCTCGTCGACCGAGGGCGCGCTCTGCGCCAGCATGGGGGCGAGCGGGCGGCCCACCTGGAGCCCGAACCCGGCCAGTGCGGCCGCCCCGCCGGAGAGCGCCGCGACCGCCACCGCCCGCAGGTCACCGGCGAGCAGCAGGGCGCGCCGCACGGCGGCGACCGGCACGTCGGCGGCCCGGGCCACCGCCTCGGTGAGCAGGCCGGCCTGGGCGCCCTGGCGCAGCTCGCCGCGGAACAGGCCGGCCAGCAGCCGCTGCTCGTCGGCCGTGGCCGCGGCGAAGAGCCGGCCGAGCAGCTCGCGCCGCCGGGCCTGCGAGCCCGCGCCCCCGACGGCCGCGATCTCCTCGATCGCCGCGTCGACGCCGCCCACGGTCAGGCTCGGCTCGGCCGCCGGCGGGGGCAGGTCACGCAGGCTCGCCCAACCCACCCCGGTCTGCCGCTGCCGCAGCTCGCCGGCCAGGTAGCCGGCGCCCGCCGGCACCTCGTCGGGATCGAGCGACCGCAGCGCGGCGGCCAGCAGCTCCACCTTGGCCCGTCGGCCGCTGGTGGCGCCCACGGCCGCCGACGTGGCCGCCAGCTCAAGGAAGCGCACGTCCCTCATCCTGCCAGCCGCCCCCGACAGCCGGGCGCTTCCCGACCGCGGGGAGTTGGCGTCCCCCAGGAACGTCAACTCCCCACGAGCGGGGAAGCGGCGGCCGGCTCAGGCCGAGACGGGCTCCTCGATGCGGAGGCCGCGGGCGCGCACCTCGTCGGCGACCCGGGTGAGCAGCGTGTCGAGCGTGACCAGCACGGCGGAGAGCTCGCCGAGCTGGTCCTTGAGCGCGTCCTCGGGCCACGCGGAGACATCGACGTCCCCCAGAGCACTGACGGCGGCCTGGAGCCGCGACATCTCGTCGTTCGTACGCATGTTCGAGAGGCTATAACACCCCGCCGCCCGACACACCGCAAACTCCGACATCGACCCCGAAGTTACGGTTTCGACACCTCAGGAGCGGTTCGCGCCCGCCTCGGCGACCTTCGCGAGCAGCAGCGCCTCGGCCACGCAGACGCGGGCGAACTCGCCCAGGTGCAGGCTCTCGTTCGGCCCGTGCGCCCGGGCGTGCGGGTCCTCCACACCGGTCACCAGGATCGCCGCGGCGGGGAACATCTCCTGGAAGGTGGCGATGAAGGGGATCGACCCGCCCACGCCGATGTCGACCGGGTCGGTGCCGTCCCAGGCGCCCCGGAACGCCGCCCGCGCCGCCTCGAACATCGGCCCGGTGGCGTCGATGACGCAGGGCGCGCCGTCGTGCTCGAACGTCACCGTCACCCGGGCGCCCCACGGCGCGTGCTTCTCCAGGTGCGCGGTCAGCGCCGCGTACGCCTGCTTCGGGTCGTCGCCCGGCGCCAGCCGTACGCTCAGCTTGGCCTTGGCCGCCGGGACCAGCGCGTTCGGCGCCTCCCCGGTGGCCGGGGCGTCGACACCGAGGATGGCCAGGGCGGGCTTGGTCCAGAGCCGGTCGGTGATCCGGCCGCTGCCGAAGAGCTGCGCGCCCTCGATGAGCCCGGCCTCCGCGCGGAACCGGTCCTCCGGGTAGTCGACGGTGGCGCCCTCCCGGCCCACCAGGCCCTCGACGGTGACGTTCCCGGCGTCGTCGTGCAGCGTGCCGAGCAGCTTCACGAGGGCGGTGAGCGCGTCCGGCACGGCGCCGCCGAACATGCCGCTGTGCACCGCGTGGTCGAGGGTGCGCACCTCGACGAAGCAGTTGACGATGCCGCGCAGCGAGGTGGTCAGCGCGGGCACCCCGATGTCCCAGTTGCCGGAGTCGGCGATCACGATGACGTCCGAGGCCAGCTCGTCGCGGTGCTCGGCCAGCAACCGCTCCAGCGAGTCCGAGCCGTACTCCTCCTCGCCCTCGATGAAGAGGACCACGCCGACCGGAAGCTGGTCGCCGAACGCGCGCAGCGCCGCGACGTGCGCCATGATGCCGGCCTTGTCGTCGGCGGCGCCGCGGCCGTAGAGGCGGCCGTCCCGCTCCACCGGCTCGAACGGGTCGGACTCCCAGAGCGAGAGGTCACCGACCGGCTGGACGTCGTGGTGGGCGTACAGGAGGACGGTGGGCGCGCCGGGCGGGGCGGGCTTCGTCCCGATCACCGCCGGCTGGCCGCCGGAGCGCACGATCTTCGTGTCGAGGCCGCAGCCGCGCAGCAGCTCCGCCACCGCCTCGGCGGAACGCTCCACGTGCGAGTGGTCGAAGCCCGCGAAGGCGATGCCCGGGATGCGGACGAGTCGCTCGAGGTCGGCACGGACGCCGGGCAGTTCCCGCTCGACGGCGGCCCGCACCTCGGACTCGGACAGGATCGGAGTGGTCATGACCGGAATCGTATGACGGCCTTACCGGACCCCGCCGTCCGAGCCCGCCCCCGCGGGCCGGCGGACGTAGTAGCGGTCCACGTCGTGCGGCAGGTCGGGGGCGCCGTCGACCACCACGTCCACCGCGGCCTCCGTGCCGTCGGCGGCGAAGTGCGCCCGCTCCCCGGCGTGCCAGCGGCGCAGCTCGGGCAGGATGTCCGCGCCGTCGCGGGCGAGCGCCCGGGACAGCCGCAACCCGGCCGGCGCGGTGACGAGGACCGACAGGGTCAGCTCCGGCCGGATCGCCGCCCGCGCGGCGCTCACCCCCTCGACGATCAGCACCGGCCCGGCCGGCACCGGCACCGGCCGGTCCAGGAAGCACCGGCGCACCCAGCTGTACCGGCGGTAGGCGCCCGGGCGGCCGGCCCGGACCGGTCCGAGCACCCACTCCTCCAGCCGGGGCCAGAAGGTGAGCTGGTCGTCCCAGCCATCCAGCAGGTCGTCGGTGCGGACCACCGGCGGCCGGGCGCCGCCGGGCAGCGCCGCGACGGCGTCCGCGAGGCGCGTCGCGAAGACGCTCTTGCCCGCGCCGCTCGGCCCGTCGACCGCCACCAGCCGGGTACGCCCCAACCGCGCCGGCCCGGCCAGCACCCGGCGGGCCAACCCCGCGTACGCCTCGACCACCGCCACCGTCACCCGGCCGACGTTAGCCGTCCCCCGTCCGCTGGATCCTGCGGCACCAGCAGGCCGTTCACCGGGCGGGCCCGCCCGGCCGTGGGCATCATCGGGAGGTGCTCCATGACGTGATGAGTCCGGGCGTCGACGCCCTCCTCGAACAGGCTCGGGCCGGCCTCCGCCGGCTCACCCCGCACGACGCCGTCGAAGCGGTCCGCGCCGGGGCGCTGCTGGTCGACACGCGCACCGAGGCGCAGCGCCGCGAGCAGGGCGAGCTGCCCGGGGCGATCGTCATCGACCGGACCGTGCTGGAGTGGCGGCTGGATCCGGCGAGCGCCTGGCGCATCCCCGAGTCGACCAGCTACGACCGGCAGATCGTGCTGGTGTGCCGGCAGGGCTACAGCTCCAGCCTGGCGGCCGCCGGCCTCCAGGCGCTCGGCCTGCGCCACGCCACCGACATGATCGGCGGCGTGCAGGGCTGGCGGGAGGCGGGCCTGCCGATGTCCGACCGACCCGCCGACGTCCGCTACTGACCCCTCCGCCGGTCGGCGCGCGGGTTGGCTCAGGCCGTCGACGCCTCGGGCCCGGTCACGCCGTCGGCGCGCCGGGTGGGATGAAAGGCAGGTCCGCGGGCGGGCCGGACTCGATCAGCCGCCACAGCGCGTCGGTGTCGAGGTGCTCCTCGACGAGGTCGCCGAGCAGGTCCAGGGTCCGCTCCCGGGCGGCGGCGAACGAGGTGTCCGGTGCGACCTTGAACCCGGTCCGCCCGGCCAGCGCGGCGACCTCGGTGAGGAATCGGCGCCGGAAGGCGTCGGACTCGAAGGCGCCGTGCCAGTGGGTGCCGTGGACCGGACCCAGCCGCGCTCCCTCGCCGCCGCCGTCGGCGTAGCGGAGCAGCGGCGGCAGGCCCGGGTCGGCGGCCGAGACCTGGCCGTGGTGGATCTCGTAGCCGTGGACCGGCACGTCCCCGGCGGCGGTGCCGGCGGCACGCCGGACCGTCTTGCGCGGGTCGAAGGTGATCTCGACGGGGAGCAGCCCCAGGCCGGGCACGCTGCCCTGGCGGCTCTCCACCGGGTCGTGGATGGCCCGGGACAGCATCTGGAAGCCGCCGCAGATGCCGAGCAGCGGCCGGCCCGCGGCGGCGTGCGCCAGGACGGCGTCGGCCAGGCCGGTCTCCCGCAGCCAGGCCAGGTCCGCCACGGTCGACTTGGAACCGGGCAGGACCACCAGGTCGGCGGCGGCCAGCTCGGCCGGCTCGATGGTGAGCCGCACCCGGACGCCCGGCTCGGTGGCCAGCGCCTCCACGTCGGTGGCGTTGCTGATCCGGGGCAGCCGGACCACCGCCACGTCGAGCCATTCGGTGCCCCGGGGGGCCGCCGGCCGGCCGAGCACCCGCCCGTACGCGAGCGAGTCCTCCGCGTCGAGCCAGAGGTCGAGCGCCCAGGGCAGCACGCCGAGGGTGGGGCGGCCGGTGACCCGGTGCAGCATGTCCAGCCCCGGCCGGAGCAGCCCGAGGTCGCCCCGGAACTTGTTGATCACGAAGCCGGCCACGAGGGCCTGGTCGGCCGGGTCGAGCAGCGCGACCGTGCCGAACATCGAGGCGAACACGCCGCCACGGTCGATGTCGCCGACCACGACGGCCGGCAGGCCGGCGTGCCGGGCCAGCCCCATGTTGACGTAGTCGCCGGCCCGTAGGTTGATCTCGGCCGGGCTGCCCGCGCCCTCGCAGATCACCACGTCGTATTCGGCCCGCAGCTCGGCCAGGGCCGCGTACGCGGTCTCGGCGAGCCGGGGACGCAGCTTTCGGTAGTTGCCGGCGGTGACCGTGTCGACCGCCTCGCCGAGCAGCACCACCTGGCTGGCGTGGTCGCTGCCCGGCTTCAGCAGCACCGGATTGAAGCGCAGGTCCGGCGCGAGCCCGCAGGCGGCGGCCTGCATGGCCTGGGCGCGGCCGATCTCCCCGCCGCGCCCGTCCGGCCCGACCACCACGGCCGAGTTGTTGGACATGTTCTGCGCCTTGAACGGGGCGACCGACACACCCCGGCGGCGCAGCCAGCGGCAGATGCCGGCGGTGAGCACGCTCTTGCCGGCGTCGGAGGTGGTCCCGGCGACCAGCAGCCCGCCGCTCATCGCCCGCTCCCCGCCGCTCGCCCGCTCCCCGGTCGCGTCCCGGCGAGGGCGCGCAGCGCGGCGCGGCCGGTCGCGCCGACGAGGCGACCGACCGTCACCGGGTACGCCGCCGCGAGGCCGAGCGCGGCCAGGCCGACCGCGCCGGAGATCCGGGCGGCCCGCTTCAGGTGCCGCGCCTCGGGCCGGGGCCCGTCACCGAGGAACGGCCGGGTCTCCTCGCGTCCGAAGTAGACGTTGCGCCCGCCCAGCCGGACGCCGAGCGCCCCGGCCATGGCCGCCTCGCACTGGCCCGCGTTGGGGCTCGGGTGTTCGTTGCGGTCCCGTCGCCAGACCCGCCACGCGGTGGCGCGGTCCCCGTGCGCGGTCGGCGCCACGGCGACGGTGAGCAGCCCGGTCAGCCGGGCGGGGACCAGGTTGAGCAGGTCGTCGAGGCGGGCGGCCGGGGTGCCGAAGCGGGCGTAGCGGGGTGAGCGGTGGCCGACCATGGCGTCGAGGGTGTTCGCCGCCCGGTAGCCGAGCAGGCCGGGCAGCCCGGCGACGGCGCCCCAGACCAGCGGGGCGACCACGGCGTCGGAGGTGTTCTCGGCGACCGACTCGACGGTGGCCCGGGCCAGCTCCGGCTCGTCCAGCGCCGACGGGTCCCGCCCGCAGAGATGGTTGAGCCGGCCGCGGGCGGCGGGCAGGTCATCCGCCTGCAGCGCCCGCGCCATGAGCCGCGACTCGTGCCGCAGGGTGCGCCCGCCCAGCACCGTCCAGGTCCCGGCGGCCACCAGCGCGGCCCGGGCCACCGGGTGCCGCCGGGTGGCGAGGCCGGCAGCCGCCCCGAGCAGCACCGGCGCGCCGACCGCGAGCGCGGTGAACGCCGCGCCGGCCGATCGCTCAGGTCGGTAGATCCGTCGCTCCAGGGCGCCGGCCGCCCGGCCGAAGCCGGCCACCGGGTGCCACCGTCGGGGATCGCCGAGCAGCGAGTCCAGGGCGTAGCCCGCCACCAGTCCCGCCGCGTTCGCCATGGCGGTCGCCTGCCGCACCCGTCACCACCTCCGGCCGGCCAGCCTAGTCGTACGGCGGGGTGGCCACGCCGGCGTCGCCACCCCGCTCCCCCGTCGCACGATCCGGAGCTGCTCAGGCGGGCACCGGGGTCCGCCCCCGGCCCCGCCGGCCACGGCCGGTCCCGGTGACTCCCGCACTCGCACCGGCCGGATCCGGCTCGCCGGCGGCCGGCTCGGCGCCCCGCGTCCCGGGGACCGGCTCCGCGCCCAGCTCGTCGCCGTCCGGCTCGGCGGCCAGCTCGTCCGGGTCGGCGCCCAGCTCGTCCGGCTCGGCGGCGCGGCCGTCGGGCCGCTCGTCGAACGGGTCGGCCAGCTCGTCGAGGTCGCCGGCCGCCGCGTCCGCCCGGGCGGAGAGGCCGACGCGGGAAACGCTGAACTCGGGCGGCGGGAACTCGTCGTCGAACGGCCGGTCGTCGAGCGACGCCGGGGCCTGCGCGACCGGCACCGGCTCGGTGGCCTCACCGTGCACCCGGCTCTCCGTCTCGGTGTCCTCGACGGTGCTGGTCGTCATGCTCGGCCGGTTGCGGAGGAACCGGGCGCGGCCCCGGGACAGGTCGTGGCCCACGGCGACGGCCTCCAGCTCGTAGAGGGTGCGGTGGTTGCCGGCGTCGTCGGTCCAGTCGCGGGTGTAGAGGCGGCCCGCCACCACCACGGGGTCGCCGACCGCCACCGAGGCGGCCACCCCCTCGGCCAGCTTCCGCCAGCAGTTCACCCGCACCCGGAGGCTGTTGCCGTCGACCCAGCGGCCGCTCTCCCGGTCGAGGCGGCGGGCGGTCGACGCGACCTTGAAGTTGGCCACCAGGGTGTTGCTCTGGGTGGTCCGGCGCCACTCCGGCGCGGTCAGCACGTTGCCGACGATCGTGACGTACGTATCGAACATCGCCCCTCCCAGGGGAACTCGGCTTGTGGGGCCGAGCCTCCGCCGGCGAGCGCCCGGGAGCCAGCCGTCCCCGGCCGGGCTGTGGACGACCGGGCCGGCTGTGGACAACCACCTGATCAAGGTCCCGGTCTGCTAGGACCGGTGGCCCGGTGGCCCTGACCTGCGGAAGCACATGATCAGCAGGCCGGGTTCCGGACCTACCCGGATTGGGTATGAACTTGATCAACCGAGAGAAAGGGAGCGCCGATGCTTCTCCGAGACGTCTGCGAGGCCCGGCGATGAGCGCCGTGGCGAACCCCGCGACCGTGGCCGAGTGCCTGCGGGTGGGCGCCGGATTCTCCCAGGGCGACCGCAACTGGATCGCGGAGCAGTTCGCGACCCTCGACGCCCGGCTCGCCGGGTTCCACGCCGATGCCACCGAACTGGAGGTGTCGGTCAAGGACCGGAACGCCCGGGGCCAGAAGGTCACCCTGGAGTGCTGGGTCGCGGGCCGGCAGAAGATCGTCACCACCTCCGCCGAGGAGGACCTGCACGCCGCGCTCAACGACGTCCGGGACGACCTGCGCCGCCGGCTCAACGACGCGAAGACCCGGCAGGAGCCGCGCCACAACAAGCACCTGCGCGAGACGGACCAGCCCGAGGGCGTCCCCGCGCAGGCCGCCGAGCGGGCCGACGCGGAGACCGCCTGAGGCCTACCCCCACCCCCGTCCGCACCCGGTGCCGGCGGGCGGGGGCGGGGGCTACCGCCGGGTAGCTCGGCGGCGTACCGTCGCGGTCGTGGAACCCGACGTGCTGGGACCGCCGTACGAGCGGCAGACGATCGACCTGGGCACCGACGACGAGGGACCGGTCGTCGCGACCCTGGTCCGCCGGCGGGCGGAGCGCCCCACCGGCCGGGCCGTCCTCTACGTGCACGGCTTCGTCGACTACTTCTTCCAGACCCACGTCGCCGACTTCTTCGCCGAGCGCGGCTGGGACTTCTACGCGCTGGACCTGCGCAAGTACGGCCGCAGCCTGCAACCGCACCAGACCCCGAACTTCTGCCGCGACCTGAGCGACTACTTCGCGGAGCTGGACGCCGCCGCGAAGATCATCCGCGAGGACGAGGGCCACGACAACCTGCTCGCCATGGGCCACTCCACCGGCGGCCTGATCATCTCGCTCTGGGCGCACGCCCGCCGCGAGGCCGGCCTGGTCGACGGGATCGTCCTGAACAGCCCCTTCTTCGACATCAACGCGCCCTGGCTGGTCCGTCGACCCCTCGCGGCCGCCGTCTCCCGGCTGGGCCGCCGGGCGCCACAGCGCATCCTCCCGTTCGGGCTGGGCACCGTGTACGGCGAGAGCCTGCACGCCGACCACCGCGGCGAGTGGCGTTACGACCTGGCGTGGAAGCCGCTCGCCGGGTTCCCGGTGCGGGCCGGCTGGATCAACGCGATCCGCGCCGGTCAACGCCAGCTCCGGGCCGGCCTGGACATCCCGGTGCCGGTGCTGCTGGCCTGCTCCACCCGCAGCTACCGGGGCACGAAGTGGCACGAGTCAGCCACCCTCGCCGACGCGGTGCTCGACGTGGAGCACATGGTGCGCTGGGCGCCCCGGCTCGGCCGGCACGTCACCCTGGCCCGCTTCGACGGCGGGTTGCACGACCTGACCCTGTCCGGTCCCGCCGTACGCGAAAAGGTCTTCACGGAGGTCGGTCGCTGGGCGGAGGGCTTCCTCGGCGCGGGGCCGACCGCGCCGGCTCCGCGGCGGCCGGCCGACGAGACGGCCGGCGCGGCCGCCGAGGGCTGAGCCGGACCGGTCAGCGGTAGCCGGCGGTCGCCGCCGCCAGCGCCGACCGGATCCGGTCGAACGTCGCGACCGGGTGGCCGCCGCCGTCCGCCGGCAGGAGCACACCCAGGCAGCGCAGCGAGAGCTCCCCGTCGAGCGCCTCGACGCCGAACACGGGCGCGCCCACGTACCCGGACGGCAGCTCGGTGGTGACCCGCACGCCGTCGCCCACCCGGGCCACCCGCTCGATCACCGCCTCCAACGGCCGCGACCCGTCGTCGCCGACGCCGAGCGCCAGCACGAACGCCGAGCCGGGCTCCGCGCCGAGCCGGGCGACCGCGTCGGCCGGCGCGGCGACAGCGTCGGTCACCTGCTGGGTACGCCAGCTCCAGCCCCCGTCCTCGGCGTGCCCGTGCAGCCCGCCCGTGGGCATGGCGGCCAGGCCGAGCTCCGGCAGGTGCAGCCACCGGTCGGCGAAATCGGGCAGCTCGATCGGCTCCGCGGCCGCCTCCGCCGGCTCGGTGACGCTCGGCCGCAGCCCGATCTCCCCGTACGGCGTCCGGGTGGTCGCGGCGGCCGTGAGCAGCCACTCGTGCACCACCTCACCGTCGTCGGTCGCGCCGACCAGCTGGCTGTAGAAGAAGGCGGTGCCGAAGGTCGTACCCGGCGCACCGGGCCCGTCCGACCCGCTCACGGGCAGGATGGCGCGGCCGAGGAGCTGGCACAGCTCGTACGCGATCTCGTTCTCGGTTTCCTGGTCGAGCAGCACGACGCCGAGGGTACGGACCGCCCGCCGCCGGTGGCCCGTGACCCGGATATCCGGGGTGCCCGCCGCGGCCGGACGTGGGACGGTGAGCGGCGACGTGGCCGCGACCACCCGTTCCCCCGGCGAGCCGGGGGTCGGCGGTACCCTCTTGGCGCGACACCGTCGACGCGCGCCCGTAGCTCAGCGGATAGAGCAGGGGACTTCTAATCCCAAGGCCGCAGGTTCGAATCCTGCCGGGCGCACCACATTTGACCTGCTAGGACGCAGCTCCCCAGCCGGACCCCGTGAAGATCGAGAGTCCGATCCACGTCCGTCGCAGCCCATCGCCTCGCTCGCGGAGGCCGGTACCCCTGCCGGGTACCGATTGCAGCGCGCCTCTCCTGCACCCATCGGACTCGCTCCGTCGACCTATGAGGGGTCGCCCCTCAGGCATCGCCGGTTGGCGCTCCTCCGCCTCGCTGCATTCAAGATCAACACCCCCGGATCGTCGTAGCCAAGTTGATCTTGGGGGCGATACCGCACCCACGATAGGAGGTGGAGAGATGTCCGGTGATGACGCGGCATCGCAGATCCTGCGCGAGGCGGGGCTGACGCCTACGACAGCTCCCGTCCGGCGGACCCAACAGCCGGTGGCTCCGGCTGCGCGCCGGTACGCGGGTGGTCGCCCTGGCACCCCGCTCAGCGCCAGCGAGAAGGCGCATTGGTCTCGGTTCCGCGAGGAGATCGACACGGAGCTGACCAAGGGGAGACACCTGGGTTGTGGAGAGCCAGTGATGGGCGCTCCCAAGCTGTACGACCGGTCGCTGAAGGTCCCAGTGACCACGGAGACGTGGAGCCGCGTCGAGCTGGTGACGGCGCTGCGCGGCAAGGGACGCAACGAAGCATGCCGGTGAACAATGGCAATCCGCACTGACCTCGCGCTGGTCCCGGACAAGATCGTCCTCAAGCAGCGCCCGATGGGAGTGGTGATGAAGACGCTCTGCCACGAGCAGGCGACTCCCGCCAACCTGTGGACCCTCGTGCAGGACGCGTCGAGCGGCCGACTGGTCGACATGACGCAGGGCGACACCACCAACAGCTAGACCGGGCTCAACCAGCAGCCGACTCCGGATCAATTGAGGAGTCGGCTGCTAGCCGTTCCGCCTCCGTGGGACCGGCCTTCATGCCTAGATCACGACGGATTGACTGCAACAGGTCGTCGGCCAGACCGTCCGTGAGACGCAGTTGGGAGCGCAGACCGTTCAATTGCTCCTCGGTGGCAGGCTCTCCCGAATCCGCCATGGCCCAGCAAACAGCTGCTTCTTGATAGAGCTTCGATGCACTCCGCCTGGTTTCCTCGGACGCAAACAACCTGGCTTTCGTCAGGCTCAGGCCCAAGTTCGCCATGGCTTCGTTCAGGGCCTTGCTCTTCTCGTCAGAAATCGGCCGTGAGCCTGGCTTTCGCAGGAACACTGCCGAACGCATCACCCCTCGACAGTCCTCCGACCGCTGGAGCAGGTCCGTGTAGGCGGCGAGGCGTTCCTGGTGCCACCGGGCATGATCCTCGCGCTCCCACTGCTCCTGGCGCTCCGCCCGCTCCCGCTCCCAGCGGGCCAACTCCTGCTCGCGCTGCCTCTCCCATTGGCGGCTCTCCCGCCGTCCGCTGAGGATCTGCGTGATGATCGCAGCCGCGAGTGTTCCGACGACGGCCAGCGCGGCAGTGACCAGGACCATCCACGACGGAGTGCTAGAGCCCACCCCGCCATGGTTCCGCACGGCTGCAACCCTCCCGCCTCGCTGCCGGGCTTGAGGAGCTTTGTTGAAAAGGGTTTCCATTTTCAGATCGCTGGAGGATAGTTGATCTTGAACCGGCCACCAACGAGAAGGGACCACGGCCATGATCGAGATCGAACTCCAGGGAATGACCGCCGTCGAGCTGCGCAAGCTGGCCGCCCGCTACGGGATCAAGGGTGCGAGCAAGGGCCGCAAGGCTGACCTCATCGTTCCGCTCGCCACCGCGATGGAGCGGGAGCGGATCGAGCGGGAGGCCAAGGCCAACCCCGCCTCGATCGACCTCAACGTTTCCGAGCACCCGACCACCGACCCGGAGGCCAACGCCAAGATCACGGCCGCCACGGAGACGCCGCGCGAGGAGTTCCAGCGGCTCACCTCGCTCCCGCTCTCGCAGCAGACCAAGGCCATCCAGAAGCGCATCCGCCAGCTCAGCAACCTCCCGGAGAACACCGGCCCGCGCGAGGAGGCGGAGGCCACCCCGGCGGCCCAACCGGAGGCCAAGAAGGGCAACTGCCGCTCCTGCGGCGTCCGGAACATCGGGACCGGCTCCGGCGACGCCAACGACCGGGACGCGGCCAAGGCGGTCCAGCTCTGCGTCCCGTGTCACGAGGAGGCCCAGTGGGAGAATGAGCACAGCGACCGGAGCCACGACGCGCTCCCGGAGGACGCGGCGGAGCGGGCTGGCTGCTGGATCTGCCACCCGGAGCTGAACCGGGCCAGCGCCGACTACAAGGGCCGGTGCGCGACCTCCCGCGCCGGAATGAAGATGAACGTGACGCGGAAGATGAGCAGCCGCGAGAAGGCGGAGTTGGTCGCGCAGCAGCTCACCAAGTCCAACATCGTGCAGCACAAGGACGGCGGGGTGACCCTCATCGGCGACTCCCCCGCCGGCAAGGTCGAGCTGCGGTTTACCGCCCGTTCGTTCGACTACAAGGCCAGCCGGGTCGGCGGCAAGAAGGTTCTCAACGTGGCCGCCGCTCTCCGCCGGATCGCTGAGGCGAACTAGCCCACCCACAACCAGCAGCCGATTCCGCCTCGCCGGTAGAGTCGGCTGCTGTCACGCTCCAAGGGCTTGCGCGGCGGAGGTGCGGTGGTCCTCGGGGACAGGAGCCGACACCAACGAGCATCGCTCGATCCACCGACACAGCAAGCTCAGCGTGGCCAGCCGCTCCAACGCCTCGTGCTCACCAAGCTCTTCAAGGTCATGGGTTGCACGGTTGCGGATTGTCATGAAGGCACCTTGGCCGAGCGCTCGGAGTCCGCTCTGCATGGCCTTGTACTCCGCATCCGTCGGCTCTCCCGGCCACCGCAGTCGTGGCTTGCCCGGCTCGGGATCGCTCGCGGAGAAGCACTGCGTGATCAGGTCCGAGTCAAAGACATCACGCCGACCGGTCAGTTCCTGAAGATGGGCGTTGAGACTGGTGCTGGCCGCTTGGACGGCTTCGCGGTAGTGCTTGGTCTCCCAGAGAGTCCGGGCGGCCTGCCACACCCACGGATGCAGCCGGTCCGCCGACATCCTAGGGGCAGGCGAGCGAAGGTTGGCCTCAACCTCAGCCCGACGCTTGAGGTAGCCCAGCGCGTACTTTGCGGCGTCTCGTCCTTTGCTGGTATAGAGGCCGTAAGCGCCTCGCCGTATTAGCTGCTGCTTGCCGAGCCCTGGCTGCACTGCGTTCAATATCCGCTGGATGATCGGCTCCCGCTCACGCAGTTCGTCAGCGAGGGGTTTGAGTGCACGGTCACCCACGTAGTCGCCACGGGCCGTGAACGCCTTGCTCTCGTACTTATCAGCAAGCTCGATATAGGCAGAGAGTTCGGTGATGCACCAGTCGATGTTCACCGGCGCAGCCTAAACGCACGGTCGGACACGGGACAGATGCCGCTCACTCTCTCGGCGGATCTTCAGGGCGGACCTCCGGAGCGGGGAGGCGTGCAACGATCTTCTGCTGCTGCACCGCGATCTTGTCGAGTGCCGTGCGAGCTTTCTTCAGCTCATCTGCGATCTTCTTTGGAGCCGACGTGGACGCGTCGTGGCGGCGGAGGTCGTTGAGGTCGATGTCGTAGCTCAGCTCCTCCACTGGGCCGAACGGTCCGTCAGCGTTGATGGTGACGTTGTACCGGCGCGGGTTATCCGTCGCCTCAAAGAGCCGGAATCCGATGTCGAAGAGCCACTGAAGCCTGCGGCCAGGTGGAAGCGTCGCTATCGGTCCCAGGAGGGCCGGGACCGTCTCCGCGAAGTCAGGCGAGTACACCGACTGCAACGGAGGGTCAAAGCTGACGCGGACTTTCTTGGCAACGGTCATCCCGGTGTTCTGGACGACCAGCATGATCTTCTGCGGGTCCTGCTCGTCGGGCCGGAGGTCCGCGAATACGTACGGCTGGGCTTGGTCCTTGCGGACCTGTTCCGCGAGCATGAGCTGTTCTTGTGAGTAGCGCGACTGCTGGGTTGCGGCTACCGCCTGCGAGCCAGCGAAGAGTGCCGCGACGATCGCAGCCGCAGCGCTGACGACCGCGACCAGTAGCGTGATGGCTTCCGACGTGCTCAAGTGGCCTCCCCCATCGACCTCGATGAGGTTGTACCACCCGGCCGCAACCGCCACGTCTCTCGTGGCTCCTACGCTGCCGGCGGGCGGGACCCTGCCGGGGACACGCCGGACCGCTCCCGGCCCACGAGGCGTGGAGCTAGGCCTGGCGGACCTGGGAGCGGAGGACGTGGGCGACGGCTCGCGCCTGCTGGACGGTTAGCAGGACGGACCCCTGGCCACCCTTGAGGACTATGAGCGGGAGAGCTCGCGGGTCGTGGCCCTGGAGGAGCTGGAACGTGACCGGCGGGTACCCGTCGAGCGAGTTGACGGTGACGATCCGCCCCGTGTGAGCGAGCGGGGTGCACCCTGCCCGGTTGCACCAGCGGTGGTGTCCGTTGAGCATCGGTCTGCGCCTCCTCCGAACTGTGCGAAAAGGACAGACCGATTCTCTTGTGTCTTTATGCAAAAAGCTACATATTCATGCACGGATACCCCCTACCCCGGTAGTCGGGCGGAGAGGTCGAGAGTCCGGGGAGAGTCCGTCGGCAGGCCGGTAGTCCGCGCAGCTAGGGGTGGGTGCAGGTGACGCGTCTCGATTTGCAGAAATGGCCTCTGACCTGCGGAAACTGCAAAACCCGGAGCCGCGACCAGCCCGGACGGCCACCCGTCACGCGAGGCCGGAGAGCCACGTTAAAGTCCTTCTAATCCCAAGGCCGCAGGTTCGAATCCTGCCGGGCGCACCACCGTCTCCCCAGGTCAGCGGCTTTCCGTCAATCTGATCACCACAGCTCCGGTACAGCCATTCGCACAGCCAGGTCAGCCGAAGTGGTTCTTCGCGTCCTCGTCGACGGCGGTCCGGACACGCGTGCCGTGCAGGTCGCGGGCGGCGTGCCCGTCAACTCCGTGGTGCGCGGCTGCTTGGCCTGGCAGCGTGACCGCTCGAACTGACGAGAGGCGACCATGACGCGGACGTTCCTGCAGCCGGATGATCTGCACGGCCTCGTAGCGGAACAGTTCGGCTCCGACTGGCGACTTGCTGCCCTGGACCGGCTGACAGGCGGCAGCAAGAAGGGCGTCTACCGGCTTCGGTTGAACGACCAGACGACCGTGATGCTGTACGTGTGGGCCGCGGGCGAGAACTACTGGCCACCGTCACCGACGGTCCCGGACGACCCGTTCACAGACGCTTCGGGCGCCGATCTGTTCGCCGCCAACCACGCGGCGCTCACCGCGGCAGGAGTGCGGGTCCCGCATCTGATGATGCTCGACCGCGACGGCCGCTACCTCGATGCCGACATCGCGTTGGTCGAAGACGCCGGCGCGCTACGGCTGGACGCGTTACTGGAACGCGATCCCGCCGCGGCCGCCACGCCGCTGTCCGCGCTCGGTGACGCCTTGCGGCGCATGCACACCACGTTAAACCCGCACTATGGCAAGCTCGCGGCCATTGCCCGCGGCGAGGCGTCCCAGACTCGGCGCACGGAGGACATGATCGTCCACCGCGCGCTCGGCCACCTTGACGCTGCAGCCGCCCGCGACCCTCGACTGGCCGACGCGCATGACCGGATCACCGCCCACGTACGCCACCTCAGGAGCGCGGTTACCGCACGCGAGGAATACGGGCTGGTACACGGTGAGCTCGGCCCGGATCACGTGCTCGTCACGCCGGCAGGTGAGGCCGTCATCATCGACTTCGAGGGCCTGGCGTACTTCGACGTCGAATGGGACCACGCTTGGCTGCAGATGCGCTTCGGCGACACCTACTCGGCGCTGCATCCGGTCGATCTCGACCCCCACCGGCTGGAGCTCTTTCGATACGCGCAGACGCTGTCCCTGATCGAAGGGCCACTGCGGATCGCGAACACCGACTTCCCGGATCGGAAGTGGATGCTGGACCTGGCCGAGTGGAACATCACCAAGGCGCTGGCCGCCGCCTGACGCATCCTGCTCCGCCCTGCTTGCTACGCTCCGCGACCTGGAAGAGAGGAAGCCGTGGGCAAGTTCCTGGACCGGTTTCGCAAGCTCGAGCGAGGTGAGCCTGCTCCGGGCCGCAGCCCGGAAGGCGCTGCCCTCGGTATCGCAGCGGCCAACAGGCTGAGGAAACTCGGACACGTCACGATTCAGCGCGGTCTGACGGAAGCGGAGCTTGCTCGCGTGGAGCACATCTTCGACTTCCAGTTCGCCGATGACCACCGCGCGTTTCTGGCCGCCGGGCTACCGACCGGCCCTTCGTGGCCTGACTGGCGACGAGGAGAGCGGAAGGACCTCCGTGACCGCCTTGCCTGGCCCGTCCATGGCGTGTTGTTCGACGTCGAGCACAACGGCTACTGGCATGAGAGCTGGGGAGAACGGCCAGACAACCGCCGTGAGGCGGTAGCGAACGCCGAGCCGCATCTCCGGAAGGTGCCGCAGATGGTGCCCGTGTTCGGCCACCGTTTCCTGCCCTCCGGCCGCGGCTCGTACGGGCACCCGGTCCTGTCGATGTATCAGACCGACGTCATCTACTACGGCGACGACCTGGAGGACTACATCCATTCGGAGTTCGGTGGACCAGCACCGGACCGAGGCCAGGAACCGCATGCCACCGTCGCCTTCTGGAGAGACTTCCTCTAGCGGGTTCCGTACGGCCAAGACGGCCAGCCACCGCCCTGTACAGCCAAGTCAGCCAGCAGCGGAGCCCGTGGGAGGCGCGCGTGATCAGTCGCGCGTGAGTCCTGGCGGAAGGGCGTCTTCCTCGGTCCCGACCCGCCGAGCTTTGACCAGCGGATCGCGGTGCAGGGCGGTGGTCTTGCCAGCGATCCAGGCGACGTCGCCGGGCGTACCGACCCGCCAGCTCGGCCCGTCCCTGGCGCCCTCCATGGAACCCATCTCAGTCGATGCGCCAAGCCCGACCGGCGTCAACGGTGTTACGTCCACGGTGGGGTGTATCGGCTCACGTAGTCGCGGGCGCGCGGGAGCGGGTCCCGCCAGTACTGGTCCGGCATGCGGGAGTGGTGGGTCGCGCAGAACTGGGCGAGGCCTTCCGTGATCGTGATGCGTTCGAGCGGGCGACCTTCGAAGGCCGTGTTCGCCGCCATCAGTTGCGGCTCGGGATTCCAGCCCGAGTGGTCGAACGCCCAGCCCTCCCAGAGCGCGTAGACGTGGAAGACCTGCCAGTCTCCCGCCATGCGCACCCCGGCTATCTCGATGGGCCGGTCGGGATGGGACTCCCGGCAGACCCAGGCGAGGATGTGGCACGCTCCGGCGGCGAAGAAGGCCTGGTCCGTCCGTTCCCAGGAAATTCGCTGATCGGATCGCTCGATCGCCGTCCGGCGAAAGACCCCCGCTGCTTCGGCCGTCACGACCCGGGAGGCTATCAGCGCCCTCGAAGGACCGGGCCGCACAGCGAGCCTCTGCACCGGCGGCCGGAGCTTCTGTCCGCGCAGGGTGCCCTCCGACGACGCCACCACCGGGTGCCGTCAGCCCTCCGGCGACTGCCGCCGCGCTGATTCGCTCCACCTCCGGGCCTCAGCCGACAACTGCGCCATCGTCTCCTCTTTCGCGGCGCCGTACCGGGCCCGGCTGTGCGGATGCAGGTCGGCCGCGCGCTTCTTCGCCGCCTCGTACCGGCGGGCGGCGGCGGGGTTGGCCTCGAGGTAGGCGCGGAAGACCCGGTTCTCTCCCGGCACCGGCGACCGGACGCCGAAGACGTGCAGGTGGTGGCTCCGCTTCCCGGCGGTGTCCTTCGGGAAGAACAGGTGATCGCGGTCCTCGGGGAAGACCCACGGGCGGTAGACGTATTCGAGCTGTTCGAGCGGCCGGAGGTCGGCGACGATCGCGTCCACCTCCGGCACCACCGCCATGATGTCGATGATGGGCTTGGCGGCCAGGCCGGCAACACTGGTGGATCCGATGTGCTCGACGCTCAGGGCCCCGGGCAGGGCCTTCGACAACAGCCGCCGTTCCGCCTCGAACAGCTCCGGCCAGGCCGGGTCGTAGGGCACCACCTCGACCACGCGTGCGTCGTCCTCCACGTCGTCACCGTAGCGGCGCGTGCGCCGGCGCGACTACGCGTGGGGCGCGCACATGCTCTGGGCGTCGCGTGCCCAGTCGCTGCCCGCGATCGCGACCGGGTAGTCCACCTCCCGGACTCGCCTGTCCTCGGTCTCGACCGAGAACCGCAGCGACAACGGCTCCTGCCGAGACGCGATCGAACAGTCGAATCTCAGCTCGACCAGGATCTGACGGGTGCTGCCCGGAGGCAGCTCCGGTCCTTCTCCGGTGCTGCGCACCACGACGCCCGGCCGCTCGCCGTGAGCCCCCCGTACCGTGACGGGCGCGGGGCCGGCATTGATCACCAGCAACTGCCCCGACAGTTCGACGGTTCCCTGGGCGGACGAGCCGCCCAGGTTGGCCGACACCGGCAGGGCGACGAGAGCGACCACGCCGTTCCGCTCCCGCACAGCACGCGAGTCGTGCAGCTCGCCGACGGCGAGGCCGCCGAGCACGACGCCGGCCACGAAGGCAGCGACGAGCCGCACGGTCCGCTTCCGTCTCGCAGTGAGACGGTCGGGAGTGGCACTCCGCGACCCGGCCGGCCGGTGGCCCTGCTCGTCCAGGTCGATCATTGCGTGCTCCGCGACATGAGCGTCAGCGTAGGGACCTCCGCACCCGAGCGTGGTCCGCCGCCGCCAGGTCCGGAGCCGCCGCGCTTCCCACGTACTCGATTGCGACCCGGCCCACCCGCGCGGTCAGACGTTGCCGAAGGTCGGCGCGCCGGTGCTGTCGTAGGTCAGCAGGGTCACCCCGGTGCCGGAGGCGCGGGTGCCGGTCAGACGCAGGCCCGCCGGGGGCACGCCGTCGGCGAAGAGTCGCTGCCCGCGCCCCAGCACCACCGGGAAGACCAGCAGCTGGTACGTGTCGATGAGCCCTTCCCGCATCAGCGACCGGGCGAGCGCGCCGCTGCCGTGCACCTGGAGTTCGCCGCCGGGGCGGTTCTTGAGCTCGGTGACCGCGGCGGCCAGGTCGCCGCCGAGGCGGTGGGAACCCGACCAGGTCAGCTCGTCGTCCCGGGTGGTGGCGACGTACTTCGGCAGCCGGTTGAGCGGGTTGTCCGGTCCGCCCTGGGCCGGGTCGGTGACGTGCGGCCAGTAGCCGGCCATGATGTCGTAGGTGCGGCGGCCGAGCAGCAGCGCCTCGGCGCGCTCGAAGGTCTCGCCCATCCACCCGCCGACCGTCTCGTCGAAGTGCGGCGGCAGCCAGCCGCCCAGGTCGAACCCGCCGGTGCGGTCCTCCTCCTGCCCGCCGGGGGCCTGCATGACGCCGTCCAGGGTCAGGAACGTGGTGATGGTGAGTCGCATGGTGGTGCCTCCTTCTCCGAGACCGGCCCCGCGCCGGCTTCCACCCTGCCGACGGCCGGTGAACAACCGATTCGACAACCCGGCCGGACAGAGTTTGTGACCTGGGACACAGTCAGGGCTTGCGGGCGAACAGGTACGCCGCCGGGCGTCGCTGCCTCTCGCCCGGCGCCTGCCACACGGTCGCGGTCACCGGTAGACCCGCCGCCGCGAGCAGCGCGGCGATCCCCTCCGGCCGGGCGAAGTGCACATCGAGTGACACCGGGTGGCCGTAGGCCTGGTCGCGCCGGACGTGCTCGTCGTCGCCACCGTGGAAGCCGAGCAGCGCGTGGCCGCCGGGGGCGAGCACCCGGTGGAACTCGGCGATCACCCGGGGCAGCAGCTCGCGCGGCGTGTGCACGATGGACCACCAGCTGAGCACCCCGCCGAGCCGCCCGTCGGGCAGGTCCAGCGCGGTCATCGAGCCGACCTCGAAGCGCAGTTCCGGGTACGCCCGCCGGGCCAGTTCGGCCATCCGCGGCGACAGGTCGACGCCGAAGGCGTCCACGCCCAGGGCCGCCAGGTGGGCGGTGACGTGGCCCGGGCCGCAGCCGAGGTCCGCCACCGGCCCGCCGGCGGCGCGGGCCAGTTCGGCGAAGGCGCCGAGCAGCGCCCGGTCCAGCGGTAGCTCGGGCAGTTTGGCGCTGACCAGCGCGGCGTAGTCGGCGGCGACGGTGTCGTACGCGGCCCGGGTTTCGGTCAGGTGGGCGGACTCGGTCATACCCCGACCGTACCGGCGGCTGCGCGGTTCCGGCCGGTCGGCGGCGGGCGCGGAGCCGACGTAGTCTCCGCTCATGGTGACCGAGACGGATCTCCGCCTGGGCGACGGCCGCACGCTGCACGTCTACGACACCGGTGGGCGGGACCGGCTCCCCGTGTTCTGGCACCACGGCACCCCGAACATCGGCGCGCCGCCCGCGCCGCTGTTCGCGGCGGCCGACCGGCTCGGCCTCCGCTGGGTCTCCCACGACCGCCCCGGGTACGGCGGGTCGACGCCGCTGCCGGGGCGCGACATCGCCTCCGCGGCCGCCGACGTCGCCGCGGTGGCCGACGCGCTGGGCCTCGACCGGTTCGCGGTGATGGGCCACTCCGGCGGGGGCCCGCACGCCCTGGCCTGCGGGGCGCTCCGGCCGGACCGGGTGGTCGCGGTGGTGGTCGGCGCCGGCCTGGCTCCGTACGGCGCGGCCGGGTTGGACTGGTTCGCCGGCATGGTGCCCGCCGGGGTGGCGTCGCTGCGGGCGGCCGCCGCGGGACGCGCCGCCAAGGAGGCGCACGAGGCGTCGGGCGTCGCGTACGACCCGGAGTTCACCCCGGCGGACCTGGCCGCGCTGCACGGCGAGTGGTCCTGGTTCGACAGTGTGGTGGGGCCGGCCATGCGGGCCGGGCCGGGCGGGCTGATCGACGACGACCTCGCGTACGTGCACCCGTGGGGCTTCGACCCCGCCGACGTGGCGCCGCCGGTGCTGTTCGTGCACGGCGAGCGGGACGGCGTCGCGCCGGTGGCCCACGCCGAGTGGGTGGCCGGCCGCGTTCCCACCGCCGAGCTGCGCCGCTACCCGGAGGACGGGCACATCTCGGTGCTGCGCCACGCCGGGCCGGCGCTGGAGTGGCTGCGCCGGCGCGCCGACGAGGCGCCCGCCCGGTAGCGGGTGAGGCGCCGGGACGGTCAGGGCGTACGCGGGCCGACGCCGTCGCCGGCCGAGGGGGCGACGAGCAGTCCCACCTGCCGCCCGATGAACCGGTACGCCACCTGCTTGGCCGCCCAGAGCAGGTAGCCCCGCTCGGCGCCGGCGATGCTCCGCCCGTCGGCGTGCCCGACGCTGCTGAGCAGCACCCAGCTTCCGGTCGTCGAGCTGACCGTGATGGTCTCGCCGGCGGGGATCCCGAGCTGGGCGGTGCCGCGGGGAAGCCGGCCGCGCCGCTCCCGGGCGGCCCGCTCGCCGGGGTAGAGCACCGCCGCCAGGTGGACGACGGCGTCGCTGTCGTCGGTGGTGTAGGTGACCCGGACCGTCCGCACACAGCCGTCGAGCACGTCGCCGGCGAGGACGCCGGCGCAGCCGCGCAGGTCCTTCCCGCCGGTCCGGCGCAGGGTGTCCCCCGCCGCCTCGAACGTGCGCTCCGGCATCGCCTCGGCCACGGTCACCGGCGGCGCCTCGGCCCGGACCAGCGCCACCGCGAGGGTGCCGAGCAGGGCCACCGCGACGAGGGCGGGCCCGACGGGTCCGCGATCCGGCCGCCGCCCGCCGTCGGCCCGGACGGTCCGGACGAGGACGGCGACCACGGCCACGCCGGCGCCGACCCCGCCCCAGCGGATCCCGGTGGCCATGGCCCCGGCCGCCGGCCCGTCGAGGAGCAGGTCCAGGGCGGATCGCCGGCCGGGCACGTGCACCCAGGCGACCAGCAGGAACGCCAGACCGAGCAGCACGGCGCCGACCCGGGCCGGCGCGCTGAAGCGTGCCCACAGCACGACGGCCACCACCGCCCACAGCACCGGGAGGGTGATCAGCAGCCAGCCGACGGCGGCCATGCCGGTGCCGGTGCAGCCGGTCCAGGCGCAGGCACTCTCGTCGATCCGCGCCCGCAGGGCGTCGCCGGACACGACGCGCAGCGCCACGAAGGCGACGATGCCGGCGGGCACGAGCAGCGCGAGAGGACCGAACCGGGCGGTGCCGGCGGGTGGCGGGACATGCTCGCCGTCGCGGACCGGATCCGGGTCCGCCGCGGTGGTGGTGGCGTCCGGGCGTTCCGATCCGGCCGTCATCTCCTCGCGGGCCCGCGCGACCAGATCCTCCGACCGGCGGCGACCGCCCGTGCTGCTCGACATGGCAGCGAGGTTAGGACAGCCCCGCACGCCGGGCCGGCACCGGTGTCACTCGCAGATCCGCCACCCACCGTCCTCCTTGGCCAGGACGGACGCCTGCGTCACGGTGGCGCCGCTCTGCGGGGTGAGGCGTAAACCGGGTGACGGGCCGCGGCGGAACATCCACCATCGACGGATGCCGCAGCATCGACCCGCCGAGCCGGACATCCGGCGTTACTACACCGAGGTCTTCGTCGAGGCGGACCGGCTGGACCGGTCGCCGGAGGGACGGCTGGAGGCGCACCGGACCCGGGACCTGCTCGCCCGGTTGCTGCCCGCACCGCCGGCCGAGGTGCTGGACATCGGCGGCGGGCCCGGCGCGTACGCGGGCTGGCTCGCCGCGGCGGGGCACCGGGTGCACCTGGTCGACCTGGTCCCGGCGCACGTGGAGGCGGCCCGGGCGGCGCATCCGGGGATCACCGCGAGCGTGGGCGACGCCCGGGAGCTGCCGCTGCCCGACGGCTCGGCCGACGCGACCCTGCTGCTCGGTCCGCTCTACCACCTGACCGACCGGGCCGACCGGGTGGCCGCGCTGCGCGAGGCGGCCCGGCTGACCCGGCCCGGCGGTCCGGTGCTCGCGGCGGTGATCAGCCGCAACGCGGCGCTGATCGACCTGACGGCGAAGGGACTGGTGGACGAGCACAACGGCCCGCTGCTGCGGGAGACGTACGCCACCGGGGTGAACGACCCGCGGACCGGGTTCACCACGGCCTACTTCCACCGCCCGGAGCAGGTGGTGGACGAGTTCGTCGCGGCCGGCCTGCCGGCGCCCGCGCTGTACGGGGTGGAGGGTCCGCTCTGGCCGGTGCTGAACGCGCTCGGCGCCGGCCCGGCCGAGCGGCTCTTCGCCGACGCGGTGGCCTGCGCTGAGGTGTTCGAACGCGACCCGGCGGTGCTGGGCGCCAGCTCGCACCTGCTCGCCGTCGCCCGCGTTTGAGCGGCGGCGCCACCAGCGCCCAGATCCGGGCGTTCGGCGATGCCGCGCTGGAGGCCTCGGCCCGGCAGACGCGGGCAGAAGGCCCGGGCCCAGCACCGGGGTGACGGGTGAACCGGTGGGCGATGCGGCTGGTCGTGCCCCGCCTATCGACCCTTCGAGATCCGAAAGCGACACGCCGCGTACCGACGGTGACCAGTTGCCGACGGGCATGTTATTCTCCGGCGTCGATCTACCGTGCGGACCCGACCGGGTCGCTGCCGGAAGGACACCTCCCCCGATGCCGGTCGTAGCCGCCACGACCCTGCCGCCGTCCCCGTTGGACCGGCCGGCGGGCGGTGCGTTCACCCTGATCTTCACGACCCTGCCGGCGCTGCTCCGGCTCACCTGCGGGCTGGTCGCCGCGGTGGTCGCGCTGACCGTGCGCACCCCGCCGGTCCGGGTGTCCCTGCTGGTCCCGACGATCGTCGCGCTCACCGCCTGGTCCGTCTGGTACGCCGTCCGATCGCTCCGCTACGGGTTCACCGGCGTCCTGGTGGCCGGCGACGTGGCGCTGACCACCGCGGCCGGGCTGGCGATTCCCTGGCTGGTCGCGCCGGAGGTGCTGCCCGGCGAGGGGAGCTGGATGGCGGTGCTGGCCAGCACGACCGTGATCAACGCGCAGGCCACCGCCCCGGCCCGCTGGTCGGTCCCGGCCGGGCTGCTGGTCACCGCCGGATACGCGACCGGCGCCTCGCTCGCCGGCAACCCGGTCGAGGCGCGTGCGCACGCCGGGACGCTGCTGGTCCAGATCGGCTGCGCGGCGGTGATCACCGCGGTGATGCGGGGCCGGATCGGGCGCGCCGACGCCACCTTCGCGGACTACCAGCGGCTGTCGCGGGAGGCCGTGGTGGGGCGGGCCGCCCGGGAGGCCGAACGGCGGCAGAACCGGGACCTGCACGACACCGTCCTCGCCACGTTGACCATGGTCGGGCTCGGCGCGGTGCCCGGTCCGTCCGCCGCGCTGCGCGCGCGGTGCGCGGCGGATCTGCGTACCCTCACCGCCCTGGCCGACGCGCGCGCCACGCCGGCCGGTGCGGTGGCCCTGGACGAGCACCTGCGGACGGTCCTGGCCCGGCTGCCGGAGCTGGCCGTGGACGCGACGCTCGCGCCGTGCCGGGTGCCCGCGGCGATCGCCGCGGCGCTCGCCGACAGCGCCGCCGCCGCGCTGGCCAACGTGGTCCGGCACGCGCCGGGCGCCGCCACCACGCTGCGCCTGGCGGGGGACGCGGAGGCCGTCGTGGTCGAGGTGGCCGACGACGGCCCCGGCTTCGACCCGGCCGCCGTCCCGGCCCACCGGTACGGGCTGCGCGAGTCGATCCACGGCCGGATGGCCTCGGTGGGCGGCCGCGCGGTCGTGACCTCCGCCCCCGGCGCCGGCACCCGGATCCGGCTGGAGTGGCCCGGTGTCCACTGAGTCGGGAGCGGTCGGGACCGGCACGGCGGTTCCGGCGATCGTGCGGCAGTGGGCGCCGGAGCGCGCCGGCCCGGGGGCGGCGGCGACCGCGGCGCACGCGGTGGGCGACGCCTCGGACCGGGGCGCCCGGATCGCGGCGGTGCTCATCGCGCTGGCCTGGCACCTGGCGATCGGGTTGCCGGCGCTGCTCGACTCGTGGTCCCGGCTGGCCGCCCCGTCGGTGGTCGCCGCGGGCTGGCTGGTGACCGCGGCGATCGGCGTCGGGTCCGGCGTACGCCTGCTGCGCGGCGGGCTGCCGCCGGCCCGGCTGCTGGCGGTGGCGCTGCTGGTCGTCGACGGGGTGGTCTTCACGGCGGCCGGTGAGCGGCAGCTGTTCACCACGGGCAACTGGGTGTGGGGCGGGCTCGCGTGGTTCTTCCTGCTGGTGCTCTGGCGGCGCCCGGTGGGCTGGCTGCTCGCGCTGCTCGGCGCGCACGCGGCGATCGCCCTGGTCGCGGTGGTCCTGCACGGCGCGACCGCCTCGGCCGACCTCAGCCGCTACGCGATGTACGTCTACGGCACCTCGTCGCTGCCGGTGGCGGTCTTCGCGGGCGCGGCGGGGATCGCCGCGCTGGCCCGGGACCGGGCCTCCACCGCCGCGTCGGCCCTGGCCGTGGTGGCGGAGCGGGACGCTGCGGAACGGGCCCAGCGAGAGCGACAGGCGCGCCTGGCTCTGGCCAGCGGCACCGCCGAGGAGGTGCTGGCCGCCCTCGCGGCCGGCGACGCCGACCCGGGCGACCCGGCGGTACGCCGCCGCGCCGTGCTGGCGGCGGGCCGGCTGCGCCGGTTGATCGCCGAGTCGGACGACGTGCCGGATCCCCTGTTGCACGAGCTGCGCGCCGCCGCGGACCTGGCGGAACGGAACGGCCTGCCGATCGAGCTGGTCGCCGTCGGGGCGCCGCCGGAGCTGCCGGTCGAGGTCCGCCGGCGGCTGGCCGACCCGGCGACGGCGGCGCTCGCCGGCGCCCGGGGGTGGGCCCGGCTGACCGTGGTGTCCGGGCCGGACGAGGTGGTGGTCAGCCTCGTCACGCCCGACCACGACGGGCCGGACGCGACCGGCCCGCCCGGCGGGGACGGGAACGGGGACGGGCCGGTGGAACACCTGCACGAGCGGGACGGGGAGATCAGATGGACGCAGACGCGGTGGCGGAGGACGTGACCGGCGGGCCGCCGGTGGGCGTGGCGATCGTGGACGACCATCCGGTCGTGATCGACGGGGTACGGGCCTGGCTGGCCGGCGAGCCGCGGCTGCGCGTGCTGGCCACCGGGGACGACCCGGATGTGGTGCTGCGGGCCGCTCCGGAGGCCGCGGTGGTTTTGCTCGACCTGCGGCTGCACGGGCGGATGGTGCTCGACAAGCTCGCCGAGCTGAGCGCCGCGGGCCGCCGGGTGGTGATCTACTCCGAGCACACCGACCCGGAGATCATGCTGGCCGCGCTGGACGCCGGCGCGGTGGCGTTCCTGGCCAAGCACGAGGGTCGGGAGCACTGCGTGGCCACGGTGCTGGCCGCGGCCAGCGACCGCCCGTACGTGCCGCCCGCGCTGGCCGGTGCGATCGTGGGCGATCCACGCCCGGACCGGCCGGCCCTGTCGGACAAGGAGCGGGAGGCGCTACTGCTGTGGTTCCAGTCGATGTCCAAAGCGTCGGTGGCCCGCCGGATGCGGATCAGCGAGCACACCGTGAAGCAGTACGTGGACCGGGCGCGGATCAAGTACACCCGGGCGGGGCGCCCGGCGGCCACCAAGGCGGCCCTGCTCGCCCGGGCGATTGAGGACGGCCTCGTCCGGCCGGAAGATATCGGCATCTACCGGTCACAGGCGTCCGCCGACCGGCCGACCCCCTAACGGGTGTCATGACAGCCGCCCCCGGGTGGGCCAGGCTCGACGTATCGCCAACCGCCACCGGGAGGTCCTGAACCGTGCCGGAGGACGCCGCGCCCTTCTTCATCGGGCCCCACCGCTTCGACGCGGATGACGACCCCACCCGTCCCCTGCTCGACCGGCGCCACGCGCTGCTCCCGGAGCCGGGCGAGCACCTGCTCGGGCAGCACCGGCTGCTGGTGGCCGGTCACCTGCTCGGCCCCAGCGACGACCTCCGGTCCTGGGCGCTGCCCGACCCGGCGACGGTCACCGTGACCGACCGGCGGCTGGCGTACGTCTGCACCGGTTCCGAGCTGTCCCTGGTCTCCGGGCGGGACGGCCGGCCGGACGCCCGGCACCGGCGTCCGGTCCGGCTGTCCCGCCTGGTCAGCGGCCAGATCCGGTGGCAGTGGCCGTCCCGGCTGGAGCTGGCCGAGAGCCCCGACGGCACCGGCGAGCTGCGGGTGGTCTGCGACGCGCTGCGCACCATCCGGCAGCCGGCGCTGGCACTCGCCGGCCCGGTCGACCTGGTCGCCGCGCTGGCCCGGCAGGTACGCCGCTCGGTGGCCGCGTTCCGGCTGGCCCGCCCCGAACTGGTCGACCTCTCCCCGCCGGAGCGGGACATCCTGACGGTCCGGATGGGTCCGACGCCCGGCCCGACCCGGGGCGCGGCGACCCTGCCGGGTTCGTTGCCAGTCGAGTTCCTGTCCCGGGACGACTACTACCGACCGGCGATGGCGGACCCGCCGGCCTGGCCCCGCCAGGACGTCCCGGCGCGGGACCGCCCCGGTTCCGCCTGCTGACCGGCGCTCAGCCGGCCGGCCGCGGCGCGGCCGGGGCGGTGCGGCCGGCAGACGGCAGACACCGTCAGGCCCGGACGCGGACCGGTCCGGCGACGTGCCGGTTGCCCGGCACGGGATCAGGAGGCGGCGGTCCGGCGACCCGGACGGTCCAGCTCGGCGGCCTGCTCCGGGGTGGGCGCGGCGCCGCCCAGGTGGGCCGGCTGCCACCAGGCGTCGTCCGGGCCGGCGGGCTGGTCCGGATAGTCCCGCTGGGCCTGGTCGACCAGCGCGGTGAGGCGGGTGCGCAGCTCGGCGGTCAGGGCGTTGCCGTCCGGGTGGGCGGCCGGGTCGATCGGCTCGCCCACCAGGATGGTGATCGGGGTGTGCCGGCGGGTGAGGGTGCGCGGCCGGCCCTTGGTCCACAGCCGCTGGGTGCCCCAGAGCGCGACCGGCAGCAGCGGCACGGCGGCCTCCTGGGCCATCCGGGCCGCGCCGTTCTTGAGGTCCTTGACCGTGAAGGAACGGCTGATCGTCGCCTCCGGGAAGACGCCGACCACCTCGCCGCGGCGCAGCGCGCTCACCGCCGAGGCGTACGAGCCGGCGCCGGCGGCCCGGTTCACCGGGATGTGCTTCATGCCCCGCATGAGGGGGCCGGAGACCTTGTGCCGGAAGACCGAGTCCTTGGCCATGAACCGGACCAGCCGGCCGGACTCGTGCGCGCCGTACCCGCAGAAGATGAAGTCGAGGTAGCTGACGTGGTTCGAGGCCAGCACCGCGCCGCCGGTGCGCGGCACGTGGTGGCTGCCCTCGACGCGCAGGCGCAGGTCGAGAGCGCGGAACATCGTCTTGGCGGCGAGGATGACGGGCGGGTACACGAGTTCCGACATCCGCCAACTTTACCCCGAGTAGGTTACGCGACCGTAGGGGCGAAAGTCGCCTCGCTCTGCCGTTGGCAGAGCGGCTGGCGGTGGCGCGGGCACCGGGGCCAGCATGGCCGGATGACCGATCGCGCCGTACTGCTCTGGATCCACGGCGGCGGGTGGCGGGCCCGCTCCGACGAGGACGGGGCCGCGCTCGCCCCGCTCGGGCTGCGGGTGGTGCCGGCGACCTACCGCTTCGCGGCCGAGGCCTGCTGGCCGGCCCAGCTCGACGACGTACGCGCCGCCGCGCGGGCCGCCCGCGCCACGGCGGGCGGGCTGCCGCTGCTGGTCGGCGGCGACTCGGCCGGCGCGACGCTGGCCCTGCACCTGGGCCTGCGCGGGGTGGACCGGCCGGGCGACGTCCGGGGAGTCCTGGCCTACTGGGCGCCGGTCGACCCGCTCGACCCGGAGTGGCGGCGGCGGCGCCGGCACGACGACCCCTGGGCGGGCCTGCTCGGTCACCCGCCGGCTGAGGGCGACCCGGCGACAGTCGACGCCACCGTGGCCAGCCACCTGGGTTCCGGCGTGCCGGTGCTGCTGGTGCAGGGCCGCGACGACGCCGCCGTGCCGGCCGCCCAGTCGGTCGGGCTGGCCGGCCGGCTGCTCGCCGCCGGCCACCCGGCGCACCTCTGGCTCACCCACGGCGGGCACGCCCTGGACCTCGCCCGCCCGGACATCCGGGCGATCACCGCCGCGTTCCTGGACAGCGTCCTCCCACCGGCCTGAGCCGACTACGGTGCAGAACATGCCCGATCTCACCGCGATCGTCATCCACTGCCGCGACCCCTACCTGCTCGCCCCGTTCTGGAGCACGGTGACCGGGCTGCCCGTGGTCGAGGACGACCGGGCGAAGCTCGCCGGCCGGTCGCTGGAGCCGGACGAGTCGGTGCTGCTGCGCGACCCCGCCGGCCGGCGGCCGGACGTCTGGATCAGCCCGGTCGACGACCTCCCCGGCGCCGGCCGGATCCACCTGGACCTGATCGGCGACGCGGAGGAGCGGGCCGCGGTGCTGGAGGCGGGCGCGACCGTCGTCCGCGAGCTGCCCCGGTGGACCGTGCTGGCCGACCCGGAGGGCAACGAGTTCTGCCTGCTCCCCCGGAGTGAGGCGCACGGCGACACGCTGCTGCCCGGGCACTGAGCCGCGACCGGCTCCCGGCTGGCGGGAGCCGGTCCCGCGCGTCAGGAGGTGGGCTGGTGTTCCAGTTCCAGCCGGCCCCGGGCGAAGGCGTCCACCCGGCCCCACCGGCCCGGGATGTCCAGCACCTCGATCCGCCCCATGCCGAGCGGCAGCCGCGGGTCCACCGCGAGGTGCCCCTCGTGCGGCTCCAGCCCCAGCATGGTCCGGATCAGCAGCAGCGGAGCGCCGGTCGACCAGGCCTGCGGGCTGCACGCCGTCGGATACTCCACCGGGAACTTGGTGAGCTCCCGCTGGTAGCCGCCGAACGCCTCCGGCAGCCGCCCGTCGAAGTACCGCGCCGCGTCCAGGATGCCGCTCGCGATGGTGGCGGCCTCCTCGGCGAAGCCGTACCGGCGCAGGCCCCAGGCGATGAACGAGTTGTCGAACGGCCAGATCGTGCCGTTGTGGTAGCCGATCGGGTTGTAGCGCACCTCGCCCTCGGCCAGCGTGCGCACCCCCCAGCCGGAGAACAGCCGCGGGCCGACCAGGTGCTCGGCGATCTGCGCCGCCCGGTCCTCCTGCACGATGCCGCTCCACAGCAGGTGGCCGATGTTGGAGCTGAGCACGTCGCACTGCCGGCCGTTCGGGTCCAGGCCCAGGGCGTAGTAGCCGCCGTCGGCCACCCACCAGTCCCGGTTGAAACGCTCCTTCAGGTCCGCGGCCTCGCGTTCCAGCTGGTCGGCGTACCCCGGGTCGCCCCAGAACTCCCGGGCCAGCCGGGCGGCCCGCATCTTCGCGTCGTACGCGTACCCCTGCACCTCGCAGGTGGCCCGCGGGAACGGCGGCAGCGTGCCGTCGGAGTACGAGAGGGAGTCCCACGAGTCCTTCCAGCACTGGTTCTCCAGGCCGGTGTCGTTGTTGCGCCGCTCGTACCAGATGTAGCCGTTGCCGACCAGGTCGGCGTAGTCGTCGATCCACTTCAGCGCGGCCCGGCACTCCCGTTCCAGCTCCATGACCAGCGGGACGTCGCCGCTCCACTTCTCGTACTCGTCGAGCAGCACGATGAACAGCGGCGTGGCGTCCACCGAGCCGTAGTACGGCGAGTGCGGCTGCTCCTCGAAGGCGGCGGTCTCGCCGTAGCGCATCTCGTGCAGGATCCGGCCCGGGTCCTCGTCGCGGAAGTCGTCGAACCGGGTGCCCTGCAACGCCGCCAGGATGCGCAGCGTGGTCTTCGACATCTCCGGCGCGAACGGCAGCACCTGGAGGCAGGTGAGGATGCTGTCGCGGCCGAACATGGTCATGAACCAGGGCAGGCCGGCGGCCGGCAGGGTCTGCCCGCCGAGCGAGAGCGGCGAGAACCGCAGCGCGGCCAGGTCGATGAGGCTGCGCCGGTACGTCGAGGACACCTGGCCGTGCTCGCTGTTCACCTTCGGCGCCTTGGCGACCCACCGCTCGAGGTCGTGCTGGAGGGCCAGCCGCTCCGTGCCGTGCGCCCGGAGCCCCATCCGCAGGTCCCGGCCGCCCGGCCCGACGGCGTAGGTCTGCACGTCGATGGCGGCGTCCCACTGCTCGTTCGGTTCGAGGTGGAGGGTCCAGGCGAAGCCGTTGCGGTCGTAGCGGGCCGGCCGGGAGGCCGAGATGACCGTCTCGCGCCGGAAGTTGCCGCGCCGGTAGCCGAGCCGGAGCTTGTCCGACTCGGCCTCGGCGTACGTCTCGCCCTTCTTGTTCAGGATCTCGTCCTTGACCTGGAACAGATCGGCGAAGTCGGCGCCGGCGTCCATCCGGATCTCCAGGTCCACGGCCTTCTCGTCGTGGTTGAGGATGGTCAGCGACTCCCGGAAGCTGCCGCCCACCGCCCGCTCCCGAATGATCGACAGCTTGGCGTCGATGTAGTGGGTGGCCATCCCCGGCACCAGGAAGAAGCGGGCCTCGTAGTACTGGAGGTCGTCGTAGGAGAGCGCGTTGAGCCGCTCGCCGTTGACGGTCAGCACCCACTTCGACAGGAACCGCATGTCGAGGGAGAAGAGGCCCGTCGGCTCGCTCGGCGTGGCCTCGATGTCACCGGTGTCCTCGGAGACCACGAAGGTGTTGCCGTCCAGGATGCGGACGGTGCTGTTCGAGGCCATCAGGCAGCCCTCCTCTGGAACGCGTGGTGCGGCCCCCGTGACTCCGCCGGGCCGGGGAAGGTCCGTTCGACCTGCAACACGAGGCGCAGGTCGCCGGAGACCGTCATGTCCCCCCGCAGCAGCGCGGCGATGGTGTTCTCCTCGCCGGTCACCAGCTCCTCGAAGAGCCGCGGGTCGGCGCCGACCACCGTGTCGGCCTCCTGGTCCTCCTGGCGGACCCGGACCTTGCCCCGGTCGATCTCCAGCAGCCAGTGCGTGGTGCGCGGCCCCTCATGCAGGTCGAACCGGAGGGTTCCGGAGGCCTTGACCAGCAGCGGTTCGAACTCCCGCCGGTCCAGGTCCTCGAAGAATCTCGTGGTCACATCCATCGGGCGACTCCTCCCGCGATCGGCGGCCCTCCGACGTCCGAGAACGGGTCCCCGCCGCGTACGGGCCCAACCTCGCCCGGTTCGGGTGAGTCACCCACCAGGGGCCCGGACGCGTGAACGCCGGCCCCCGAACCGGGGGCCGGCGTTCACCGAGGCGGACGGGTCAGTTGTTCGGGTCGTCGGCGCTGACGTCCGCGAGCACCGACTGGGGCTCCCGCTCGACGGCCAGGTCACCCATCGACACCAGGCCGACCAGGCGGCCGTCCTCGGTCACCGGCAGCCGGCGGACCCCGTAGGTGCGCATCAGGTCGGCGGCGGCCACCGCGTCGTCGTACTGGCTGACCGTCACCACGTCCTTGCTGGTGATCTGGTCGAGCTTCGTCGTGTTGGGATCCAGGCTCTCGGCCACGCCCCGGACCGTGATGTCCCGGTCCGTGACGATCCCGACCACCTTGTCGCCATCGGTCACCACCACGTCGCCGATGGCGCTGTCACGCATCTCCTGCGCCGCGGCGGTGAGGGTGTCGCTGCCGTCCATCGTCACCAACCGGGTCGTCATGAATTCTCCGACCGTTGTCATGGTGCTCCCCTCTCGGTGTCGGCACCGCGGTCTACCCGGCCGCGCGGGCGAGGTAACCCGGGGGGCGGCCGGCGGTCAGCCGCGCGGTGGCATCCCGTAGAGCCGGTCGACGTGCAGCCGCACCACCAGCCGGCGCTCGGCCACCATGGCGCGCCGGAAGTCGTCCCAGTCCGGGTGTTCGCCCTGCACCGCCCGGTAGAGCCCGACCAGTTCCTCGACGGTCGGGTCGTCCGGCCGCTCGGCCACCGGGGTCAGCTCGGCCCGGCCCTCCGCCACCGCGTACGCCCAGCCGTCCTCGCTACTGACGTGGAAGCTGGCCCGGGGATCGCGGCGCAGGTTCGCGGTCTTCGCCCGGCCGTCGGTGACCGAGATCCGGATCAGCCCGGCGTCCCGGTCGAAGGAGTGGACCACCGTGGACAGTTGGGGCCGGCCGTCGCGCTTCAGGGTGGCGAGCACGCCGAGCCGGCGGCTCGCCACGAGATCGGTCAGGGCCTGCCGGGTCCGCTCGTCCGCCACGGGGTCAGCGCCCTTCCGCCGCGACGAGTTCGGCGATCTGCACGGCGTTGAGGGCCGCGCCCTTGCGCAGGTTGTCGTTGGAGCAGAACAGGGCCAGGCCGTGCTCGACGGTCTCGTCGGCCCGGATCCGCCCGACGTAGGTCGGGTCCTGGCCGGCCGCCTCCAGCGGGGTCGGCACCTCGGAGAACGCCACGCCCGGCGCGCCGTCGAGCAGCTCACGCGCCCGGGCCGGGGTGATGGGGCGGGCGAAGCGCGCATTGATCTGGAGCGAGTGGCCGGTGAAGACCGGCACCCGGACGCAGGTGCCGCTGACCTTGAGCCCGGGGATCTCCAGGATCTTCCGGCTCTCGTTGCGCAGCTTCTGCTCCTCGTCGGTCTCGAAGGAGCCGTCGTCGACGATCGAGCCGGCCAGCGGGAGCACGTTGAAGGCGATCGGGCGGGCGAACGAGCGCGGCGCGGGAAACTCCACGGCCGCCCCGTCGAAGGCGAGCCCGGCGGCGTGCTCGGCGACCTTGCGGACCTGCTCGTCCAGCTCGGCCACGCCGGCCAGGCCGGCACCGGACACCGCCTGGTAGGTGGCGATCACCAGGCTGACCAGCTCGGCCTCCCGGTGCAGCGGGCGCAGCACCGGCATGGCGGCCATGGTGGTGCAGTTCGGGTTGGCCACGATGCCCTTGGGCCGGTCGGCGACGGCGTGCGGGTTGACCTCGGCGACCACCAGCGGCACCGCGGGATCCATCCGGTACGCCGAGGAGTTGTCGATGACGACCGCACCGGCCTCGGCGACCCGGGGGGCCAGCTCCTTCGCGGTGCCCTTGCCCGCCGAGAAGAGCACGATGTCCAGGCCGCGGTAGTCCGCGGTGGCCGCGTCCTCGACGGTGACCTCGCCGTCGCGCCAGGGCAGCGTGCGCCCGGCCGACCGGGCCGAGGCGAACAGCCGCAGCTCCTCCGCCGGGAAGTCGCGCTCCGCCAGCACCTGCCGCATCACGCCACCGACCTGGCCGGTGGCCCCCACAATGCCGATCCTCATGCCCGCGAGGCTACCCAGCCGGGCGGGGGCGGCGGGAAGCCTTTCCCAGCGCGCGGGCCGCCGGCCGCCGGCCGGGCCCTTCGCCGATCGGGCCGTCGACCTGCAACCGCACCGGCCGGCGGTGGGCCGCGGGTGGAGAATCCCCCGCCAACCGGGGTCCGGGCCGCAGCATCCGCGTCCACCGGCCGCACGCGCGGCAGCCGCGCGACGCGACGCGAATCACATCCCGGGGGCCCAGGCGTGGCGGTGTCCGGCCGACACCGCCACGCACCCGAGCGGGTCAGGACCGGTGGTCGACCACGTCGCCGAGGCCGGCGGCCACCAGCTCGTCCCGGATCACCGCCGCGTCGCCCTCGACGACCAGGGTGAGCGACTCCGGGTGCAGGTGGGCGGCGGCCGCCGCGGAGACCTCCTCGACGGTCGCGGCGAGCAGCGCCTCGCGCAGCCGGGCGTGGTAGTCGTCCGGCAGGTCGTGCACGACCAGGGTGGTCAGCGCCGAGGCGATGGCCCGGGGGCTCTGCAGCTCCACGGAGAGCTGACCGGCCCGCCAGGAGCGGGCCACCGCCAGCTCGTCCTCGGTCACCCCGGTCAACCGGGTACGCGACACCTCGCCGACCGCCTCGACCAGGGCCGGCGCGGTCACCGCGGTCTGCACCCCGGAGCTGATGGCGAACCGGCCGAACCGGCGGGACGACGCGAAGTCGCCCCGGATCCCGTACGTGTAGCCGCGCACCTCGCGGATCAGGTGGTTGAGCCGGGAGGTGAAGGCCCCGCCGAGCACCGTGCCGGCCAGCGTCATCGGCACGTGGTCCGGGTGGGCGCGGTGCGGCGACGGGTGCCCGAGGCGGAGCGTGGACTGCACCGAGCCGGGACGGTCGACCAGGATGATCCGCCGCCGGTCGGACAGCGTCACCCCGATCGGGCCGCCCTTGTCGGCCGCCGCGCCACCGGCCCCGGTGAACACCGTCGCGGCGAGCGCGTCGAGGTCGATCCGATCCAGGTCACCGGCGACGATCAGCGTGCCGGGGCGGATGAACCACTCGGAGTGGAAGACGGTCACGTCGTCCACGTCCAGGCCGGCCACGCTCTCCGGGTCGCCGTACATGGGGCGGCCCCAGCGGTTGTCCGCGCCGAACAGCTCGGCGCGCAGCACGGCGTCGGCCCGCGGGCCCGGGTTGGCCCAGTCCATCCGCAGGGCGGTCACCTCGTCGTCGCGGACCCGCCGCACGTCGGCCGGGTCGAGCTTCGGCGTCCGCACCGCCTCGGCGAGCAGTTCCACGGCCGCGCCCAGCCGGTCCACCGGCACCTGCACGCTGACCTGGAACGAGTCCCAGTCCAGGCCGGTCACCAGCTCGGTGCCGAGCGCCTCGATGGCCAGGGCGTACGCGGTGGCGTCCCGCTGCGCGGTGCCCTCCTCCAGCGCCTTGGCCAGCACCCCGCCGAGCCCCTCCTTGCCGACCGGCTCCCGGCCGGCGCCGCCGTCGAGCAGCAGCAGCGCGACGGCGAGGTTCTGCCCGGGCAGGTGCGCGGCGACGACCTGCCCACCGGCGGCGGACCGGCGGACCACCTGCGGGAACCGGTAAGGGCGCGCGGCACCCGGCCCGGGACGGGCGGCGATCAGCGTCATGAGGTCTCCTCGGGCAGGTAGGTGAGGGTCGCCCGGTCGGCCGGGCCGAGCAGCTCGGCGGCCTGCTCGGCGATCTCCTCAGCGGTGACGGCGAGCCAGGCGGGCAGCCGCTCACCGATCTTCGCCGGGTCGCCGAACTGGGTGGCGTACCGGCCGAGGACATCGGCCCGGCCATCCACCGTGGACATGTGCCGCCACCACTGGGTGCTCAGCAGCGCCTTGGCCCGGTCCAGCTCGGCGCCGGTCACCGGCACGGTGGTCAGCTCGTCCACCACCTCGGTCAGCCCCTCGCGCAGCCGGTCGCCGGACACCCCGGGACGGGCCGTGGCGGTGGCGATCAGCGGCGCCGGGGCGTGCGCCAGGTCCACCCCGTACGCCCCGACCAGGTCCGGCTGGGCGATCCGTTCCCCGTCGGCGAGGCGCTGGTAGAGGCGGCTCCCCCGGCCGGTGCCCAGCACGGTGGCGAGCACGGTCGTCACGTCGTATCCCGGGGTGCCGTAGGGGTGGGTGCGGTGCGCGACGTAGACACGGGGGGCGGGCACGTCGGCGGTGACCGTCTCCACGGCGGGCCGCCCGGTGGCCGCGACGGTACGCCCGTCCGGGGCCGCCGGGATGTCCTCGCGCGGCGGCAGCCCGCCGAAGTACTTGTCGGCCAGCGCGAACACCTCGGTGGCGGTGGTGTCGCCGACCACGGTGAGCACCGCGTTGTTCGGCGCGTAGTAGGTGCGGTGGAACGCCTGGAACGTGGCCAGGTCGGCGGCGTTCAGGTCGGCCATCGAGCCGATCGTGGCGTGGTGGTAGGGATGCCCGGGCGGATAGAGCAGCGGCAGCAGCCGCAGCCACGCGTCGCCGTACGGCACGTTCTCGTAGCGCTGGCGGCGCTCGTTCTTCACCACGTCCCGCTGGTTGTCCAGCGTCTCCTGGGTCAGCGCCGGGACGAGCCCGCCCATCCGGTCGGCCTCCAGCCAGAGCGCCAGCTCCAGGTGCTCGGCCGGGACCGTCTCGAAGTAGTTGGTCCGGTCCGGGTTGGTGGTGGCGTTGAGCGAGCCGCCGGAGCCCTGGATAAGCCTCATGTGCTCGGTCTTCGCCACGTTGACCGAGCCCTCGAACATCAGGTGCTCGAAGAGGTGCGCGAAGCCGGTCTGGCCCGCCGGCTCGTGGCGGGAACCCACGTCGTACCAGATGTTCACGGCGACGGCGGGAGCGGTGCGGTCCTCGCTCACCACCACGCGCAGACCGTTGTCCAGTCGGGTCGTCTCGATCGGCCAGGGGTAACCGCTGTCGGGCATGGCACGACGCTATCCGATCTCGCGGGCGGAAAGGTGACGTGCGGGGAGCATCGCCGCCGCGCGGCGGGGTACTCGCCCGGCATGTCCTCCCCCGCATCGTCCGCGGTCGAACGCGCCGCCGCCGCGCTGGCGCGGCTCCGGCGTGGCCGGTTGCTGCACCCGGCCGGCCGCACCTTCTCCGCCGAGGTCCTCATCTGGGGTACGCCGGGACCGCCCACCGGCGTGCCGCTGCTCGACCTGCCGAGCCGGTGGCCGGCGACGGTCCGCCTGTCGAAGGGCGTGCCCACGCCCGGGAGCTGGCCGGACGTGCTGGGTGTCGGCATCCGGCTGCACCGCGACCCGGAGCCGCCGGTGGACCTGCTGGCCAGTTCCAGCGCCGCCCCGCCGGTGCTGCGCCACCTGCCGCTGCCCCGGCGCGGTTTCACCGGGACGTACAGCTCGATCATGTCCTTCCGGGCCGGCCGCCGGCGGCTGTACCTGGCGGTGCTGGCCGACCCGGACTCGCCGGACCTGGGCCGCGGCCTGGCCGGGCTTCCGGCGGTGGCCGGCGACGACGGGCCGCGGCTGGTGCTGGCGGTGGCCTCCGCGGTCGGGCCGTGGCGGCCGTTCGGCGAGGTACGCCTGGACGGCCGGCGCGGCGCCCGTGAGGACGTAGCGCTGGCCTTCGACCCGATCGGGAACGTGCCGCCGGGGGTGCGGCTGACCGGCCCGCTGGCCTGGTTGCGGGCCACCACCTACCGGGGGTCGCGGCGGGCCCGCGGCGCCTCCGCTCAGTCGGGAGGCTCGACGGGGGTGACGGTCTGATCGGAGGTCCGGTGCTCCAGGAGCGTGTCCGGCGCGGCGTTCCGGTCCTCCTCCCGGATGTCGGATTCGGCGAGGATCGCGTCGGCCTGCGCCTCGGGATCCTCGCTGCCCACCGCCGCCTCCTCGGGCAGCAGGTGGGCGCGGGACTCGATGCGGTCCTGGTCGCTCTGGTCGTGGCTCATGCCGTCCTCATACCCCCGCCGGGGCGTGCCGTACCCGACGAGCGGGTGGGACCCGCCCGGCCCGTCGGGTACGCTGACGGGCGTGACGCGGTCGTATCGATGGTTTAGGCAGCCGGCTGGAGGAGCCGGTGACTCGACCATGAGCTGACGTCACTTCCTCTTCGAGCCGGCCGGGCAGGGATGATTCCCTGCCCTTTCGCTTTTCGAGCAGCCGGCTCGATCCCGGGCGCCGGCCCCGGGCACGGTCGGCGGAAGGAACCCCACCGTGACGACCCCGGACGCCCATCGGGTCATCGACCAGCGGATCGACCGTGTCGTGCCGCTGACCACCCCGGCCCTGCTGCACCACCACCTGCCCCTGGAGCACTCCCTCGCCGAGGCCGTGGTGGCCGGCCGGCGTGCCGTCGGCCGGGTGCTGGACCGCGCCGACGACCGGCTGCTGGTCGTGGTCGGCCCCTGCTCGGTGCACGACCCCGCCGCGGCCCTGGAGTACGCGGGCCGGCTCCGCCAGGTCGCCGACCGGCTCGCCGACGACGTGCTCGTGGTGATGCGGGTCTACTTCGAGAAGCCGCGCTCGACCGTGGGCTGGAAGGGCCTGATCAACGACCCGGGCCTGGACGGCTCGGGCGACGTGAACACCGGCCTGCGCACCGCCCGGGCGCTTCTGCTCGACGTGCTGCGGCTGGGCCTGCCGGTGGGCTGCGAGTTCCTCGACCCGATCACCCCGCAGTACATCGCCGACACGGTGGCCTGGGGCGCGATCGGCGCCCGGACCGTGGAGAGCCAGGTGCACCGCCAGCTCGCCTCCGGCCTGTCCATGCCGATCGGCATGAAGAACCGCCCCGACGGCAGCATCTCCACCGCGGTGGACGCGATCCGGGCGGCCGGCGTGCCGCACGTCTTCCCGGGCATCGACGTCTCCGGCATCCCGGCGATCATGCACACCCGGGGCAACGCCGACGGTCACCTGGTGCTGCGGGGCGGCGGTGGCCGGCCCAACTACGACGCGGAGTCGGTGGCGGGGGCGCTGGACCTGCTGCGCGCGGCCGGGCTGCCCGAGCGGGTGGTGATCGACGCCAGCCACGCCAACAGCGGCAAGGACCACCGCAACCAGCCGGTGGTCGCCGCCGACGTGGCCGCCCAGCTCGCCGCCGGCCAGCGCGGCATCGTCGGCATCATGCTGGAGAGCTTCCTCCAGCCCGGCCGCCAGGACCTCGACCCCACCCGCGAGCTGGAGTACGGCAAGTCGGTGACCGACGCCTGCATCGGCTGGGACACCACGGCCGACGTCCTCGACCACCTCGCCCAGGCGGTCCGCGCCCGCCGGGCCACCCTCCCCGCCCCCGCCTGAGCGGTGGTGGGGACGTTTGACCGATTCGGGCCCGGGTAGCTGGTCGGCGTGACCGACGACGCGCCCGTGACCGAGCAGCCGGACACCCGGCAGCTCGACGAACTGCTCGACGACATCTTCCGTGGCCAGGAGCGGATGAGCCAGGCGGACATCTACCGCCGGGCGGTGGCCGCCGAACTCCCCGCCGATCTGCTGTCCCGGATCGACTCGCTGCCCGAGGGCGAGTACGCGGTCGACGAGGCGGCCGACCTGCTCGGCGGGACCGTGGCCTGAGCCATCCGGCGGACGCGGCCCGAGGACGGAGAGGACAGCGCGATGACCGACCGCAACGAGGAACACGAGCACCCCCCGGCGCTCGGCCAGCCACCCGAGGGCACCGACACGCTGCCCGATCCCGACTTCGCCGGCGAGCACGACCAGACGGCGGTCTCCGACGACGTCATCACCGGCGAGGACCGCGACGAGCGGGAGCCCGAGGCGTCGCGCGGCTGGGCCGGCGAGGACCACGGCACCACCCCGACCTGAGGCGGGAACGTGAGAAGGGGGCCGGCGCGGTGCGCCGGCCCCCTTCTTCGTCGTGCGGTCACTCCTTGCGGTGCCCGCCCTCGGCGGCCTGCTGGGCCACCGCGTACCCCATCTGGAGGAAGTCGGAGGCGGCCACCGCGGTCAGCGCGGTGGCGACGAGCCGGGTCAGCCGGGGCGCCAGCACCAGCCCGCCGGTGAGGCCCGTGGCGACCCAGACCGCCAGGCAGAACGGGCAGCTCAGCAGCTCGCCGACGGCGTGCCGGGTGGGGCTGCCCTGGTCGCGCACCTGTTCCATCACCTCGCCGCTGCCGATCGGGTGGTCGTAGCGGGTGAACGGCGCGCGGAGCGGGCTGGTGATCGCGTCCTTGGAGAGCAGCCGGCTCAGCTTGTGGGTCGCGATGGACAGCAGCACCACGTCCGCGGGCGCGGGCCGCTCCGGCACCGGGCGGCCGGTCGCCTTGACCAGGCCGACCAGCGACGCGGTGACGGCGCCGTACGTGCCCATGGCCGCCAGGTAGCCGCCCAGCGGCCGGTGCTCGTGCGGCGCGTACGCCTGGCGCAGCCGCGCCACCTTCTGCTTCAGGCCACTCCCGGTCACCCGGCCTCCTCTGCTCGTCGTGGCGACCGGCTCAGCCGGCGTTCAGGTTGTCGGACACCTCGCGGGCGAGGTTGGACAGGATCTCGTCGGCCATGCCGTGGTCGGTGCCGTTCAGGTCGAGCCGGACCCGGGCGCCCCCGGCGTCGGCCGGCTCCACGTCGATGTCCGCGGACCAGCCGGCGGACTGGGAGCTCCAGCGGGCCCGCATGTCCTCGGCGTCGACCACCTCCACCTGGTGGGTGCCGGAGCGGCGCAGCTCCTCGGGCAGCCAGGCCGACGACCGGTCCGGGTCGGTGGCGGTGTTGAACACCACTTCGGGGGGCGCGGACATGCCGCGCTCGGCGTGGTTGCTCATCAGGCGTCCCGGAGCCGGCTCGGGTCGACCTCCCGGCCCGGGTTGCGGGCCAGGTACTCGGTCTCCAGCTCGGCGGTGCGTCGCAGGTGGTTGGCGAGCGCCGAGTCGGTGGCGTGCCGGAGGGTGTCCAGGCGGGTCCGGTGCAGGCTCTGCATCTCCCGGATCAGGTCCTCGTCGCCGAGCTCGGCGGGGTCCACCCCGAGCAGCTCACCGTCGACCTCGTGGGTGCGCGCGTGATCGCCGTCCCACTCGGTCACCCGTTGCTCCGGGCTGGCGTCACGGCGTACTGATTCGGTCATCGTCGCCCCCTCGTCTCGTTCGGGCTGGCGTCTAGACGGATGCCCAGCCGGGGTGCCACCAAACCCGACGCGGCTACGACACCGCGTCGGAGACGGCCGGTGGGCCCGGTACCCTCGATGGCATGAGGCGGCTCTGGACACCGGCGTGGATCGCTCGCCACGTGGCCATGGTCGTGCTGGTGGTGGGCTTTCTCGGGCTGGGCTGGTGGCAGGTGACCCGGGCCGCCGGGGGCAACACGCTGAGCTTCGGTTACGCGATCGAGTGGCCGGTGTTCGCCGCCTTCGTGGTCTTCGTCTGGTGGCGTGAGCTGCGGCACACGGTGCGGGCGGCGCGCGAGGAGGGGGCCACCCCGGCGCCGCCGGCGGCCGCCGACGCCGAGCCGGCCGCCGCCACCCCGGCGGTACGCCGTCCGGTGCGGGTCAGCCGGGTGCCGGTCGCCCCGACCGGCGGGGCCGACGACGGCGAGCTGGCCGCGTACAACCGCTACCTTGCATGGTTGAACGCCAACCCGGGCGCGAGGCCCGGCGACTATCCCGGCTGAGGCCGGTGCGGAAGGACGGACGACGGTGGGCGGAGCCTTTACCCGGTACCGCGTGATCGCCTGGATCGTGGGCGTGGCGCTGGTGGTGCTGGTCCTGATCGGCATGCCGCTGAAGTACGGCTTCGACAACCCGACCGTGGTGGCCGTGGTCGGCACCGCGCACGGCTGGCTCTACATGATCTACCTGGCGCTCACCTTCGACCTGTCGCGCCGGGCCGACTGGCCGCTCAAGCGGATGCTGCTCGTGATGCTCGCGGGCACCGTGCCGTTCGTCTCGTTCTACGCCGAGCGCCGGGTGAGCCACTGGATGGCCGCCGAGCGGGCGACCCGGACCCCGGAGCCGGTGGCCGGCTGACCCGGCCGGTCAGCGGTTCGGCCGCCACGCGTCGGCCGCCGGCGGGGCCCATCCGCCGTGGCGCGCGCCCTCCCGGGCGCGTTGCAGGGCCCGGGTGACCTGGCCGAACTGCCGCTCGTTGTCGCTGCTGAACAGCAGCACCTCGGTGCCGCGGAGCCGGCCCCACAGCTCGTACGACGGGGGCCGCCAGCGGTCCCCGATCAGCACGAGCAGCAGCGGCAGCAACCCGACCGCGCCCAGCGTGAGGTACGCGGCCGCGGTGAGCCGTTGCAGCCCGCCGGTGAAACCGAGCAGCACACCGACGCCGCCGATCAGGGCCGCGGACACGGCGACCGCGCGGAGGGCGAGGCGGTCGTGCGGCCCGCGGGCGGTCCAGAGCTGGGTGATCTCGGCGACCGGCCAGCTGTTGCGGCCCACGGTGAAGCGCTCGCCGGTGACGACGATGCCCGGCCGGGCGTAGAGCAGGGTGGCGGAGGGCGCGCCCGGGGACCGGGGCGGGCGGGTGGTGGAGCCATCGGTCTGCACGGCGGCCTCCCAGGATTCGCGGGTCGGGCCGCCGCGCCGTCGGCGTTGCCGCACGGCGGGATTCCCGAACTCCGCGCTTCATTGTGTTGGGGGCGCGCCACCGGACCGGGCGTTCTCCCTGGCCACGCGCCTGGAGCCGGACCCGGCAGTCGCCGGAAAACGGGAGCGATTTCCATCTTTGTCATCATTTGGCGGCGCGTTGCCTGGCGACATCCGCCCAGAACGACGAATCGGGCCACTGGTGCGATCCGCCCACCCGGCTCCGGCGCCGCGACGGCGCGCCTGCGAAACGGTCACGAAGCGTCACCGGCATCGGCGGCACTTCCTGACACTTTGCCAACTTTCGCCCCTGCTTCAACTCCCCGTCACTCCGGTCACGGGTTAGGTTGGGCAGGCCGGTCCGGTCGACCGCCATCCACCCGGATGGCCCCGGGCCGGTGTCGCCGGGTGGCACGCGCCGCACCGGCGAGAGTCGGAGAGGAGCTTTCCGCTCTTGTCGTCCTTACGGATCCTGCTGCGCTCGCTGGCGGTGGCGGGCCTGTCGGCCGCGCTGCTCGCCCCGGCGTCGGTGGCTCGGGCCGAGCCCACCCCCGCCGAGCTGACGAAGCAGATCGAGAAGTCCTCGACTGAGCTGGAGCGAATCGTCGAGTCGTACAACAAGCTCAACGAGGAGATCAAGGCCAACAAGGCCACCGCAGCCACGTTGCAGGCCAAGATCGGCCCGTTGCAGGAGCAGGCCGAGCGGAGCCGCGCCGACGTGGGCGTCCTCGCCGCGACGGCGTACAAGACCGGGGGCATGCGCACCGTGCAGGCCCTGCTGGAGCCGGGCGGGCCGGCCACCCTGCCGGACCGGCTGGGCACCCTGGACCAGCTGACCCGCCAGCGGCAGCAGACCATCAGCGGCTTCACCGAGAGCCAGCGCCGGCTCATCGACCAGAAGACCCGGCTCGACGCCACGCTGGCCCGGGAGGCCGCGCAGGCCAGGCAGCTGACCGCCGGCAAGAAGAAGATCGAGGCGGACCTGGCCCGCCTCTACGAGCTGCGCCGCAAGGCGTACGGCCGGGCCACCGAGGCGCCCGCGCGGTCCAGCTCCGCCGGCAGCGCCCCGGCCGTCTCCGGTTCCGCCGGCGTGGCCGTGCGCTACGCCTACGGCGCGATCGGCAAGCCGTACGGCTACGGCGACGACGGCCCCGGCAGCTACGACTGCTCGGGTCTGACCCTGGCGGCCTGGCGGGCCGCCGGCAAGTCCCTGCCGCACAACGCGGCCATGCAGTGGAACGCCACCTCCCGGATCAGCCGCGGCTCGCTGCAACCGGGCGACCTGGTGTTCTACTCCGGTCTCGGGCACGTGGCCCTCTACGTGGGCGGCGGCCAGATCATCGACGCGCCCAGCGCGGGCCGGAACGTCAACAAGCGCGACATGGACATCATGTCCATCGCCGGCTACGGCCGGGTGCGCTGACCCGGACGGCGAACGGCCGGCGTCCCCCTATCGGACGCCGGCCGTTCGTTCAGTCCATTACTACCAGCTCAGGCCGCCTGCAGCCCCTCGGCCCGGGCCAGCTCGCGGAGCCGGCCGAGGGCCTGGATCTCCAGCTGGCGGATCCGCTCCCGGGAGAGCGAGAACCGCGAGGCGACCTCGGTCAGCGAGTGCTCGCGCCCGTCCTCCAGGCCGTAGCGGGCCCGCATGATGCCGGCCGAACGGTCGTCGAGGTGGTTGAGCAGACCCTCGATCCGCTGCCGCTCCAGGCCGGTGAGGACGATCTCCTCCGGCGACGGGGCGTCGCTGTCGGCGACCAGGTCGCCGAGGTTGGTGTCGCCGTCGTCGCCCACCGGGGTGTCCAGCGAGACGGTGTCCTGCGACCAGCGCCGCAGCTCGTTGACCCGCTCGACGGTGACGCCGAGCGCCGCCGCGATCTGCTCCGGCTCCGGGTCGCTGCCCAGCTCACGGGTGAGCTGCCGGGCCACGTTGCGCATCCGGTTGACGTCCTCGACCAGGTGCACGGGCAGGCGCACGGTGCGCTCCTGCTGGGCGATCGCCCGGCTGATGGCCTGGCGGATCCACCAGGTCGCGTAGGTGGAGAACTTGTAGCCCCGCTCGTAGTCGAACTTCTCGACCGCGCGGACCAGGCCGGTGTTGCCCTCCTGGATCAGGTCCAGCATGGGCATGCCCGACCGCACGTAGCGGCGGGCGATCGAGACGACCAGTCGCAGGTTGGCGCGGATGAAGAGGTCCTTCGCGCGCTCCCCCTCGACGACCAGCCGCTCCAGGTCCTCCCGGTCGACGCCGGCGGGGACGCGGTCCTCGCCGAGCAGGTGCTCGGCGTAGAGGCCGGCCTCGATCGCCTTGGAGAGATCGACCTCCTTGGCGGCGTCCAGCAGCGGCGTCCGGGAGATCTCGTGCAGGTAGACGCCGACCAGGTCCCGCTCCTCGGCGACCTCGTCGGTACGCATGCCGATGTTCTTGTCCACGATTGCCACGGTCCCCTCGCTCGCGCCGGTTGCCCGGTTCCTTGCCATCCCCACGTTCATCAGCCCTCCCCGTAACCTCCGCTGTGCCCGTAGGTGCTGACACCTACACAACAGATGAGACGCGTCGGGGATTCCATGTCGTGAGTCGAAACTGTCACGAATGCCTGAGTAGTAGCTGAGAGCCCGGTCCATGTTTGCTGTCAGGACCCCTGCCCGGGTGGCTCGCGTACGCCCCGGTCGGAGGGCGTCGGAGCAGCGGAATCGCCGTCCGCTCAGGGAATCGCACCATTGCGAATTCCATGAACACAGCGACCCGCGTCACCGCGTCATTGCGATCCTGGTCACTGCGAGATACGCGCTCGCAGGCCGGTCGGTTCAGCCACGGGTGAGGATTACCCCACGGCAGGTTGAACAATCCGCAGGGCCGGAGCCGTCCCCGCCCGCCACGTGACGCGCGTCGCACCCGTGGTGCGAAGGCGGCCGGGAGGGGATCCGGCCGGCGGAGGCGTCAGGAGGCGAGCAGGGCGAGCGCGCCGCGCACCTGGTCGGCGGAGCGGGCCAGGGCGGCCCGGGCGGCGGAGACCTCGGCGCCGGAGACCAGCGAGACGAGGGCGGTCTTCAGGTCGCCGTCGGCCTCGTTGAGGGCGCCGCGGCACACCTCCTCGGCGCACCCGGTCGCCTCCATGAGGATCGAGATCATCCGGCCGCGCAGCTTCGCGTTGGTGGCCACCATGTCGATCATCAGGTTCGAGTAGACCCGGCCGAGGCGCACCATGACCGCCGTGGAGAAGGTGTTCAGCACCAGCTTCTGCGCGGTGCCCGCCTTCATGCGGGTCGACCCGGTGACCACCTCGGGTCCGGTGTCCACCCCGATGAAGACGTCCACCGACCCGGCGGCGTCGGCCTCCGGATTGGCGCAGAGCAGCACGGTCGCGGCCCCCTGCGTCCGGGATGCGGCGAGCGCCCCGAGGACGTACGGGGTGCGCCCGCTGGCCGCCAGCCCCACCACCAGGTCGCCGGGGCGTACGCACTCGGCGGCCTCGGCGGCGCCGCCGCGCTCGTCGTCCTCGGCATCCTCGACGGCCCGCCACATGGCCTCCGGGCCACCGGCCAGGTGGGCGCAGAACCAGTGCCGCGGCGAGTTGAAGGTGGGTGCCAGTTCGGCGGCGTCGAGCACCCCGAGGCGGCCGGAGGTGCCGGCGCCGAAGTAGTGCACCCGGTTCCCGGCGCGCAGCGCGGCGACGGCCAGGTCGACGGTCTCGGCGATCTCGTCGAGGACGGCGGCCACCGCGGCGGGCACCCGCCGGTCCGCCTCGTTGATGACGGTGAGGACGTCCCGGGTCGACATGAGATCGAGGTCGACGCTGTGCGGGTTGCGCCGCTCGGTGGGGGCGCCCACCCGGACCACGGGCCGCACGGCGGCCATCTCCTCCGGCTCCACCCGGCCCGCGGTCATGCCCGCCTCCGGCCGGCACCCACCCGGTGCGACTGGACCGCCTCGGCGGTCGCCTCCAGGGCCTTCCTGGCCTTGGCGCGGTTCCGGGCGGCCACCCCGACGAAGAGGCAGTCGACCACGGTCAGCTGGGCCAGCCGGCTGGCCATCGCGCCGGAGCGGTAGGTGGTCTCCCGGGCCGCGGTGGTCAGCACGTGGTCGGCGACCTCGGTGATCGGCGAGCGGGGGAAGTTGGTCAGCGCGACCGTGGTGGCGCCCCGGGCGCGGGCCTGTTCGAGCACCTCGATGACGTCCGAGGTGGTGCCGGTGTGCGAGATCCCGACCGCGACGTCGCCGCGGCCGAGCAGGGCGGCCGAGGTGAGGGCGGTGTGCACGTCGGGGAAGTAGAAGGCGGTGCGGCCGATGCGGTGCAGCTTCTGCTGGAAGTCCGACGCGACGAAACCGCTCGCGCCGGCGCCGTATACGTCGATCCGGCCGGCCGCGACGATCGCCTCGACCACCTGCTCGCAGACGGCGGGGTCGAGCTGCTCGGCGGTCTCCTCGACGGCCCGCGCGTCGTTGAACGCGATGGTGGCGATGATCTGCGCGAGGTCGGCGCCGGGCGGGATGTCGCCGCCCACCACCCGGGCGTCCGGTGGCTCGATCCGGCGGGCGGCCTCGGCGGCGAGCCGGATTCGCAGCTGCGGGTAGCCGTCCATGCCGACCGACCGGCAGAACCGGATGACGGTGGCCTCGGATGTCTCGGCGGCGGTGGCGAGATCCGTGATGGTGCGCCGGGCGGCGTCGGCCGGATCGGAGACGACCAGCCGGGCCACCCGCTGCTCGGCCGGGGACAGCGAGGGCAGCAGGCCGCTGATGTGGACGATCAGTCCACCGGGCTCGTGACTCGCAGAAATCTTCGGACTCTTCGCCACGGATGAAACTTACTTTCATGAGGCGTGACCGTCAACCATGACGGCGCGTATCCGGAAAAGTACCGCGTTCCGCGCCCGCTTCCCGTGCCAAGGGTCCCATTCCCGCAGCCCGGCCGCCTCCCCCGCTCCGGTCGACTCCCTCGCGCCGGCCGGCGGCCGGCTCGGCCGTCGCGCCCGCCGGGTCGGCCGGACGGCCTCGCCGAGGTCACCGGTCGGACGGGCCCGCCGGGGCGAGGAGCATTGACCAGCCCAGATGCCTGCCCCGGTCACCGCCCGGCCGGCCGGGCGGCTAGCGTGGGCGCATGGCGGAGCGCACGGTGCTGGTGACCGGGGGCACGGGCGGGCTGGGCGGTGCGGTCACCGCCGCCTTCCTGGAGGCCGGCTGGCGGGTGGTCGTACCCGGCCGGGCGGGTGGCGGGACGGCGCCGGCGGCCGGACCGGTCCCGGCCGGACGGCAACCTCAGCCCGGCGCGCCTGACGCCGCGCCGCGACCGGAAGCCGTCACGGCGGACCTGCTGGACCCCGACGGGGTCGCGCGGGCCGTGGCCGTCGCCACCGGAGAGCCGGCCGCGCCGCTGCGGGCCGTGGTCAACCTGGTCGGCGGGTACGCCAGCGGCGGCCTGGTGCACGAGACCCCGATCGAGGAGTTCGACCGGATGCTGCGGCTCAACCTGCGGCCCACGTACCTGGTCACCCAGGCCGCGCTGCCGCACCTGCTGGCGGCCGGCGGCGGCGCGGTGGTCTGCGTGGCGGCGCGGGCCGCGGTGGCGCCGTTCCCGGGCGCCGCCGGCTACGTCACCGCCAAGGCGGCCGTGCAGGCCTTCTCCAACGCCGTGGCCGTGGAGTACCGGCAGCGCGGGGTACGCAGCAACACCGTGCTGCCCAGCGTGATCGACACCCCGGCCAACCGGGCCGCCCAGCCCGACGCCGACCACCGCCGCTGGGTCCCGCCGGCCGAGATCGCCGCGGTGATCCGCTTCCTGGCCTCCGACGAGTCGGCGCCGACCAGCGGGGCGAGCATCCCGGTCTACGGGCGGGCCTGAGCCGGCACCGGTTCGCCGCGCCCGGCCCCGCCCGACGGCGGCCCGGTGCCGTCCCGGCCCGGCCCGGCCGCGGCCGGCGGGTCGCCCGGGAGCCACTCGGTCAGGTGCGCCCGGATCCGGTGGGACACCTCCTCCGGCGTGCCGCTGCCGTCCACCACTACGAAGCTGCCGTACTCCGGCAGGGTCCGGTACGCGGTGGCCGCGGCGCTGAGCCACCGCATGCTCTCGTGGTCGGTACCGCGCCGCTCGATCCGCCGGTACGCCTCGGCCGGGTCCAGGGTGAGCAGGAAGGTGACCCGGGGCGGCGGGAAGACCCGGTAGCCGGCCCGGGCCAGCCGCTCCCAGCGCTGCCCGCCGTGCGCCCGGATGCTGGCGTACTGGCAGGCGGACCAGCGGTCCATCACCGCCGTCCGGCCGGTGACCAGGCAGGTCACCAGGGCGAGCGCGATGGCCAGCCAGCGGAGCACGGACTCCACGGCGAGCAGCCCGTTGCGGCCGACGAGCCGCTGCGCGTCGGGCCGGCCGACCCGCTGGGCGAGCCGGCCGAGCCAGCGGCGACCGCCGGCGTTGCGGTGGTAGGTGGCGGGATGGCCCGCGGCGGTGAGCGCCTCGGCGAGCCGGTGGGCCTGGGTGGTCTTGCCCGAGCCGTCGATGCCGATCAGGGCGACGGCGCGCAGTCGGGCCCTGCCGCGCCGCACCCGCAGTGACCTGACCACCCTCCCGAGGTTATCCGACCCGTGCTCGCCTTCGGTGGTTTGTCCGGATTGTCACTGGCACGCCGGGGCGCGCCCTCAACAGGTGTGGCCGAACCGTTCGCCGGGTACGCAACTTCATTCCCACCGCCACCTACGACGACGGGAGACCCAGAATGGCCGAGCGCGGGGACGAGACCCTGGTGCACACGCTCAAGAAGGTCGCCGCCGTGCTCAAGCAGTCCGAGATTCCCTTCGCGCTCGGAGGCAGTTTCGCCGTGTACGCCCACGGCGGCCACTCCAGCGACCACGACGTGGACTTCCTGATCCGGCAACAGGACGTGGACCGGGCCCTGGAGGCCCTGGTGGAGGCCGGCTTCACCGCCGAGCGCCCGCCGGAGGACTGGCTGGTCAAGGTCTACGACGAGGGCCGGATGGTGGACCTCATCCACCGGCCGATCGAGACTCCGGTCACCGAGGAGACGTTCGCCGACACCATCGTGCGGCCGGTCGACGCCATCCACATGCCGGTGCTCTCGGCCAGCCAGCTCATGGTGCACAAGCTGCTGAGCTTCTCCCAGCACTACTGCGACTTCGCCCGGGCCCTGCCGCTCGCCCGCTCGCTGCGGGAACAGATCGACTGGGAACGGGTACGGAAGGAGACGCAGCACTCGCCGTACGCCGAGGCGTTCCTGGTGCTGCTCGACCGGCTCGACGTGCTGCCCGGCGGCGCGTCCGGAGTGAGGGAGAACCCGTGACCGCACACCACGGCGATCCGCCGCCCGACGAGTACGTCGAGGCGGAGATCCAGAGCATGTTGGCCGAGGACCCGGACGTCGCCGAACAGGGCATCACCGTGGTGCGCCGCGAGCGCGGCCTGGTCCTGTACGGCGAGGTGGAGAGCCCGCACCGGCGCGAGGAGATCCTGCGCCGGGTGGCCGAGCGCTTTCCGGACCTGCCGGTCACCAGCGACATCGGCGTGATCCGTAAGCAGGCGCCCACCCAGGTGGAGGAGCTGCCGTGAGGGAGGTTCGACCGTGATCCGCATCGCCGCCGTCGGCGACGTGCACCTGGACGAGGACGTGGTCGGCCGGTTCCGGCCGGCACTGGAGGAGCTGCCCGACTGCGCCGACGCGCTGCTGCTCGCCGGGGACCTGACCCGGCACGGCACCGAGTCCGAGGCGCGCTGCGTGGCCCAGGAGTTCGGCGACCTCGGCGTGCCGGTCATCACCGTGCTCGGCAACCACGACCACCACTGCGACGAGGTGCCGCAGGTGGTGAAGGTGCTGGAGGACGCCGGGATCACCGTCCTGGAGGGAACCGGCGTCGTGGTGGAGTGCGCCGGCGGCCGGCTCGGCGTGGCCGGGGTGAAGGGGTTCGGCGGCGGGTTCGCCGGGCGGTGCGCCAGCGACTTCGGCGAGCCGGAGATGAAGGCGTTCGTCCAGACGACCAAGGACAGCGCGGACTCCCTGGCCGCGGCGTTGCGCGGGCTCGACTGCGACGTGCTGGTCGCGCTCACCCACTACTCCCCCGTGCCGGACACCCTCGCCGGCGAGCCCCTGGAGATCTACCCGTTCCTCGGCTGCTACCAGCTCGGCCAGGCCATCGACTCGGCGCCCACCGCGCTGGCCCTGCACGGGCACGCCCACCACGGCACCGAGCGGGGCACCACCCCGGGCGGCGTCCGCGTCCGCAACGTCGCGCACCCGGTCATCAAGCAGGCCTACAGCATCTTCCACCTCGGTGATCAACTGGACTGAGAAGCAGGTTTCCCGGATCCGACGAACGGGTATCCGGCCGACATGGAGCTGATTCTCTGGATTCTCGCAGTCGTACTGGTGGTCGCCGGCATCCTCGCGCTGTTCCGCCGGCAGATCCTCTGGGGCATCGTCCTCATCGTCGTCGGCCTGCTGGTGGGGCCGGGAGGCGTCAGCATCTTCAACAATTAGCCGTCGACCTCCCACCACCCCTGACCCGCCGGGGTCGTCGGGTCCGGAAGCTCCGTCCTCCCAGACAGGGGCATCCGGACCCGGCGACCCCGGCGCCATGCTGCCGGCCGGTTTGCCTCCCCGAACCGGCGGGCATCCCGTGGCATGACGATCTCGGGGACCATCCGGCGGGTCGGGCGCGGCCGGAGGTGGTGGGCGCTGCTGGGCTTCGGCGCCGCGGTGACCGTCGCAGCGGCCGTCGGCGCGCTCGGCGTGCGCAACACCCAGGAGGAGTACGCCGATCTCGCCCAACCGGCGTGGGCACCGCCGCCGTGGCTCTTCGGCCCGGTCTGGACCGTCCTCTACGGGCTCATCGCGGTGTCCGGCTGGCTCGTCTGGCAGCGGACCGGCTGGGGGCCGGCGCTCGGCGCCTGGGTCACCCAGCTCGTGCTGAACGCGCTCTGGACCCCGCTCTTCTTCGGCGCCGGCCGCTACGGGCTGGCGTTCGCCGACCTCGTGCTGATGTGGCTGGCCATCGGGGTGACCGGGGCGCTGTCCTGGCGGGTGTCCCGGCCGGCGGCGCTGCTCCTGCTCCCGTACGGGGCCTGGGTGACCTTCGCCGGCGCGCTCAACCTCGCCATCTGGCGGCTCAACGGGTGAGGGGCGCGGGGCGGTCGGCCCCGCGCCCACCACGGGTCAGCAGCGCGGCACGCCGGGGATGTAGCCGTCGTAGCCGGTGTAGACGTACGCGTCGGAGATGAACCGGCCGGAGCCGATCCGGTCCCAGATCGAACTCGTGCCGTAGGTGCCGGTGACGCTGGTGCCGCTGGTCTGGCAGTAGATGGTGACGCCGGCGCCGTCGGCCACCGAGCCGACCGCGCTGTAGCCGGTGCCCGGGCCGGAGCGCACCGTCAGGGCCGCGCCCGCGGTGTTCACCGTGCCCGCCCCGGTGTTCGACCCGGAGCAGCCGTTGTCGCTGGTGTAGGTCTTCGTGCCCCAGTAGAGGGCGAGCGCCCCGTTGAACCGGACCTGGATGTCGTTGCCGTTCAGCCGCTGCTCGTAGTGCAGGTGCGGGCCCGTGGAGCCGCCGGTGCTGCCCACGTAGCCGATGACCCGGCCGTAGCCGACGGTCTGCCCGACGGAGACGTTGAAGCTGCTCAGGTGGGCGTAGTAGGTGGTGTATCCGTTGCCGTGGTCGATCCGCACGTACTTGCCGTAGCTGGTGCCGCCCAGGTCGGTCACCCGGTCGACGGTGCCGGGCGCGCTGGCCACCACCGGGTCGCCCAGGTCGTCGGTGCGGTTGAAGTCCACGGCGTAGGCCGGGCTGTGGTCCGAGCGGGTCTGGCCGGACCAGGCCTGGTTGCAGGGGAACGGAACCTTGAACGTCGGCGCGGCCATGGCCGGCGCCGCCGGGATCAGGGCCACGAGGACGGCGGTCACCGCCGCGAGGCTGAACCAGCGTTTGCGCATCCACTGCCTCCTATGTTGAAAGCTTTCGATCTGGTAGGGACAGGGTGGCAGAAAGTTCCATCGATGGGAAGGGGTCCCACCTGGGATCGGTCAGCGCAGCGTGGGAGCGTGCCCACGGCCGGTGAGCGGGTTTCGGGATTGTTACCGGGCCGTGTCCGGCAGGGGGTGGACCCGGCGGGATGCAAGCGCTTACATGTGGGGACGACCATCGGACCGGCGCGGGTTCGATTTCCCCCACGCGCCGGCAAGGAAGGAGATCGGCATGGCGTTTGCCAGATCGCGCCAGGCGCTCGCGATCGCCGGCGTGCTGGGGCTGGCGCTCGGCGTCACCGCCTGCGGCACCGGAAACGACAAGAAGAGCAGCAAGGCGAGCTCGCCCGAGTGCGCCGCTTACGAGAAGTACCAGGGTCACGACGGCAAGAAGGTCACGATCTACTCGTCGATCCGGGACATCGAGGCCGACCGCCTGGACCAGTCCTGGAAGCAGTTCGAGGACTGCACGGGCATCGACATCGACCACGAGGGCTCGGGCGAGTTCGAGGCCCAGATCGGCGTCCGGGTGGACGGCGGCAACGCCCCCGACCTGGCCTTCATCCCGCAGCCGGGCCTGCTCAAGCGGTTCGTCGACTCGGGCAAGATCAAGGAGGTCGGCGCCGACACCAAGGCGCTGGCCGAGCAGAACTTCTCCCCCGACTGGCTGAAGTACAGCACTGTCAACGGCAAGCTCTACGGCGTGCCGCTCGGCTCCAACGTGAAGTCCTACGTCTGGTACTCGCCGAAGACCTTCAAGGAGAAGGGCTGGTCCGTCCCGACCACCTGGGACGAGCTCATCGCCCTCAGCGACAAGATCGCGGCGAGCGGCACCAAGCCGTGGTGCGCGGGCATCGAGTCCGGTGACGCCACCGGCTGGCCGGCCACCGACTGGATCGAGGACGTGCTGCTGCGCACCCAGGGGGTGGAGGTCTACGACCAGTGGACCACCCACGGCATCCCGTTCAACGACCCGAAGGTCGCCGACGCGGTCAACAAGGCCGGCACCATCCTCAAGAACGAGAAGTACGTCAACGGCGGCTTCGGCGGCGTGAAGAGCATCGCCACCACCTCCTTCCAGGAGGCCGGCACGCCGATCACCACCGGTAAGTGCGCCATGCACCGCCAGGCGTCCTTCTACGCCAACCAGTGGCCGGAGGGCACCAAGGTGGCCGAGGACGGCGACGTCTTCGCGTTCTACTTCCCGGCCGTCGACCCGGCCAAGGGCAAGCCGGTGCTGGGCGCCGGTGAGTTCGTCTCGGCCTTCGCGGACCGTCCCGAGGTCCAGGCGGTGCAGACCTACCTGGCCTCCGGCGAGTACGTCAACAGCCGCGCCAAGATCGGTGACTGGCTGTCGGCGAACAAGAAGCTCGACATCAACAACGTCCCGAACCCGGTGGACAAGCTCTCCGTGCAGATCCTCCAGGACCCGAAGACCGAGTTCCGGTTCGACGGTTCGGACCTGATGCCGGCCGCGGTCGGCGCGGGCACCTTCTGGAAGGGCATGGTCGACTGGATCAACGGCAAGGACACCACCACGGTGCTGAACGGCATCGAAGGCAGCTGGAAGTGATCTGAGGCGGTGGCCCGGTCCGCGTCGCGGACCGGGCCACCGCCCGCAACCGAACCCCTGAGGGAGGGTCGATGGAGTTCGACTTCGCGGCGGAACAGCCGAAGTTCCTCATGCTGATGTACGGGCTGATCGCTTTCGTCGCGGTGGTGGGCGGGCTGCTCCTGCTCCTCGACGTGGTGCCGGCCTGGTTCGACCGCCGCCGGGAGGAGCGGCTGATCGCGGCCGTGGCCAGCGGCGCGCCCCTGCCCCGCCGGCGCAAGCCACGGGAAGGCCTGTTCGCGCTCTTCTTCCTGTTGCCGACACTGCTGTTGATCGCCGTCGGGCTGGTGGTGCCGGCGATCCGCACCACCCTCCTCTCGTTCATGGACAAGGACAGCAGCGACTGGGTGGGCCTGGCCAACTACAGCTGGCTGTTCTCCGAGGACTCGATCGTCCGGGTGCTGATCAACAGCCTGATCTGGGTGCTGCTGGTTCCGCTGGTGGCCACCGCGTTCGGCCTGATCTACGCCGTCCTCGTGGACAAGGCCCGGTTCGAGTCGGTGGCCAAGTCCCTGATCTTCCTGCCGATGGCGATCTCCTTCGTCGGCGCCGCCATCATCTGGAAGTTCGTCTACGCGTACCGCGGCGACGGTGACCAGATCGGCCTGCTCAACCAGATCGTGGTCAGTCTCGGCGGGGAGCCGAAGCAGTGGCTTCTGGAGTCGCCGCTGAACACCTTCCTGCTCATCGTGATCATGATCTGGATCCAGGCGGGCTTCGCCATGGTGGTGCTCTCCGCCGCCATCAAGGCCATCCCCGCGGACATCGTGGAGGCGGCCCGGCTCGACGGCGTCAGCCCCTGGCAGATGTTCTGGCAGATCACCATGCCGAGCATCCGGCCGGCGGTGATCGTCGTGGTGGTGACGCTGTCGATCGCCACGCTGAAGGTCTTCGACATCGTCCGTACCGCCACCAACGGCAACTACGACACCAGCGTCATCGCGAACGAGATGTACAACCAGGCGTTCCGTTACGGCGAGCCCGGGCAGGGCTCCGCTCTCGCGGTCGTCCTCTTCGTCCTGGTCATCCCGATCGTGATCTACCAGATCCGCAACCTGCGCCAGCAGCGGGAGGGCTGACATGACCACCGCCACCCCCACCGTCGGAGCCGGCGTCCAGGCCACTGCGACGCCCGGCCGGGCCGCCCGGGTCCGCAAGCGGCTGAACAGCCGCACCGCCACACTGGTCTCGATCGTGCTCGCGCTGCTCTGGACGGTCCCGACCTTCGGCCTGTTCATCTCCTCGTTCCGGCCCGAGAACCAGATCAAGACCACCGGCTGGTGGACGTTCTTCAGCGACCCGCAGTTCACGCTGGAGAACTACCAGGAGGTGCTGTTCAGCACCGGCTCATCCGGGCAGCTCGCCAGCTACTTCATCAACTCCCTCGCCATCACCATCCCGTCGGTGCTCTTCCCGATCGCCTTCGCCTCACTGGCCGCGTACGCGCTGGCGTGGATCAACTTCAAGGGGCGGGACTGGGTCTACATCGCGATCTTCGCGATGCAGATCGTGCCGCTGCAGATGGCGCTCGTGCCGCTGCTGAAGTTCTTCTCCACCGGCGTCACCATCGCCGGGATCCAGGTGCTCCCCGCCTGGGACCTGGTCGACGAGCAGAAGTTCGCCCAGGTCTGGTTCGCGCACACCTGCTTCGCGCTCCCGTTCGCCGTCTACCTGCTGCACAACTTCATCTCGCAGCTGCCCGGCGAACTGATGGAGTCGGCCCGGGTCGACGGCGCCACCCACCCCAAGATCTTCCGGACCATCGTCCTACCGCTGATCACCCCGGCGCTGGCCGCGATCGGCATCTTCCAGTTCCTCTGGGTCTGGAACGACCTGCTGGTCGCGCTGATCTTCGCGGGTGGCGGCGACGAGACCGCCCCGCTGACCGTCCGGCTGGCCGAGCTGGCCGGCACGCGGGGCAACGAGTGGCAGCGGCTTACGGCCGGCGCATTCGTGTCGATCGTCGTACCGCTGATCGTGTTCCTGTCCCTCCAGCGCTTCTTCGTGCGGGGTCTGCTCGCCGGCAGCGTCAAGGGCTGATCCGCTGCTCCGCCGCCGCCGGTCCCCCGGCGGCGGCGGGCGCGGGGTCGGAGCGGGGAGCCGATGACGAAGATTGACGATGTCGCCCGCCTGGCCGGGGTGTCCACGGCCACCGTCTCCCGGGCGCTGCGCGGCCTGCCGACGGTCTCGGCCGCGACGCGGCGCCGGGTCCTCGCCGCCGCCGAGCAGCTCCAGTACGCGGTCTCGCCGAGCGCCTCCCGGCTGGCTGGCGGGAAGACCGGCACGGTGGCCGTGGTGGTCCCCCGGATCACCCGCTGGTTCTTCGGCACCGTGGTCGAGGCGGTCGAGGACTACCTCCACCAGAACGGCTACGACCTGCTGCTCTACAACCTGGGCGGGCGGGAGCAGATCCGGCAGCGGGTGCTGCACCCGGCCAGCCTGCACAAGCGGGTGGACGCGATCATCCTGGTCGCCACCCCGCTGCGCCCGGCCGACCTGACCGCCCTGACCAAGCTGGCCCTGCCCGGCGTGACCATCAGCTCCGGCAGCGGTGTGCCCGGCTGGCCCTGCGTCCGCATCGACGACGTGGCCGCGGCGCGGACCGCCACCCGGCACCTGCTCGACCTGGGCCACACCCGGATCGCGCACATCTCCGGCGACCCGGACGACGAGCTGGCCTTCACCACCCACCTGGACCGGCGGCGCGGCTACGAGGAGGCACTGCGCGCCGCCGGGCTCCGGCCCGACCCGAGCCTCGACGTCGAGTCGCAGTTCAACGTCGACGGCGGCACCCGGGCCACCGCCGAGCTGCTGGCCCGGGGCGAGCCGCCGACCGCCATCTTCGCCGCCTGCGACGAGATGGCGATGGGCGCGATGACCGCCCTGCGCGACGCGGGGCTGCGGGTGCCCGAGGACGTCAGCGTGATCGGCATCGACGACCACGACCTGGCCGGGGTGCTCGGGCTGAGCACCATCGCCCAGCCGGCGGCGGAGCAGGGGTTGCTCGCCGCCCGCATGCTGCTCGACCCGCTGGGCGGGCGGGTCGCCAGCCCGTACGCCGGGCTGGTGCCGGCGCCGCGGGGCCCGGACGCCGACCCCCGGTCGCCGGCCTCGGTGATCCTGCCCACTCGCCTGGTGGTGCGCGAATCGACCGCGCCGCCCCGGGCAAACTGATCAGATTCGTCCCGTACGCACGACAGGGAGAAGGCGCTGAACACCGACGCGACGCAGGAGACCCCGGCCACCGGCTGGTGGACCGAGGCCGTCATCTACCAGATCTACCCGCGCTCGTTCGCCGACGCGAACGGCGACGGGATCGGCGACCTCCCCGGCATCACGGCACGCCTCGACCACCTCAGCGAGCTGGGCGTCGACGCGGTCTGGCTGTCGCCGTTCTACCCGTCCCCGCAGGCCGACGCCGGCTACGACGTGGCCGACTACCGGGACGTCGACCCGCTCTTCGGCACGCTGGCGGACGCCGACAAGATAATCGCCGAGGCCAGGGCGCGCGGCCTGCGGGTGATCGTCGACCTGGTGCCGAACCACACCTCGTCGCGGCACCGCTGGTTCCAGGCCGCCGTCGCTGCGGCGCCGGGCAGCCCGGAGCGGCAGCGCTACATCTTCCGCGACGGCAGGGGCCCGCAGGGCGCCGAGCCGCCGAACGACTGGGAGAGCGTCTTCGGCGGGCCGGCCTGGACCCGGCTGCCGGACGGCCAGTGGTACCTGCACCTCTTCGACACCGGCCAGCCCGACCTCAACTGGGACAACCCGGAGGTGCGCGCCGAGTTCCTGGACATCCTCCGGTTCTGGCTGGACCGGGGCGTCGACGGGTTCCGGGTCGACGTGGCGCACGGCCTCATCAAGCAGGCCGACCTGGCCGACTGGCAGGAACCGCAGGAGATCCTCTCCGGTCCGGACGTGGACAAGCCGCGCCCGCCCATGTGGGACCAGGACGGCGTGCACGACATCTACCGGGAGTGGCGGCGGCTGCTCGACTCCTACGACGGGGAGCGGATCCTGGTCGCGGAGGCGTGGGTGGAGCCGGCCGAGCGGCTGGCCCGCTACGTGCGGCCGGACGAGATGCACCAGGCGTTCAACTTCGAATATCTGCTGGCCGCCTGGACCGCCACCGCCCAGTACGCGGTGATCACCCGCTCGCTGGAGGCCACCGACAGCGTCGGCGCCCCGACCACCTGGGTGCTGTCCAACCACGACGTGGTCCGGCACGCCTCCCGGCTCGGGCTCGCCGTCGGCGGCGGCCGCCCGAACGGGATCGGCATCGGCGACCCGCAGCCCGACGCCGCGCTCGGCCTGCGCCGGGCCCGCGCGGCCAGCCTGCTCATGCTCGCCCTGCCCGGCTCCGCCTACCTCTACCAGGGTGAGGAGCTGGGGCTGCCGGAGCACACCACGCTGCCCGACGAGGCCCGGCAGGACCCGACCTGGGAGCGCAGCCTGCACACCCAGCGCGGCCGGGACGGCTGCCGGGTGCCGATCCCGTGGGAGGCCGACGCCCCGTCGTACGGCTTCGGGCCGACCGACGCGAGCTGGCTCCCGCAGCCGCCGAGCTGGGCCGAGTACGCGCTCGACCGGCAGCGCGGGGTCGACGGCTCCACCTACGAGCTGTACCGGACGGCCCTGCGGCTGCGCCGCGAGCACGGCCTGGCGCGGGGGCCGCTGCGCTGGCTCTCCTCCGGCGACGAGGTACTGACCTTCACCAACGGCGGGCTCACCGTGCTGACCAACTTCGGCGCGGAGCCGGTGCCGCTGCCCGCCGGCGCCGAGGTGCTGGCGTCGAGCGCCCCGCTGGCGGGCGACGGCGTCCCCACCGACGTGACCGTCTGGTTGCGCGCCTGACCATGCAAGCAGGGGCCCCTTCTTAACGCTGGGCGTTAAGAAGGGGCCCCTGCTATACGCGAGGCGTTAAGAGGGGGCCCTTCCTTACAGGCGGTCGGCGCGGGTGTGCAGGAGGTCGTGGACCGACTCGATGTCCCCCGGTGAGGTGCGGGCGGCCAGCCAGTACATGAACCCGGTCGGGATGAAGAAGAGCTGGAACGCGGCCAGCCCGACGGCGTAGTTCAGCGGCGGCGGGAAGGCCGCCCGCAGCGCCCCGAAGGCCACCCCGACCAGCCCGTTGCCGGCCGCCCGGCCGACCCCGTTGACCAGGTTGCCGAGGCTGTAGACCGTGCCCCGGTGCTCCGGCGGGTTGACGTCGGCGATCAGCGCGAACCAGTTGGGCGAGTTGGCCGAGGTGAGCGCGAGGGCGAGCACGGCGGTGAGCAGGCTCAGCCCCACCGTGGGCTCGGTGAGCACGCTGCTCAGCACCGCCGCGATGATCGCGCCGGAGCTGCCGCCGTCCGGCACGTCGATCCGGATCGGCACGAAGAACAGGACCAGGTAGAACGGCACGGCCGCGAGGATGCCCACGGCCGCGACCAGGGCCCGGCCGCTCGGCGTACGCCGTTGCAGCGCGTCGCCGGCCAGGCCGCCCACGATGGAGAGCACCCCGCCGAGCTGGAACAGGGTGGCGAAGACGCTGCCCACCACCACGGCGGTGGCCGCCGAGTAGCCCTGCGCCTCGGCCCGCTGGCTGAACAGCACGGGCAGCCAGACCAGCGAGCCGAAGGCGGCCTGCGCGGTCAGCCCCTGGAGGACCAACCAGCGGTTGGTCCGCCGGGCCAGGATCCGGGGCAGGTCGGCGCGGCTGATCCGGTAGTCGTACTCGCCACCCGCGTCGAGCGCCGCGGCCAGCTCCGGCTCGCTCTGCCCGCGCCGGATGTCGTACGTGAACAGGTACGCCACCGTGGCGAGCAGGCCGACCGCGGTGAGCACCAGGAACGGCCGCCGCCAGTCCGTGGCGCCGAGCAGGCCGCCGGTCAGCGTGCCGGCGAGCGTGCCGACGCCCTGGGACAGGCCCCAGAAGCTCATCACCAGGCCCCGGCGGCGCGGCGAGATCAGGTCGGTGACCACGGAGAAGCCGACCGAGCCGACCGCGCCCAACCCGATCGCGGCGACGAGCTGGGCGGCCAGGAACGCCGGGTAGTGCTGGGCCAGGGCGCTGCCCCCGGTGCCGGCCGCCCAGATCAGCGTGCCGACCATGAGCAGCGGCTTGCGGTCGGTGCGGTCGCCGACGTACGCCCAGGCCACCGCGGCGACCGCGCTGACCAGGAAGCTGACCGCGGTGACCAGGCCGAGCAGCCGCTGCGACACCCCGAGCGCGCCGGAGATCGGCCCGTACAGCGGCGGGACCAGGCCGATGGCCACGTTGTCCAGCGAGGCGAGCACCACGAACACCACCACGCTGTAGAACCGGTGCGCCGCGTTCCCCCGCCGGGAGACCCTCGTGCCGCTGCTCATGCCGGGCAGCCAATCAGGTGCGGGTCACGGCCGGAACACGGACCCCCGTTCCGGTCAGAGGTAGCCGCCGATCTCGACCGGCACCGCGCCGGCCGGCGCCGTCCCGGCGCGGAGCGCGTACAGCTCGGCGAGGGTGGCACCCTGTGCCGGGACGCCGGCGGAGGTGCCAAGCCAGTCGGCCCCCTCGGCGTGCGACAGCGGGCCCACCTCGATCCGGGCCAGGCAGCGCCCGGGCCGGGTCACCGCCGGGTGCAGCCGGGACAGGTCCTCGTTGGTGGTGATCGCCACCAGCACGTTGCGCCCCTGGCCGAGCAGCCCGTCGGTCAGGTTCAGCAGGCGGGACAGGGCCTGCCCGGTCGTCTGCCGGGCCTCCGCCCGGATCAGCTCGTCGCAGTCCTCGAGGACGAGCAGCCGCCACCGGCGCCGGTCCTCGCCGTCGTCGCCCTCCTCGTGCTCCCCCACCGCCACCTCGGCGAGGTAGGCGGGATCGCCGAAGAGCACCTCGGGGTCGAGGACGCAGTCCACCTGGCACCACTCGCGCCACTCGCGGGCGAGCGCGCGCAACGCCGTGGTCTTCCCGGTGCCCGGGGGCCCGTGCATGAGCAGCAGCCGGCCGGCGACCGTCTCGGGGGTCGCCACCATCAGGGCGTCCAGCCGGGTCGCCGCCGCGGCCGGATAGTTGGCCCGGATCTCGGCCCAGGTGGGCGTGGTGATCCGCCGGGTGTCCCGCTGGGCACCGCGCCGGGGGTTCTGGTGCCAGAAGCCGATCGGGCCGGTGTCCCGCTGCACCGGCTCGGCCCCGCCCGTGACGATCTCGTCGAGGACGGCCGCGCCGGTCGCCTCGTCGACGGCGGTGACCGTCACCTCCGCGCCCCGGCCGCGCCAGCTCACCACCCGTACCGTCCAGCCGTCGCCACCGGCGAGGCGGGCCTCCCGGTTGCGCTCGATGGCCGTCCGGGTCAGCGTCGCCCGCTCGGGCACCAGCCGGGCCCCGGCCCGGACCTTGGCCAGGCGGACCGTACGCGCCCAGGGGTGGCGGCCGGTGACGAAGTCGGTCAGCAGCAGCGTGTCGATGACGTCGCCCGGGCTGTCGACGTCGTCGTACTGGAAGACGGGCAGCGGGCTGCGCCGGGCGGCGTCTCCGGGCGGGGAAGTCGATGGCACGCCCCGATGATCCCTACCGGTCGGCCGCCCGGCATCCCCTTTTATCACCCCGCCCGGTCGACCACCCGGTCCCGGGCCAGGGCGTAGCGCTCGCGGATGGCGGAAACGCCCGGCGACGCGTACTCCTCGGTGTCGCCCGCCGGCCAGGTGGGCGGCGCCGCGCCACCCAGGGCGACCCAGGCGGCCTGGCGGGCGGCCCCGTCGGCGACGTACTCCCCGGGCGGGGGCACGACCACGGGGCGGCCGAAGACCTGCGGGGCGATCCGCCGCACGGCGGCGGAGCGGGCCCCGCCGCCAACCAGGATGATCCGGTCGGCGCGGGCGCCCTGCGCGGTCAGCGCGTCGAGGCCGTCGGCGAGCGCGCAGAGCATGCCCTCGACGGCGGCCCGGGCCAGGTGCGCCGGGGTCGAGGTGCCCAGGGTGAGCCCGTGCAGCGCGGCGGTGGCGGTGGGCCGGTCCGGGGTCCGTTCCCCCTCCAGGTACGGCACCATGACCAGCCCGCCGGCGCCGGGCGGGGCGGCCAGCGCCAGCTCGCTCAGGGTGGCCAGGTCGACGCCGAGCAGCGTGGCGGCGGCGTCGAGCACGCGCGCGGCGTTGAGCGTGCAGACCAGCGGCAGGAACCGGCCGGTCGCGTCGGCGAAGCCGGCCACCGCCCCGCTCGGATCGGCGGCCGGAGTGTCGGCGACCGCGAAGACGGTGCCCGAGGTGCCGATCGAGACGACCACGTCGCCCCGGCCGGCCCCGGCGCCGAGCGCGGCGGCGGCGTTGTCGCCGGTGCCCGGCCCCAGCAGGACCGGGCCGCCGGGGCTCGCGCCGGCGCCGAACGCCGCCGGGTCGAGGTGGCCGGCCACCTCGGCCGGGCCCAGCACGACCGGCACCCGCAGCCGCCGGCCGAAGGCGCGTTCCAGCAGGTCGAGGCGGTACTCCCCGGTACGCGGCGACCAGTAGCCGGTGCCGCTGGCGTCGCCGCGGTCGGTGCGCAGCGCGGCCAGCCCGGGTGCGCCGGCCAGCCGCCAGGTGAGCCAGTCGTGCGGCAGGCAGACGGCGGCCACCCGGTCGGCGTTGGCCGGCTCGTGCCGGGCCAGCCAGCGCAGCTTGGTGGCGGTGAAGCTGGCCACCGGCACCGAGCCGGTCGCGTCGGCCCAGAATCGGCGGCCGGCCTCCCCGCCGCCGGCCTCCTCGACCAGCTCCCGGGCGGCGTCGGCGGAGCGGGTGTCGTTCCAGAGCAGCGCCGGGCGGACCACCTGCCCCGCCTCGTCCAGGCAGACCATGCCGTGCTGCTGGCCGCCGACCGAGACGGCGGCCACGTCGGCCAGCCCGCCGGCCTCGGCGACGGCCGCCCGCAGGGCGTCCCACCAGGCGTGCGGGTCGACCTCGGTGCCCTCCGGGTGCGGCGCGCGGCCCCGCCGGACCAGCGCGCCGGTCTCCGCGTCCCGGATCACCACCTTGCAGGACTGGGTCGACGAGTCGATCCCGGCGACGAGCGGCATGGCGACCCGCCTCAGCGCGCGCCGAGCAGGTGCTCGACGGCGAGCTGGTTGAGCCGGACGAAACCGTAGCCCTGCGCACCGGCCGCCTGCGGGTCGAACTCCTCGAACGCGGCGCGGTCGGCGAGCAGGTCGGCGTAGCTCTCGCCCGCACCCAGCGTCGGGGCGGCGAGTTCGGAGACCTTGCTGGCGGCCAGCGCCTCGGCCACCTCCGGATCGGCCCGGAACGCGGCGGCCCGCTCCTTGAGCAGCAGGTAGGTGCTCATGTTCGCCGCCGCGGAGGCCCACACCCCGCTGATGTCCTCGGTGCGGGAGGGCTTGTAGTCGAAGTGCCGGGGGCCGTCGTACGCGGGGCCGCCGTTCGGGCCGCCGTGCTCCAGCAGGTCGACCAGGGCGAACGCGTTGAGCAGGTCGCCGTGGCCGAAGACCAGGTCCTGGTCGTACTTGATGCCGCGCTGGCCGTTCAGGTCGATGTGGAACAGCTTGCCCTGCCAGAGCGCCTGGGCGATGCCGTGCGCGAAGTTCAGCCCGGCCATCTGCTCGTGGCCGACCTCGGGGTTGAGGCCCACCAGCTCCGGGCGGGCCAGGGTGGAGATGAACGCGAGCGCGTGGCCGACGGTGGGCAGCAGGATGTCGCCGCGCGGCTCGTTCGGCTTGGGCTCGATGGCGAAGCGCAGGTCGTAGCCCTGGTCGACGACGTACTGGCAGAGCAGGTCGACCGCCTCGCGGTAGCGGTCCAGCGCGGCGCGGATGTCCTTGGCCAGGTCGTACTCGGCGCCCTCCCGGCCGCCCCACATGACGAAGGTGCGGGCGCCCAGCTCGGCGGCCAGGTCGACGTTGCGCAGCACCTTGCGCAGCGCGTAGCGGCGTACCGAGCGGTCGTTGCTGGTGAAGCCGCCGTCCTTGAACACCGGGTGGGTGAAGAGGTTGGTGGTGACCATGGGCACCACCAGGCCGGTCTCGTCGAGGGCCTTGCGGAACCGGGACAGGTGGGCGTCGCGGGTGGCGGCGTCCGCGCCGAACGGGACGAGGTCGTCGTCGTGGAAGGTGATCCCGTACGCGCCCAGCTCGGCCAGCCGGTGGACGGCCTCGACGGCGCCCAGCTCGGGTCGGGTGGCGTCGCCGAACGGGTCGCGGGCCGTCCAGCCCACCGTCCAGAGACCGAACGAGAACTTGTCCGCGGGGGTGGGACGGGGCGCCATGGGGACCTCCGGGTGGTGGTGTCGTCCGCAATTTGTTCAGTGGTTGAATTAAATGACCACGCTGTGGCACTGTCAAGGGGTGACCAGCCCCAGCACCGCCGGCGCGGTCCGCCAGGGCAGCCTGCGCGAGCTCAACCTCGCCGTCGTGCTCCGGCGGATCGCCACCGCCGACCGACCGCCGTCCCGCGCCGGAATCGCCGCCGAAACCGGGCTGACCCGGGCCACCGTCTCCGCCGTCGTGGACGACCTCATCGCCGGCCGGCTGGTCGCCGAGGCCGAACCCGCGCCGCGCACCGGGGCCGGGCGGCCCGCCCGCGGGCTGGTGCTGGCCGCCGACGGCCCGGCCGGGCTCGGCCTGGAGGTGAACGTCGACTACCTGGCCGCCTGCGTGGTCGACCTCACCGGGGCGGTCCGGCACCACCTGGTGCGCCGCGCCGACCTGCGCCCGGTCTCCCCCGCCGACGCCCTGGAGCGGCTCGCCGCCCTGGCCGCCGAGGCCCGCGCCGCCGCCGCACGCGACGGGCTGACCCTGGCCGGCGCGGCGCTCGCCGTACCGGGCCTGGTCGACGGCGGCGGCCTGGTCCGGCTCGCCCCCAACCTCGGCTGGCGGGACGTCGACGTGCCCGCCCTGCTCGCCGGGCGCCCGCTCGCCGAGCCGGTCGCCGGCATCCCCCCGCTGGTGGTCGACAACGAGGCCAACCTGGCCGCCCTCGGCGAGCTGCACGCCGGCCCACCGGGCTCGACCAGCTTCCTGCACATCACCGGCGAGATCGGCATCGGCGCCGGGATCGTGCTGGACGGGGTGCTCTACCGGGGCGCGCGCGGCTGGAGCGGCGAGATCGGTCACATCCCGGTGCAGCCGCAGGGGCGGCCGTGCCGCTGCGGCGGCCAGGGCTGCCTGGAGCGGTACGCGGGCCAGGAGGCCATCCTGGCCGCCGCCGGCCTGACCGGCGCGGACCTGCCCGCGGACACCGCCGCCACCCGGCTGGCCGACCTGGCCGGGGCGGGCGACCCGGCCGCGCTGACCGCCCTGGCGGATGCCGGGACCGCCCTCGGGGTGGCCGTGGCGGGCGTGGTGAACCTGCTGGACCTGGACACCGTGGTGCTCGGCGGCGGATACGCCCCGCTCGCCCCCTGGCTGCGCCCGCCCGTGGTCGCGGAGATCTCCCGGCGGGTGCTCACCGCCGCCTGGTCCCCGGTGACGGTGCGCCCGGCGGCGCTCGGGGCGCGCTCCGCGGCGGTCGGTGGGGCCGCCTCGGTGGTCCGCCGGGTGGTGGACCGTCCGGTCGCCTGGCTGGCCCGTTCCGGCTGACCGCGGCGCTCCTCCGTGGGCTTCCGGCGCCCCCGCTCGGTACGCTTGCCGCCAGGCAACGGATCGCGATCGAGGAGTGCACCGACAGCATGCGCACGGTTCGACAGACCGAAGCGCCCCGCCCCCGGCGATGAGGACCGCCCGACCGTCGGCCGGGGCCGCGCTGCCGGACGACTCCCGGCTCGCCCGCGAACTGCTGGACGGGCTCGCCGAGGCCGTCGTGACCACCGACCGGGCCGGCGTCGTCACCCTGGTCAACGCCGCGGCCGCGGAACTCCTCCCCGAGCTCTCCCCCGGCGTCGACCTGGCCAACTGCCCGGTGCCCGCGCTGGCGGACGCCGTGCGCGGCGACGGCGGGACCTTCGACGCCGAGCACCACGGCCGGCGGTTGCGTGGCGTCCGGCGCCGGCTGGCCGCCGGCACCTGCGCCTGGTACGTGCGGGACGTCACCGAGGAGCAGGCGCGCGACGACGCGCTGCGGGCCGAGCGGTCCCGCACCGCCTTCCTGGCCCAGGCGGGCAGCCGCCTCGGGCTCTCCCTGCACCGGGACCAGACGCTGCGCGCCGCCGTCACCCTCCCGGTGCCCCACCTGGCCGACGCCGCCGTGGCCGTGCACCGCCCGTCCCCGCCCGCCGAGGACCTGCCGCACTGGGTCCGGTACGCCGCCGACGAGCCCGGCCCGGTCACCGGCGTCGCCGGCTGGCCGGTGGTCGAGTCGGCGCCCGGCCTGGTCGAGGCGCTCGACGGCGACGCCACCGAGTCCGGCCCCTGGCTCGACGCCGAGCTGGCCGAGCTGGGCGAGCTGCTGCCCGCGGGTTTCGGCCGGCCCGGCGCCGTGCTGATCAGCCCGATGCGCAGCGCCGGCGGCCCGGCCGGCGCGCTCATCCTGGCCCGCCGTCCCGGGCGGAGCGGCTTCGACCCGCGCGAGGTCGAGCTGGCGCGGGAGTTCGCGGCCCGGGCTGGCGCCGCGCTGGCGGCGGCCGACCTCTACGGGGAGCAGGCGAACCTGGCCCGCGTGCTCCAGAACAGCCTCCTCCCCCCGGACCTGCCGCCGCTTCCCGGGATGACGCTGGCCGGCGGCTACCGTGCCGCCGGGGACACGCTGCGCATCGGGGGCGACTTCTACGACCTCTTCCCCACCCCCGGCGGCGGCCTCTTCGCCCTCGGCGACGTGTGCGGCAAGGGGGTCGGCGCGGCCGTGCTGACCGGGCGGGTACGCCAGTCGCTGCAGACCCTGCGGCTGGTCGAGCAACGCCCGCGGGAGCTGATGGAACTGCTCAACCACGCGCTGCTGGACGCACCCGACGCGGCCCGCCGGGCCCAGTTCACCACCCTCCTGCTGGGCGCCCTGACCCGCGAGCCGGGCGGCGGGCTGCTGGTCCGGGTGGCCGGCGGCGGCCACCCGGCCCCGCTGGTGGTCCGCACCGACGGCCGGATCGAGCCGGTCCGGGTCGGCGGCATGCCGGTCGGCGCGCTGACCGCGGCCCGCTTCGTCGAGGCGGAGGTACGCCTGGCCCCGGGCGACGTGCTGGTGGCGTACACCGACGGGGTGACCGAGGCCCGGGGCGGGCCCAGCCGGCTGGAGATGTTCGGCGACGCCCGGCTGCGGCGGGCGCTCGCGTCCGGAGCCGGGCTGCCGCCCGCCGCGCTGGTCGACCGGCTGCTCCAGCTCGTCGACGAGTGGCTCGACGGCCAGGTGCACGACGACGTCGCCATGCTGGTCGTGGCGGCGGGAGGGCCCGGCCCGGGCCGGTCAGGCGGTGCGGGCCACCGGCGGCTCGCCGGGTGACTCCGGCTCGGGCTGCGGGTCGCCGATCCGCTCCCCCGATGGCTGGAGCACCGGCCAGCCCTCCGCCGCGGCGGCCTCCCCGCGTCGGGCGACCTCGTCGAACTCGCGCATCCCGCGCACCAGCGCCGCCCGCCCCTCCGGGCTCATGCCGACCAGGATCCGGTCCAGCCGCTGGCGCCGGTCGGCGCGCAGCTCGCCGAGGAGCCGGGTGGCCGCCGGGGTGAGGTGCAGGGCGATCTCGCGCCGGTCGTACCGGCCCGGCTCCCGCTCCAGCATGCCGGCCGCCACCAGCCGGTCGCAGAGCCGGCTGGCGGAGGAGAGCAGCATGTCGGTCAGCGTGGCGAGCCGGCGGAGGTTGATCCCGTCGTACTGCTCGACGACCATGACCGCGCGCAACTGGGCACCGGAGAGCCGGCTCGTGGTCCGCTCCCGGGCCGCCTCCCAGACAGCCAGCAGGGTGCCCGCCGCCTCGTCGAGGTCGGCGGCCATACTCGCATCAGGTCCCTGGGGACCGCGTTCTTCGGCCATGGTGGGCCCGAGACTACCCGCCTCACCAGGCCGACGACCTGTGCAAAGGAGCAAAGATGAGCGGACCGGAGGATCGGGCACGGCGGAGCCTCACCGAGGCGCCGACCGACCAGCTCGTCGACCGGCTCGCCGCCGAGCTGGAACGGTCGTACGGGATCACCCGCACCGAGCTGTACCAGGTCGACTACCGGTTGGCCGCGCTGCTGCCGCTGGGCGGGGGTGAGTCGATCGTCACCCCCGGCCACCCGGCCTGGCGCTGCTTCGACCACCAGGAGCCCATCGTGTCGGAGGGCACCGGCTGGTTCCCGGTCGGGATGCGCGGCGAGCGGCGCGGGGTGCTCCGGATCGCACCGGTGCCGGCTGACCCGGCCGCCCTGGCCGAGCTGGACGCCGTCGCCACCGCTCTCGGGCACGAGCTGGCCGCCGTGGCGGCCACCACGGACATCTACCTGACCGCCCGGCGCAGCCGCCGGCTCACCCTGGCCGCCGAGATGCAGTGGGAGCTGCTGCCCGGCCGCAGCCGGATCCGCCCCTCCTTCAGCCTGGCCGGCCAGCTGGAGCCCGCGTACGCGGTGCGCGGCGACGGCTTCGACTGGTCCGACGACGGCCACCGGCTCTGGCTGTCGGTGATCAACGGCTCGGGCGAGGGGGTGGCCGCCTCGATGCTCACCTCGCTGGCCACCCACGCGCTGCGCAACGCCCGCCGCGCCCAGCTGGGGCTGGCCGACCAGGCCGCCCTCGCGGACCAGGCGATCTACGCGCTGCACCGGGGCGAGCAGCACCTCTCCGCGCTCCTGCTGGAGCTGGACCTGGCGACCGGGACGCTGAACGTGGTCGACGCCGGCTCGCCCCGCCTGGTGCTGCTGCGCGACGGCGAGGTGACCGAGCAGGTCCTGGACAAGCAGTTCCCGCTCGGCATGTTCGAGGGCACCGACTACCGGGAGCAGCGCTTCGAGCTGCAGCGCGGGGACCGGCTCTTCGTGGTCAGCGACGGGGTCATCGACGCCACCCAGGAGCGGATCCGCTACGGCGAGACCGCGCTGGACCGCTTCCTGCGGCGCACCGGGCCGATGGAGCCGCTGGACGCCGTCCGGTCGCTGATCGGCGACCTGCGCGCCTTCGTGGCCGGCGACCTGGTCGACGACGCGGTGGTGGTCTGCCTGGACTGGCTCGGCCCGCAGCCCTGACCGGCCCCGGCCGCCCGCCGGGTCAGTACGCGCCGCGGCTGTTGACCACCGCGCCGAACGTCTTCCAGAGGATGGTGAGGTCGGCGGCCAGAGACCAGTTCTCCACGTAGTAGAGGTCGAGCCGGATGCCGTCCTCCCAGCTCAGGTCGGACCGGCCGCTGACCTGCCAGAGGCCGGTCATGCCGGGCTTGACCAGCAGCCGGCGGGCCACGTCGCCGTCGTAGCGGGCCACCTCGGAGGGCAGCGGCGGGCGCGGACCGACCAGGCTCATCTGGCCGAGCAGCACGTTGGCCAGCTGGGGCAGCTCGTCCAGGGACCACTTGCGCAGCAGCCGGCCCACCCGGGTCACCCGGGGGTCGTCGCGCATTTTGAACATCAGGCCGTCGGTCTCGTTGCGTGCGGCCAGCTCGGCGAGCAGGGCGTCGGCGTTGACGACCATGGTGCGGAACTTGAAGACGCCGAACTCCTTGCCGCCCTGACCGACCCGGGTCTGGCGGAACAGCACCGGGCCGCGGCTGTCCAGCTTGATGGCCAGGGCGATCACCGCCAGCAGCGGCGACAGCAGGAGCAGGGCGATCAGCGAGATCGACCGGTCGACGAAACCCTTGACCAGCTTGCGGGCGCCCCGGAACTCGGGCGCCTCGACGTGGATCAGCGGCAGGCCGGCCACCGGCCGGGTGTGGATGCGCGGGCCGGCGACGTCGGTGAGCGCCGGGGCCACCACGAGGTCGACACCCGTGCCCTCCAGCTGCCAGCCCAGCCGGCGCAGCCGGGCCGCGGTCAGCTCGCCCGAGGCGGTGACCGCCACGGTGTCCGCGCCGATCGCGGTGGCCGCCTCCGGGATGCCCCGGAAGGAGCCCACCACCGGCACGTCGCCCAGCCGCTGCGGCACCGGGGCGAGCAGCGCGTCCGGGATGCAGGCGCCGACGACCTGGTAGCCGGCGTAGGGCTCGCGGCGCAGCGTGTGCACCAGCTCCAGCACGTGCGCGGTGTCGCCGACCACCAGCACCTTGCGGGACCAGCCGGCGCCCCGGTCGCGGGCGCGGTGCAGCCGCTTGCGGGCGGCGAACCGGGCCACCTCCAGGCCGAGCGTGCCGACCGCGAAGGAGATGGCCAGGAAGCCGCGGGAGACCCCCACGTCGGCGATGTAGCCGGCGATGGCGATGCCGCCGGCCAGCCGCAGGCTCGCCGCGCTGACCCGCCGGTACTCGTCGGCGCCGTAGCCCAGCACCTGGTCGTCGTAGCAGCGCATCGCCTTGAGCGAAACCAGCCAGACCAGCAGCAGGGCGGGCGCGACCACCACGTAGGGGATCTCGGAGCCGCTCGGTTCCTCGTCGCCGAACCGGGCCACGTACCCGATCAGGATGGCGACGGTCAGCACGGCGGTGTCCAGCACCGCCAGGACCCGGATGTAGGCCCGCTCCGCGGCGCGCGTCGTCGGTCCGGGGCGGTCGCCACCGGGTCGCGACGACGTGCTGGCGGGGGTCAACAGCGTCGCCGAGGTCACCGGCCCTCCCCACTTCGCTCAGGACGACCCCGCGCCGCGCGGTCCCGGTGGGGATCCCGCGGTTCGGAGCACCCGGTCATCTTGCCTCGACAATTATGGTTACCGATTGCTTCGGACACATTGCCGTCAGTTCTCTTCTACCGAGAAGCGTTCCGCCGTACCGGATCTGCCGGTACGGCGGAACACCCTCACTGAGTGCCGGATCAGCGCGGCGCCGGCGGCCGCAGCGCGATCGCCTGCAGGAAGATCTCACCGATCTTGCTCGGGTCGGTCGTGACGAAGGCGCCACCGCCGGTCTCCTTGGTGATCGACGTGAGCTCGGCGAGGCTGACCTCGGTGCCGATGCCGATGATGATCACCTGGACCGGCTGCTCCTCGTCGCGCAGCTGCTTGAGCTGGCTCAGCAGGGCCTTCTGGGAGATGCCGTGGTCATCCTCGTTCTTGCCGTCGGTGAACAGCACGATCGAGTTGACCTTGCCGGGCTCCCAGTCCTGCTGGACCTTCTTGTAGGCCGCCAGCATCGTGTCGTAGAGGCCGGTGTTGCCGCTCGAGGGCCGGATCGCGGCCAGGCGCTGCTGGATCGGGCCGCGGTTGCTCGACAGCGGCTTGATCCCGATCAGCTCGCGGTAGTCCTGCGATCCGTTCAGATTGGTGGAGAAGGTCCACAGGCCGATCGACCAGGAGTCGTCGAAGAGCCCCAGGCCCTGACTCGCGGCGGCGACGGTGACCTGCTCCCGGCTGGCGCCGCCGGCGGTCGCCACCGGCTTCTTCATCGAGCCGGAGACGTCGATGACGCAGAGCATGCGGCCGGACTGGGTCGCCACCGACCAGGTGGTGGTCGCCTTCTGGATGGCGACCGGGTCCAGGTCGGCCGCGCCGCCCTGCCCGGCCGCCGGGATGGCGGTCGCGCCGCCGTTCGCCGGGCTCGGCGCACCCTGCGGCGCCTTGAACCCGTCGCCCCAGTTGCCGTCCGGCGCCCGCAGGGCCTGACCGGCCAGCCGGTTCTTGAAGCCCGGGGTGCGCAGCACCTCGAAGAGCACCCGGGCGGCCGACGCCTTGGTCGGCTCGATGCCGGGCAGCACGGCGAACGGGTAGTCCAGCGCGATCGGATCGGGCTTGAGGTAGAGCGCCGCCAGCGGGATCGGCGGCTTGGTGTTGTTGTACGCGATCACGTCCTCTTCCGACAGCGCCGCCGCGCCCAGCGCGTTGGCGATGGCCGTCGGGTCCGACGAGCGCGGGAAGCGGGCCAGGAGGTCCTCCCGCAGCGAGGAGCGGTTGGTGGCCAGCGCCCGCAGGGCACCAACCATCGCCTCCTGGGCCTTCGGCGAGCCGGCGGCGCCCGTGGCGCTCGCGGCGGCGGTCAGCGAGAGCAGCCCGGACAGGCCGGCGGCGTCCTGGGTCGGCTCGACGATCCCGGCACGCAACGGCTTGCCGCTGGTGACCTGGCCCAGCAGGTCGGTCCAGCGCAGCTCCTTGTCCGGCCAGCCGACCCGGGAGGCCACCGGCTCGGGCAGGGCGACCACCACCGGACTGCGGGCGATCGAGGCGCCGTTGGCCGGCGCGAACGCGGTGGCGCCGCCGCTCTTGAGCCGCAGCAGCCAGGTGGAGGAGTCGGGCACCCAGACGTCCGGCGTGACCACGGTGCCGCTGGCCTGCCCGACCCCGGCCAGGGTGGCGCCGTGCTTGCTCGCCACCGCGGCGGCGACGTCGACCGGCTCGGCGGAGGAGACGTTCACGGCGATGCAGGTCTCGCCGACGGCCGCGCCGTCGGCGACCCACTGGTCGGCCGCTCCGCGCACGGCGGGGGCGATCTCCGGGGCCGCCGCGACGGACAGCTCGATCCGCCCCGAGCAGTTCGGGCCGGCCAGCTGCTGATAACCGAACCAGGAGCCGGCTACGACGACGACGAGCGCGGTGGCCGCGGCAACGGCACCTGCCCCACGGAGGTTCGAACGCATGCGATGGCGGCCAGACACGGTGACCATCTTGCGTATCTCGTGGGGTTAGTGCCACAACCGTTCGGACGAAAGTTACGCAGGAGAAACAGTTGATCGCCAAATCATCACATTGAGTGAGTGGTCAGTCATCCCAGGTGATCAAAGTCCACTGCGGACGGTGTTCCGGTGACTGCCCCGTCACGGACGGACACAGGTGGGACTCGCCACCGGCACCGGCTCGCCCACGGGCTCCGGCACGCCGGTGCCCGGGTCCACCCGGAAGATCCTGATCATGCCGGCCCGCTCGTCGGCCACGTAGAGGTGCTCGCCGGTCCGGGCGAAGTGCCGGGGCCACTCCCCGCCGGTGTCCACCTCGGCCACCAGCTCGGGCGCCTCGCCGTTTAGCGCGAACACCGCGACCGTGCCCACACCCCGGTTGCCCACGTAGAGGAAACGGCCGTCCGGCCCGACGGCGACCTCGGAGGGCTGCACGTGCCCGGCCCGGCCGCTGGCGTCCACCCGGACCCGCTGGTGCAGCCCGTCCGGGGTCAGGTCGTACGCGGTGACCGTCCCGTCCAGCTCGCCGACGAGCCAGCAGCGCCGCCCGTCGGGGTGCCGGGCCAGGTGCCGGGGCCCGGTGCCGGCCGGCGTCCGCAGTCGGGGGGCGCGGGGCACCAGCCGCCCCGAGGGGACGTCGAGGTCGTACCGGTAGACCGAGTCGGTGCCCAGGTCGACGGCGAGCAGCGGACCGGCCGCCGGGTCGGGCGAGACCATGTGGCAGTGCGCCTGCTCCTGCCGCTCCGGGTCGGCGCCGTGCCCCTCGTGCCGGACCAGGTCGCTGCGCTCCCCCGGCGTGCCGTCGGCGTCGAGAGGGAAGACCGCCACGCTTCCGCCGCCGTAGTTCGCCACGAACAGGTGCCGGCCGTCCGGTGCCACCGCCAGATGGCAGGGCTCCGCCCCGCCGGTCGGGCGTGCGCCGAGCGGGTCGAGGTCGCCGTCCGGACCGGTCCGGAAGGCGCTGACCTGCCCCTCGGCCAGCTCGTTGACCGCATAGAGCACCGGCAGCGCCGGATGCCGGACGAGGAACGACGGCGACGGGGTGACCGCCACCGTGCCGAGCGGGGTCAGCGCCCCCGTCGCCGGGTCGCGCCGGGCGGCGACGATGCCCTCGGCCCGCCCGCCCGACTCCGCCGTGTAGCCCCCGATGTGGACGATCGCGTCCTGCCCGGTCACCGCTCCCACCTTCCGCCGTCCCATCGTTGATCCAACCAGAGCCTTCCCGGTGAGCCGGCAGGTTAGGCGTCATTCCCGGCGCCGGCTTTCCGGCCGAGCCGGCGGGCGCGGCGGGTCAGCCCACCGGCACCGGCTCGCCGCGCTGCCGCGCGACGTGCTCGACCAGCGAGATCAGCACCAGCTTGCCGGACTGCCGGTCCCGGGCGTCGCAGAGCACCAGCGGCACGTCCGGGTCCAGGTCCAGGGCGTCGCGGACCGCCTCCAGGCTGAACCGGCGGGACCCGTCGAAGCAGTTCACACCCACCACGAACGGGATGCCCCGCTGCTCGAAGTAGTCGATCGAGGGGAAGCAGTCGGCCAGCCGCCGGGTGTCGGCCAGCACCACGGCGCCGAGCGCTCCGAACGCCAGCTCGTCCCAGAGGAACCAGAACCGGTCCTGCCCCGGGGTGCCGAAGAGGTAGACCTGCAGGTCGTCGTTGATGGTGATGCGGCCGAAGTCCATCGCCACGGTGGTGGTCGACTTCTGCTCCACCCCGGAGACGTCGTCGGTGCCGATGCCGGCGCCGGTCAGCACCTCCTCGGTCTGCAACGGCCGGACCTCGCTCAACGCGCTCACCAGCGTCGTCTTGCCCGCGCCGAAGCCACCGGCGATGAGGATCTTCAGAGCCAGCGGCACCCGCGGCGCGGCCGGCTCCCGGTCAAAGCGCACGGAGTCCACTGACCACCGCCTTGAGGATGTTGTCGTCGGGCAGGTGGGCGGCGGCCGGCCGGCGCACGGTGACCAGCCCCCGGGCGAGGAGGTCGCCGAGCAGCACCCGGACCACGCCGACGGCGAGATCCAGGTCGGCGGCGAGGTCGGCCACGGCCACCGGTCGGCGGGCCAGTTCGGCGAGGCGCCGGTGCTCCGGCTGGAGACCGGGCACGCCGGCCGGGTCGGCCCCCGGCGTGGTCAGCACGAACGCCACCAGGTCGAAGCCGTCGACCGGCGGGCGCACCCGGCCACCGGTCACGGTGTACGGGCGGACCACGGGGCCGGCGGCGGCGTCCAGCCACTCGTGCTGCGGGCCCGGCGACTCAGCCCGCATCGGTCGCCGCCGTGCGGGCCGGTGCGCTGAGGTTCTCGCCGACCCGGATGACCAGCATGGCCATCTCGTACGCCACCAGGCCGATGTCGGCGTCGGCGTCGCTCACCACGGCCAGGCAGGCGCCCTGCCCGGCGGCCGTGACGAACAGGTAGGCCGACTCCATCTCCACCACGGTCTGCCGGACCGCGCCGCCACCCACGTGCCGGGTGGCCCCCTTGGCGAGGCTGGAGAAACCGGAGGCCAGGGCGCAGAGGTGTTCCGCGTCGGTGCGGTCCAGCTCGGCGGACGCGCCGAGCATGAGGCCGTCCGCCGACAGCACCACCGCCTGGCGGGCGCCCGGCACCCGCTCCACCAGGTCGTCGAGCAACCAGTCGAGATCGGCGTTCTGCCGCGTCGTGTGCACCACTAGGCGTCCCTCTCAGTCGCGGTTCGTTGGTCCGGAGCCGCCGCCGGTTCGGGCGGGGAGGGCTCGGTGGCCCGGGTACGGGCCGCGTCGGTGGGCGGAGCGCCGGCCCGGCCCGGGGCGGCGGTGGGGTCGGCGGCCGGACCGCCCGCCGCCGCCGGGGCGGGCCGGCTGCGGGCGGCGCCGGGGTCGGTGGCGGCGCGGGAGCCGTCGCGGCGGCCCCGGGCGGTGCCGGCCTGGAGCGCGGACATGGCGCGCCGGGCCTCCTCGGGCGGGCGGTGGGCCGGGTTGTCCGCGACGACCGGCCGGGGGCGGGCCGCCGGCCCGCGCCGACGGACCCGGCGGGGCAGGCCGTCGGCGTCCGCCGGCGTCTCGACGGCGGAGGGTCGGCCGGCGGGCAGCGGCACGACCGCCGACTCGGGGCGGTCCCGGCCGGGCCGGGAAGCCCGCGTCCGGGGGACCGTGGCCAACCGGGTCACCTTGGCCATCCGCCGGTCGTCCCGCCCGGGCCGGTCGGCGTCCGGGCCGGTCGGGCCGATCGCCGGCTCGGCGGTGATCAGGTCCGACGGGACGAACACGGCGGCCGTGATCCCGCCGGGCGCGGCGGGGCGGAGCTCGACCCGGACGCCGTGCCGGGCGGCCAGCCGGGCGACCACGAAGTGGCCGAGCCGGGCGCTGTCGGTCGGGTCGAACTCCGGGGCGTGGGACAGCTTGCGGTTGGCGTCCGCCAGGGCCGTCGGCGACATGCCGAGCCCCCGGTCGGTGATCTCGACGGTGTAGCCGCCGGGCACCGTGCGGCCGGTGATGGTCACCCGGCTGCCCGGCGGGGAGAAGACGGTGGCGTTCTCGACCAGCTCGGCGAGCAGGTGGATCAGGTCGCCGACGGCACGGCCGAGCACACCGGCCGGCCGGACCTCGCCCACGTCGACCCGGTCGTACGACTCGACCTCGGAGATCGCGCCGCGCACCACGTCGACCGCGGCGACCGGGTTGCGCCAGCCCCGGCCGGGGGCCGCGCCGGCCAGGATGACCAGGTCCTCGGCGTGCCGCCGGAGCCGGGTGGCGAGGTGGTCGACCTGGAACAGCCCGGCCAGCTCGTCCGGGTCCTCGGTCCGCCGCTCCAGCCGGTCCAGCAGCGCCAGCTGCCGGTGCACCAGGCCCTGACTGCGCCGGGCGATGTTCAGGAAGACCTCGTTGAGGCCGCGACGCAGGGTGACCTCGTCGACGGCGGCCTGCACGGCCGTGCGGCGCACCTCGTTGAAGGCGCGCCCCACCTGGCCGATCTCGTCGCCGCCGTGGTCCAGCTCGGGCGCCTCGCGGGCGACGTCGACCTCCTCGCCGCGGCGCAGCCGGGCCACCACGTCGGGCAGACGGTGCTCGGCCATCTCCAGCGCGGCGGTGCGGACCCCGGTGAGCCGGCGGTCCAGGGACCGGCCGACCCGCAGCGCCACCAGCACGCAGACCACGATGGCGACCAGGCCGAGCACCCCGGCGGCCGCCAGCCGGACCAGGATCTGGACGGCCATGGGCACGGACCGCTCGGTGAGGGTGTCCGCGCCGCGCAGCTCGAAGTCCCGCAGGCCCTGCGAGACCGCGGCGTGGCTGGTCTCCCAGGCCCGGATGTCGAACCCGGCCGGCAGGTCGCGGGCGCGGACCAGGGTGTCCTGAAGGGCGCGCAGCCGGACGAACGCCTCCCCCTCGGTGAGTCGCTGGTAACCGGTCCGTTCGGCGGGCGGCAGGTCGGCCACCGCGTTCTCGGCCAGGAAGCGCTGGTTCTCGATGGTGCGGACCAGCTGCTCGTGCTCACCCTCGGCGTACCGGCCCGCGGTGACCGCGCCGGCCAGCAGCGCGTCGGCCTGGCCGAGCAGCTCCCGGGACCGGCCGAGCCCGGTGAGCGCCAGCGCCTGCCGGTTGAGCTGGGCGTCGGGCAGCGTGGCCATGGCGGCGAAGGTCTGGAAGGCGGAGCCGATCATCCCGCTGTAGAGTCCGACGGCGCCGGCCTGGTCCACCTTCCGGCCGTCGATGAAGCCCCGCCCGGCGGGCAGCGCGTCGAGGGCCGAGACCAGCTGGTCGAGCCGGGCGTCGAGCAGGTCGTCGGCGGCGTCGCGGAGCTTGTCCCCGTCGACCCGGCGGCGCAGCTCGGCGATCGCCCGGTCGGTGCGGACGCGCTGCTCGGCCAGAGCGGGCAGGGCGGTGTCGCCGGCGAGCTGGACGACCGAGAGCCGGCGTTCCCGTTGCAGCTCGGCGACCACGCTCTCACCGGGCCGGCCCAGGTCATAGAGGAGGGTGCGTGCGGCGAGCAGGTCGAGGGCCGGCCCGAAGGTCAGCGTGGTGGCGAAGATCCACAGTGCCAGCAGCCCGGTCACCGGACCGATGACCAGCGCGGTCAGCTTGGCGCGGATCGGCCAGTCTCGGGTGTTCATCCAACCTCGCCCGGGGGAAGGTGTCGCAGGGGTGGCGCCGGCACCGGCCGGAGGGCCGCGACGCCGGGCCCCGGCCCGGGCGCCTTGGGCAGGATACGTAATCCCAGCCGGATGCACTACCGGCCGTCTCGCCCCTCACTACGGTCCGGAATGTTCGCTGTGGACACCGTTGGACGGCACGGCACCGCCGGAAGGGACCGGCGGGATTTCGTCCACAAGGGGCGTACCGGAGGCCGCTCGCCGGCCGCGCCGCGCGCCGCCCGGTTCGTCACCCGGACGCCGCTTCTGGGGTCGGTCCACCTTTCGCGGCGCGAAACGGACGTGTGCCCGGCCGTGCCGTGGGCAGGCGCCGGGGGCACGATCGCGCAGGAAAGTACCCCCGATCGGGATTGACGATCACGGACCGGAGGGAATACCAGCGGGCGAAGGAGGAGCCATGTCGCCCACCCAGGTAGTCGTCATAGTCATCGTCGTTCTGGTGCTCGCGGCGCTCGCCGCGGTCGCCGTGGTCGCCAGCCGCCGCCGGGCCCTCAGGCAGCGTTTCGGCCCCGAGTACGACCGGGCCGTCGCCGAGCAGGACAGCCGCGGCGCCGCCGAGCGGGAGCTGCGGGAACGGGAACGCCGCCACGCCGAGCTGGAGCTGACCCCGCTCAGCCCGGAGTCGCGGGCCCGGTACGCCGCCGCCTGGGAGGAACTCCAGGTGCGTTTCGTCGACTCCCCCGCGGAAACCGTCGGCGACGCCGACGAACTGGTCACCCGGCTGATCGCGGAGCGCGGGTACCCCACCGGGGACTTCTCCGAACAGATCGCCCACCTTTCCGTCGAGCACGCCCAAACCCTCACCCACTACCGCGACGCCCACGACATCCGGCTGCGCAACGAGCGCGGCGAGGCCGGCACCGAGGATCTCCGGCAGGCGCTCGTGCACTACCGCGCCCTCTTCGCCGACCTGCTCGGCGAGGACCCAGTCGGGCACCAGCCGCCGGAGCAGCGCCACCCCGACCACGAGCACGACGCCACGAGCCGCTGAGGAGGCCGCCGCCATGCGTCAGGAAGAGCAGCAGGTCACGCAGGACCACCCCGAGGCCGTCCGGTCCACTCCGGTGCCGGTCCCGCCCTCCGGCGACCGGACCGTCGGCGACGGGCCCGGGGCCGACCGGGCCGACGTGCCCGAGGACGCTCTGGACGACCGGGGCACCTTCGACGACCCGGCGGTCGCCGACGAGCGCGCCGAGCGCCGGGACGCGGAATCCGACGAGACCCGGGCGTACGACGCCGGGGAGCTCAGCGACGCGGAGGCCGCCGACGCCGACGACCGGCCGGTGTACCACGACCCCGCGCCGCTGCCGACCGCCTTCGGGGCGACCTCGGTGGGCGACGCGGTGGCCGCCTCCGCGATGGCCAGCGGCCGGCCCGAGGACGAGCGGGACCCGCGCGGCGAGGACACCGCCGTGCCGGGCGACGGCGCGCCGGGCCGGACCGACGCGTTCGACGACGAGCGGGCCGACCCGACGGCGGGCGACCGGCTGCACGACCCGGACCGTTGGGAGGCGGCCCACCCTGGCGGGGCGTCCGACGACGCACCGGCCGCCGCCGGGGCCGGGTACGGCAGCGCCGAGCCGGCGATGGTCGACCCGGACACGAGCACCGCCGCGGCCGGCGCGGGCGCGGCCGGCGCCCTGGCCGGTGCGGCCCGGCCCACGCCGGGCGCCGTGCCGGCCGACGCGGCCACCCTCTTCGCCGAGGAGACCGCCCAGGACTTCCGGGACCGCTGGCGGGACGTCCAGCTCCGCTTCGTGGACGACCCGCAGGCGGCGGTCGGCGAGGCGCAGTCGCTGGTCGAGGAGGCCATCGAGGCGCTCTCCGCCGCGCTGCGCGAGCAGAAGACCAGGCTGGGCAGCTGGCAGGAGTCCGGCTCGACCGACACCGAGCAGCTCAGGGTCGCCGTGCGCGGCTACCGGGACTTCCTGGACCGGGTCCTGGGCCGCTGACGACACCGCTCCGCGGAGCCCCGGCCGGTAAAACGGCCGGGGCTCCGCCATGTGCGACAGACCGCACTCCCGGCATGAAATTTCCCCCAAGTGGGTACGTGCGGGCGCAGCCTCGCCACGGAGGGAGCACGGGATGGGTGACGGTCTTCGGTTGGACATGAACGCCCTGGACTATCTGATCCTGGCGCTCTACTTCATCACGGTCCTCGGCATCGGTTTCGCCGCACGACGGGCCATCCGGACCAGCGTGGACTTCTTCCTCTCCGGACGGTCGCTGCCCGCCTGGGTCACCGGCCTCGCGTTCGTCTCGGCGAACCTGGGCGCCCTGGAGATCATCGGCATGGCGGCCAACGGCGCCCAGTACGGCGCCATGACCGTCCACTACTACTGGATCGGCGCCGTGCCGGCGATGGTCTTCCTGGGCATCGTGATGATGCCCTTCTACTACGGCTCGAAGGTCCGCAGCGTCCCCGAGTACCTGCGGTTGCGCTTCAACCGGCCGACGCACCTGTTGAACGCGATCAGCTTCGCGGTCGCCCAGGTGCTCATCGCCGGCGTCAACCTCTACGCGCTCGCGCTGATCATGCAGGCGCTGCTCGGCTGGCCGCTCTGGGTGGCGATCGTGATCGGCGCGCTGATCGTGCTGGCCTACATCACCATCGGCGGCCTGTCCGGCGCGATCTACAACGAGGTGCTCCAGTTCTTCGTGATCATCGCCGGCCTGGTGCCGATCACCGTGATCGGCCTCGTGAAGGTCGGCGGCGTGAACGGCCTGATGGACGCGGTCCGCGACTCGAAGCTCGGCGAGGCCGGGCTGCACGCCTGGCAGGACACCGGCAGCACGGACAACCCGCTCGGCGCGCACTGGCTCGGCATCGTCTTCGGCCTCGGCTTCGTGCTCTCGTTCGGCTACTGGACCACCAACTTCGCCGAGGTGCAGCGCGCCCTGTCCGCCCGGAACATGAGCGCCGCCCGCCGGACCCCGATCATCGGCGCGTACCCGAAGCTGCTCATCCCGCTGGTCACCGTGATCCCCGGCCTGATCGCCCTGGTCACCGTCAAGGGGCTCGGCGCCGAGGAGGGCGACCTGGTCTACAACAACGCGATCCCGCTGCTCATGCGCGACCTGCTGCCCAACGGGGTGCTCGGCATCGCGGTCACCGGGCTGGTGGCCTCGTTCATGGCCGGCATGGCCGCCAACGTCAGCGGGTTCAACACGGTGTTCACGTACGACATCTGGCAGGCGTACTTCAAGCGGGACCGCCCGGACGAGTACTACGTGAAGGTGGGCCGGATCGCCACGGTGGTGGCGGTGGTGGTCGGCATCGGCACGGCGTTCATCGCGGCCGGGTTCAGCAACATCATGAACTACATCCAGGCCCTGTTCTCCGTGTTCAACGCCCCGCTCTTCGGCACCTTCATCATCGGCATGTTCTGGCGGCGGATGAGCCCGCTCGCCGGCTTCTGGTCGCTGCTGGCGGGCACCGTGGTGGCGATCGGGACCTACCTGCTGCACCTGGGCCACGTCGTCCGCTTCAACTCCGACCTGGAGGAGAGCTTCTGGGGCGCCGGCCTCGCCTTCGTGACCGTCGCCGTCGTGGCGGCGATCCTCACCCCGCTGACCCGGCCGAAGCGGAACGACGAGCTGACCGGCCTGGTCTACGGCCTGAGCGACGCCACGCTGAAGGACGACTCGCTGGCCGGCGACGCCGCCTGGTACCGCTCGCCGGTGCTGCTCGGCGTGATCGCCGTGGTCCTCGCCGCCCTGTTCTACATCCCGGTCTTCTGAGAAAGGGAGGCACGCCATGGCAGACAACCCCGAACGCCACTCCCGGGGTGAGGCCCACGACCCGCTGGTCGAGGAGACCGAGGCCGAGGAGGCCCGGTCGGCGGCGGCGCGGCTGTTCGACATCCGCCGGGTGATCGGCGGGTTGTTCGTCGCGTACGGGCTGATCGTGGGCCTCATGGGCCTCTTCGACTCGTCCGCCGAGATCGACAAGGCGCAGGGCGTCCGGATCAACCTCTGGGCGGGCCTGGTGATGCTCGCCTTCGGGCTGCTGATGCTGCTCTGGCAGTGGCTGCGCCCGACCGAGCCGCCGGAGCCACGCGCCGCCGACGAGCGCTGACCGCGGCCCCGGGCGTCCGTCCCGGGGCCGTCGGCATGGCCGGGGCCGCACGGGGTACGCCGTGGGGATCACGGAAAGGGACAGGAGGGCAGCAGCATGACGGATCGTGACCGCGGTGGCGAGCGGCCGCTGGAGGAGACCCCCGAGGTGGCCGCCGCGGTGGACGACGACAGCACGGTGCCGCAGCTGCGCACCGGTGGCACCGACCCGAACAATCCCGTCTTCACCGAGCCCGACGGCGCGGTGCCCGACACCGGCTCGCCGGACATCCTCGGTGACCCGTACGCGGCCGGGACCGGGGCGACCGGCACCGGCACCGGCGCGGGCGGGGACAACATCCGGACCGGTGCCGAGCAGCCGTGGGATCCCGAGGACCTGGTGGCGGCCCGGGGTCAGGACCTCACCCCGGAGAACCTGGAGCAGGCCCGCCGCGACCTGGCCGAGCTGGGCCGGGCGGCGATCGAGCGCACGGTCCCCTGAGCGCCCGGGGCCCCTGGTCGACGTGGGTCGACCAGGGGCCCGGGGAACCCGCGCGGCGGTGCCTCACTCCCGCCGCCGCGGGTGGGCCGGCCGCCGGATCAGGAGAGCGGCGGGTAGGCGTTCTGCATGAGCTGCTGGAACTGGGCCGGGAACCACGCACCGGAGATCGGCGCGTTCGGCAGGGCGCCGGACAGGTTGTTGCCGTTGCGGGCGTTTCCGGTGTAGGTCGGGTCGCACATCCGGTCGAAGCCCTTGCCCTCGTCGTTCGGGATGGCCGTGCTGGAGCCGTCCGACTCACCCGGGGGCTTCACCCAGACGTACGCGTCGATGCCCGGCTCCGGGTTGGCCCGCGGCCGCTCGCCGAGGCCCGCGCCGGACTGGTTGCACCAGTTGCCGGTGTGGTAGCGCCGGTCGATCCGACCCCCGTCGACGTAGGCGTCGACGCTGGTCATCGGGCCCGGACCGGTGGGCCGGGCGGTGCCGCCCCAGCCGTTGCGGGACGTGTCGATCAGCATGCCGATACCGCTGTCGAAGCCGACCGAGACCAGCTTCTGCCGGAAGGCCTGGGCGAACGAGAGCTCGTCGACGTACTGGTTCCAGTCGATCCACTTGGACTGCCGCACGGTCTGGCCGTTCACCGAATCGGTGACCTTGACGTACGGCTCCTTCAGCGCGGAGTAGTTGGCGGTGTTGACGATGAAGCCGTGCACGTTGTGGACGGTGCTGCCGGACGCGACGGCGGCGGCCTTGAGCTGGTCGGCGACCGGGCCGAAGTTGCTGTCCCAGCCGATCCAACCGTGGTGCGCGGCGTCGATGTAGTTGTAGACGTTGCCGATCGCGCCCAGCTTCGCCAGGGCGTAGCCGACCCCGTTGACGTACGCGCCGTTGGCCTTGACCGTGTCGCACATCGCGGTGCCGCCCGCGTTGCCCGAGGTGTTGGTCACCAGGTTGGGCAGCGAGTCGATCTCGATGATGTTGACGATGCGCAGGTTCTTGTACTTCGCGTCGCCCTGGATCGCGGCGATGGGGTCGATGTACTCGGCCTTGTAGCGGGGCAGCTCGTCGGGGCCCAGCTCACCGTTCGAGGCGAGCGCGGAGCAGTCGCGGCCGGGCAGGTTGTAGATGACGAACTGGATGTAGCCGGCGCCCTGGGCGAGCGCGGCGTCCAGGTGGTCACGGACCCCCATCGAGCCGTTGGAGCTGCTGCCGTCGGTGCCCTCGATGGCGGCGATCCGGTCCAGCCAGACGGCGGTCGGGTTGTTCGACACCCGGTTGCCGCCGGACACCGACTCGGCCTTGGCCTTCCACTCGGGGTTCACGTACCCCTTCACCCCGGCGTACGGGTTGTCGACCTTCTGGCCCGGCGTGGTCGGCGTCGGGCTGGGGCTGGTCGGCGTGGGGCTGGGGCTCGTCGGCGTCGGGGTCGGGCTGGTCGGCGTCGGGCTGGTGGTGCCGCCGTTGCAGACCGTGCCGTTCAACGTGAACTGGGTCGGCTTCGGGTTGCTGCCGCTCCAGGCGCCGTTGAACCCGATGCTGGTGCTGGCGCCGGTGCCCAGCGCCCCGTTGTAGGACTCGTTCTGGGCGGTGACGTTCTGGCCGCTCTGCGACCACTTCGCCGACCAGCCCTGCTGCACCTTCTGGCTGCTGTTCGGGAACGTGAAGCCGAGGTTCCACGAACTGAGCGGGTCGCCGAGGTTCCTGATGTTCACCGTGGCGGTGAAGCCACCGGGCCAGTCGCTGGTGGTGTAGTCCACGCTGCACTGCGTCGTGGCCTGCGCCGCGGTGACCGGGAGGGTCACCAGTCCACCGGCGACCAGGACGCCCGCGCCGGTCAGCGCAAGCGCCCGGCTGCGGCCGGACAGCCTTCTCCACAGATTCATGCCACTGATCTCCTTGGGCGAGACCGGATCCGCGTACGGCCCGGTGGAAGGGCGCTCGGGCGTCCGCCAGGGGACGGATCCGTCGGCGCCAGGGTGTATTCGGGGGGTGCCCGACCCGGACGGGCGTCATGGTGGTGGTGCGACCGGCCCGCACGGGACCGGCCGGGGAGTCGGACGCCGACCGGTGACCCGGCTGCCCTCGGCGTCTGAGCTCGCGGTGTGGCTCCCCGAACCGCGTGCAGCGATTCTTGCATGGGAGCGCTTCCATGGCAATGCCTCGATGCGCTCCGTCCGGACAGCCGGGATCGAACACCCAGGCGGCGCCCGAAAGTGGCGCCGAAAGCCGGAAGCCGGCACGCCGGTGGAGTCCGAACGCCAGGGTACGGCCGCACGCAGGCGACGCGGCACCGGCCGGGGCGACACAGGCGGGCCTTGCCAGCCCGGCGAGCCACAAAAGCGGCGTAGCACCCGCAACGCTCCCACCGCCTATAAACTCCTAAATACGAATCTTCTCCCGTATAAGTCATGAATCGGTCTAACGTCGGTCGTAGCTCGACTGAAGGCGGGCTCAGGACAAAAAGGGATGGAGTGACGCAGGTCATGGCTAAGAAGATGCTCGGGAAGCTCGTTGCGGGTGCCGCTCTCGGCGGCGCGTCCCTGCTGCTGTTCTCGCCCGGCGCGGCGAACGCGGCCAGCGCGAACGCCGTCGCCAAGCCGCAGATCAGCCTTCCCGGTACCTGCTCTGGGGAGCACGAGGACTGGGACCACAAGAACTGGGACCGCAAGGACTGGGACCGCAGCTACGAGGACCGCAAGGACCACGACCGCAAGGACGAGGACCGCAAGGACCACGACCGCAAGGACCAGGACGGCAAGCACGACGACGGCAAGGACTACCAGGACGGCAAGCACGACGACGGCAAGCACGACGACGGCAAGGACTACCAGGACGGCAAGGACCAGAACGGCAAGCACGACGACGGCAAGGACTACCAGGACGGCAAGGACCAGAACGGCAAGCACGACGACGGCAAGGACTACCAGGACGGCAAGGACCAGAACGGCAAGCACGACGACGGCAAGGACTACCAGGACGGCAAGGACCAGAACGGCAAGCACGACGACGGCAAGGGCGAAGAGCACAAGGACTGGCAGGGCAGCGAGTCCTGGCAGTCGGGAGCTGACGGCCAGGGCGGCGGCCTGGTCGCCGACCAGCCGGGCGACGAGAAGGACCGCAAGGACGAGAACCGCAAGGACGAGAACGGCAAGGACGAGAACCGCAAGGACGACGAGCGCAAGGACGAGAACCGCAAGGACGACGAGCGCAACGACCGGGACAACAAGGAGCACGACGCCAAGGACCGGGACCGGCACGACGAGGACCAGAAGGACCACGACCGCAAGGACGAGGACCGCAAGGACTGGGACAACCGGAGCTGGGACAGCAAGGACGACAACAAGAAGGACCACGACCGCAAGGACGAGGACCGCAAGGACTGCATGCCGCGTGGCCACGTCGACGGCGGTGACGGTGGCATGACCACCACCAGCCTGGACCGCAACATGGCCGCCAGCGGGGTGGGCGTCATCGGTGCCGCCGCCCTGGGCGGCATGATCCTGCTGCGCCGGCGCCGGGGCGATGACCTCGTCTGACCGGACGGCGACACGGGCCGGCGGCCGTCACGGGAAACCGTGGCGCGCCGCCGGCGCCGCTGTCGTCGTCCTGCTCGCCATGGTGGGCGCCGGCATGATCGGGGCATCGGTGCGGACCGTGCCGCCAGCCCGCCCGCCCCAGCCGCTCGCCCAGGCCCAGCCCGCCGATCCGTCCCCGTCGCCGACCACCATCCCGGGCCCCACCGGCGGCATCGGCACGGAAACCGCCGACCAGGCGTCCGCCGACGACGACTCCGCGGTGGCGCCGCACCCGGACCTCACCCCTGCCGGACTGCCCCGCTCGACCCCGACGTCCATCTCGATCCCCCGGATCGGCGTGCACGCCGAGATCATGACCCTCGGCCTGAACCCGGACGGCACGGTCCAGGTGCCCCCGCTGGAGCAGGCCATGAAGGCGGGCTGGTACTCCCCTGGGCCCAGCCCCGGTGAGGCCGGCAACTCGGTGATCGTCGGCCACGTCGACTCGGCCAAGCTCGGGCCGGCCGTCTTCTTCAACCTCGGCGCGCTCCAGAAAGGCGACACCATTTCGATCGCCCGAGAGGACGGCTCGGCCGCCACGTTCACGGTGACCGAGGTGAGGTCGTACCCGAAGGCGGCCTTCCCCACCGAACTGGTCTACGGCCCGTCCGACGAGCCCGGCCTGCGGGTGGTCACCTGCGGGGGGGCGTTCGACGAGAGCAGCCGCAGCTACGTCGACAACGTCATCGCCTTCGCCAGCCTGTCGTGAGGCGGCGCGGCCCGGTGGTCGGTCACCCGACCTGTTCCGCCGCGAATGGGCGCGGCCCGGTGGTCGGTCACCCGACCCGCTTGGCCGAGGTGGGCGCCGCGAATGGGCGCGGCCCGCTGGTCGGTTACCCGACCACCGGGCCGCGCCCGACGTGCGTGCCGCGTCAGGCCGCCGCCGAGGTCCGCACCAGGGTACGGATCTGCCGCAGCAGCACCGACAGGGCGGACAGGTCGGCCCGGGACTCGTCGAACTCCCCCATCGCCCGGTGCGCCCGGTGGATCGAGGTGGCGTTCGCCTGCTCCCACTCCTGCACCCGCTCGACCGGCGGGAGGCTGTCCGGGGTGGAGCCGAGGACCTCCGCGGTGAGCGCGGCCAGCGCGGCGTACAGGTCGTAGCGCAACGCCATCCGGGCCAGGGTCTGCCAGCGGTCCTCCCGCGGCAGCAGGGAGATCTTCGACAGCAGGGCGTCCACCCGGAACCGGTCGGAGAGGACGAAGTAGACCGAGGCCACCTCGCCCACGTCCCGGCCGGTCGACCGGGCGGTCTCCACCACGTCGAGCAGGCCGAAGCTGTACATCAGCCGGGTCGCCTGCTCGGCCAGGTCGCGGGGCAGCCCCTTGCCCATCAGCGAGTCGATGTGGGCGGCGATCGCCTCCCGCTCGGTGCCGTAGAAGAGGTTCTCCAGGCCCGGCAGGAGCCGGGCCACCCCGTCGCGCAGGCGGGCGATCTCCCCCGGCACGTCGATCGGCGAGCGCCGGTTCGTGACCAGCCAGCGCACCGCGCGGTCGAGCAGCCGCCGGGTGTCCAGGTAGACGCTGGTCTGCAGGTCCGGCGAGACCTTGTTGTCCAGCGCCTCGACCGCGTCCCACAGCTCGCGCAGCCCGAACACCTCACGGACCACCACGTACGCCCGCAGCACGTCCGCCGCCGAGGCGGCCGTCTCTTCGACCACCCGGAAGACGAACGTGATGCCGCCCCGGTTGATCGCCTCGTTGACCAGGACCGTGGTGACGATGTCCCGGCGCAGCCGGTGCTGGCCCATCCGATCGGCGAACCGCTCCCGCAGCGGGGTCGGGAAGTAGTTGACCAGGACGTCGGTCGTCCACTCCTCGTCCGCCAGCCCCTCGGCGACGATCTCCCGCTCCAGCACGATCTTCACGTACGCCAGCAGCACCGCGAACTCCGGCGCGGTCAACCCGGTCTCGCCGCGCACCGCCAGTTCCTCGTCCGGCGGCAGCGCCTCCAGTGCCCGGTCCAGCTGACCGGCCCGCTCCAGCTCGTTGATCATCCGGCGGTGCACCGGGAGCAGCGAGGCGGCCTGGGCCTGGGCGTTGTTCAGCGCCCGGGCCTGGTCGTAGTTGTCTCGCAGCACCAGCTCGGCGACCTCGTCGGTCATCTGGGCCAGCAGCTCGTCGCGGTGCGGCGTGTCGAGCACGCCGTCGGCCACCGCCGTGTTGAGCAGGATCTTGATGTTCACCTCGTGGTCGGAGCAGTCCACCCCGGCCGCGTTGTCGATGAAGTCGGTGTAGATCCGGCCGCCGGCCGCCGCGTACTCGATCCGGCCGTGCTGGGTGAAGCCCAGGTTGCCGCCCTCACCGACCACCCGGCAGCGCAGGCCCTTGCCATCCACCCGGATGGCGTCGTTGGACTTGTCGCCGACCTCGGCGTTGGTCTGCGTCGACGCCTTCACGTAGGTGCCGATGCCGCCGTTCCAGAACAGGTCCACCGGCGCGGTGAGGATCGCCTTCATCAGCTCCTGCGGGCTGAGCTGCGTGACGTCGTCGTCGAGGCCGAGCACCGCGCGCACCTGCGGCGAGACCGGCACCGACTTGGCGGTACGCGGGTAGATCCCGCCGCCCGCCGAGATCAGCTCGGTGTTGTAGTCCTCCCAGGACGACCGGGGCAGGTCGAACAGCCGCTTCCGCTCGTCCCACGAGGTGGCCGCGTCCGGATCCGGGTCGAGGAAGATGTGCCGGTGGTCGAAGGCGGCCAGCAGCCGGATGTGCTTCGAGAGCAGCATCCCGTTGCCGAACACGTCGCCGGACATGTCGCCGACACCGACCACCGTGAAGTCCTGGGTCTGGGTGTCGTGCCCCAGCTCCCGGAAGTGCCGCTTCACCGACTCCCAGGCGCCCCGGGCCGTGATGCCCATCTTCTTGTGGTCGTAGCCGGCCGAACCGCCGGAGGCGAACGCGTCGCCCAGCCAGAAGTTGTGCGCGGCGGAGATCTCGTTGGCGATGTCGGAGAACGTCGCGGTGCCCTTGTCCGCCGCCACCACCAGGTACGGGTCGTCGGCGTCGTGCCGGACCACGTCCTCCGGCGGCACGATCCGGCCGCTGGAGATGTTGTCGGTGACGTCGAGCAGCGCGCCGACGAACTCCTTGTAGCAGGCCACCGCCTCGTCCCGGTCGCCCGGCTTCTGCTTGAGCACGAAGCCGCCCTTGGCGCCCACCGGCACGATCACGGCGTTCTTCACCATCTGCGCCTTGACCAGGCCGAGCACCTCGGTGCGGAAGTCCTCACGCCGGTCGGACCAGCGCAGGCCGCCCCGGGCCACCGGCCCGAACCGCAGGTGCACGCCCTCGAACCGGGGCGAGTAGACGAAGATCTCGAACTTGGGTCGCGGCGCCGGGAGCTCCGGGATCGCCTGCGGGTCCAGCTTGAACGCGACGTACGGCTTGGGCCGCCCGCCGACCGGCCGCTGGTAGAAGCTGGTGCGCAGGGTGGCCTGGATCAACGTCAGGAACGAGCGCAGGATCCGGTCCTGGTCGAGGCTGGCCACGTCGTCCAGCGCCTCGCCGATCGCGGTGACCAGCTCGCCGCTGCGCTCGCGGCGCTCGTCCAGGGTGGACGCGCCCGGCCGGAACCGGGTCTCGAAGAGGTCCACCAGCAGGGTGGCGATCCGCGGGTACGCGATGAAGGTCTGCTCCATGTACTCCTGCGAGAACACGGCGCCGGCCTGCCGCAGGTACTTCGCGTACGCCCGGAGCACCACGACCTGCCGCCAGGTGAGCCCGGCCCGGAGCACCAGCTCGTTGAAGCCGTCCACCTCTGCCTCGCCCCGCCAGGCGGCGGCGAAGGCGTTCTCCACGTGCGGGCGGACCTCGGCCAGCTCCTGGTGCGACTCCGGCAGTTGCAGCCCGAAGTCGTAGAGCCAGATCCGGCCGTCGACGCGCTCCACCTCGTACGGGTGCTCGTCGACCACCTTGACGCCGAGCGAGTGCAGCACCGGCAGCACGGCGGAGAGCATCATCGGCTCGCCGTACCGGTAGACCTTGAACCGGACGTCCATGGTCTCGTCGGCCTGGACGGGCCGGCCGGCGCCGTTGGTGCGCGGGGCGAGCTGCTTGCGGAACAGGTGCATCTCGAGCTGGCCCGGCTCCTCGAGCAGCTCCAGCTTGGCCAGGTCCTTCATGGCCTCGTACGGGGTGTGCCCGTCCTTGTAGCCCTCCGGGAACGCGTCGGCGTACCGGCTGAACAGGTGCTTGGCCTGCTCGTCGCCGAGCTTGCGCTCCAGCACCAGCCGGTAGTCGTCGTCCCACAGCCGGGTCGCGTCGGCCAGCTCCTCGGCGAGCAGGTCGGCGTCGATCTCGCCGGGCGGGTTGTTCGGGTCGGTCCGGACGATGAAGTGCACCCGGGCCAGCATCGACTCGGTCACCCGGGTGGTGTAGTCCACCCCGACGCCGTTCAGCTCGCGCAGCAGGATGTCCTGCATGCGCAGCCGGTTCTGGGTGGTGAACCGGTCCCGCGGCAGGTAGATCAGGCAGGAGATGAACCGCCCGTAGCCGTCCCGGCGCAGGAAGACCCGCAACTGCCGGCGGCCGGCCATGCGGAGCACACCGATCACCGCGTGGTAGAGGTCGTCGGTCTTGATCTGGAACAGCTCGTCGCGCGGGTAGGTCTCCAGGATCTGCAGCAGGTCCTTGCCGGAGTGGCTGCGCAGGCTCAGGCCCGAGCGGTCCAGCACCTCGGCGACCTTCCGCCGGACCACCGGCAGCTCCTGCACGCTGGTCCGGTAGGCCGCCGTGGAGAACAGGCCCAGGAAGCGCCGCTCCCCGACCACCTCGCCGGCCTCGTTGAAGATCTTGAAGCCGATGTAGTCGAGGTAGGCCGAGCGGTGCACGGTCGCCCGCGAGTTGGCCTTGGTGATGATGAGCAGGCGCTTCTCCAGCACCTTCTCGTGCGCCTCGGGCGTCATCGAGTTCAGCGACCGGGCCTCGGGCGAGTCGGACCGCAGGATGCCCAGCCCGGTGCCGAGGACGGCCTCCAGGGCCTGGCCGCCGTCCGCGCCGTCGGTGTCGACCAGCCGGTACTCCCGGTAGCCGAGGAAGGTGAAGTGGTCGTGCGCCAGCCAGCGCAGCAGCTCCACCGAGTCGGTGATGTCCTTCTCCGGCACCGGCGGGCGGTTGTCCGAGGTACGCGCCGAGGCCAGCTCGTCGGCCAGGGCCAGGGCCCGCTGCCGCATCTTCGGCCAGTCCTCGACGGCCTCCCGCACGTCGGTGAGCACCCGCTGCAGCTCCCGGCGCAGCTTCTCCCGCTCGGCCGCGTCGCGGACCGGGTCGATCTCGATCCGCATCCAGCTCTCGACCAGGTCACCGGCGATCGCGTCGTCCGGCTCCACGTCCGCGGAGACCTCGGTCAGCCGGCCCAGCGGCTCCCGGCGGACCACCACCAGCGGGTGCACCAGCAGGTGCACGTCGAGGTGGTGCGAGTTGAGCAGCGCGGTCACCGAGTCGACCAGGAACGGCATGTCGTCGGTGACGATCTCGACCACCGTGTGGTGCTGCTCGGCGTCGGGCTCGTGGATGCGCAGCTTCAGCTCGCCCGGTACCCGCTGCTGGGCGAGGTCCCGGTGGGCCCGGGCCGCGTCGAGCATCTCCTCGGCGGTGAAGCCGATCAGCTCCTCGTCCGGCGCGAACCGCCAGAAACGGCTCACCAGGGTAGCCGCGCCGTGGTCGTCACCGGCCAGCGCGACCGCCTGGGCGACCAGGCGCTCCGCGTTCGGTACCGGCTCGTCCAGCTCGCCGTCCTCGGCTTCGTCGCCCAGCGCCTGCCCGGGCAGGCCCAGGTCGTAGAGGGTGTCGATGCTGGAACCGGTCATCCCGGTCACTCCTGTGTCGAGACGGCTGAAACCGTCCCCGTCGGTCGCCGAATCGAAGCTGTCATCGTCCCGGCTGGTGTCAGCCTGCCGGAGGTCGGGTCCCGGTTTGATCGCCGGACGCCGGTCCATCGGTGCCACTCCCCTCGACCCACCGCGTTGTGGGTCACTCTGCCGCCCAGCCTAGGCCTGCCGCTGTGCCCCTTCGTCGGCGGACCACTGGCCGGACGTCCGGATCGGGACTCTGTCCTTTCACCCGTTGCGGGTCCGTGGTCGGCCGGTCGCGGAGTACCCGGACTGGCGATGTTCATCACACTGCCACACGGCACTCTTTGCCTGCGCAAGGGCCGTGCCGGGACGGTGGGGAGCCGCGCGTCGTACTAGCGTTCAGGGCAGTTTCGTACCGGAGGGACCGCTTCATGCTCCTGTCGTACCCCGTCCACCGCCGCCTCTCCCCTCCCCGTCGCGCCCTCGCGGCGCTGGCCGCCACCGTGCTGGCGGCGGGAGCGCTGACCGGGTGCTCGGGCGAGGACGGCCCGGAGCGCACCGTCGACGCCTTTCTGAAGGGCTGGCGCTCCGGCGACCTCCAGGCGGTCGGCTTCATCGACCCGACCGGCGCCAAGGTGCCGGCGGCCGAGGTGACCAAGGAGCTCCGATCGCTCGCCGGCGAGCTGGTCGACAGTCCGCCGCAGCTCAAGCGCACCGGCGAGGTGAAGGTCGAGGGCGACATCGCCACCGCGCGGGTCCGGCTCACCTGGCCGCTGCCCGGGGCCACCACCTGGACCTACGAGAATCCGGTACGCCTCCGGCACGGCTCCGACGACCAGTGGCAGGTCATCTGGGAGCCGACTGTCGTGCACGAGAAGCTCGAGTCCGGCGACCGGCTCGCGCTGCGCCGGGAGGCCGCACCCCGGGCCGGCGTGCTGGACGGCGCCGGTGCCCCGCTCGTCGCGCCCCGCCCGGTGGTCCGGGTGCAGGTGAACCCCGCCGGGGTCAAGGACGCCAAGGCCCTGGCCCGGCAGCTCGACGCCGCGTTCAAGGCGGTCCGGCCGGCGCTCACGCCGCCGGTCGACGTCTCCGACCTGCCGGAACGCCTCAGCGAGGCGGACCGGGGGGCGCTCGTCGAGGTGGTGACCCTGCGCGACGAGGCGTACCGGCAGATCAAGCCCAGGATCTACGACCTGCCCGGCACCCAGTTCCAGTCCGACAAGCTCTTCCTGGCGCCGACGCGGGAGTTCGCCCGGGCCCTGCTCGGCTCGGTCGACCCGGCGCAGGCCGACGACCTCAAGGCCCACCCCGACAAGTACGCCCGCGGCGACCTGGTCGGCCACGGCGGTCTCCAGGGCCGCTACGACGACCGCCTGCGCGGCACCCCCGGGGTCACCGTGATCACCGAGCGCCCCGCCCCGGACGGCACCACCGCGCCCAGCGGGGTCGAGGCGTTCCGCAGCGAACCCCGGGCCGGCCAGCCGCTGAAGACCACCCTCGACGTGGCCACCCAGAACGCCGCCGACGCGGCGCTGCGCGGGCAGGCCCGGCGCTCCGCCCTGGTGGCCGTCCGCATCAGCGACGGCGCGGTGCTGGCCGCCGCCAACGGCCCCGGTGCGGCCGGCGAGAACCTCGCCTTCACGGCCCAGGTGCCGCCCGGCTCGACCTTCAAGATGGTCAGCGCCCTGGGCCTGCTCGACCGGGGCGCGGTGACCCCGGAGGCGACCGTGCCCTGCCCGAAGACGTTCGAGGTCGACGGGCGGTCGTTCAAGAACTCCGACAACTTCGAGCTGGGCGACGTCCCCTTCACCACCGACTTCGCCAAGTCCTGCAACACCGCCTTCACCTCGCTCGCCCCGAAGCTCGGTCCGGACGGGTTGGCGCAGGCCGGCCGCACGCTCGGCCTGGAGGCGCCCTGGGACCTCGGCACCGACGTCTTCACCGGGAAGGTCTCCGCCAACGGCTCGGCCACCGAGCAGGCCGCCGCGGCCATCGGTCAGGGCACCACCGTGGTCAGCCCGCTCGCCATGGCCGGCGCCACCGCCGCCGTGGCCCGCGGCCACTGGGAGCAGCCCCGGCTGCTGCTCGACCCCGCCCCGGCGAAGCCCGCCCCGGCCGGCGCGGCGCTCAAGCCGGAGTCGGTGACGGCGCTGAAGACGATGATGCGCGCGGTGGTCACCGGCGGCACGGCCAGCGCCCTGGCGGACGTCCCGGGCGAGCCGGTGTACGGCAAGACCGGCACCGCCGAGTACGACAACAACCCGGCGCACACCCACGCCTGGTTCGTCGGCTGGCAGGGCGACGTCGCGTTCGCGGTCTTCGTCGAGCAGGGCGGGTCGAGCACCACCAGCGCGGTCCCGATCGCCGAACGCTTCCTCCGCGGCCTCACGGCCCGCTGAGGTCGCTCAGGCGATGTCCGCACCCGGGCGCGCCGGCCCGGCGTCGCCCACTGGCGTCGGGGGCTCCTCCTCGCCGCCGGGCACCCGCCGGAGCCGCCCGGGCCCGGCCGACGCGCGCGGGCCGACCGGCTCCGGTTGGGCCGGCCCGTCCGGTTCCGCCGCCGGGCGCAGCAGGCCCGGGCCGGACGGTTCGGCGGCCTGGTCGGGCGCCGGCCCGTCGCCGTTGACGCCGACGGGTTCGTCCCCGGCCTCGGTCGGGGCCGGGCCGATCGGTTCCACGGCCACCGCGGGCGCGGGGACGGCCGCCGGGCCGGGCAGCACGTCGCGCGCCGGTGGCCGGCCGTTGCCGGGGCGGGGCGCCGGCGCGACCGGGCCGGCCGGCAGCAACCGGGGCGGCATGGCGCCCGGCGCGGCGACCGGGGCGAGCCCGGCCACCACGGTGTTGACGATCTCGGCGGCGTACGACCCGTCGGGGTCGTAGTCGGGGTCGAAGACGGTCAGCTCGACACCGAGGCAGTGCGGGGTGTCCACCAGGCCGGCGAGCAGGATCTCCAGCTCGGCGAAGGCGATCCCGCCCGGGTCCGGCGCGTCGACCGCGGGCATCACGGCCGGGTCGAGCACGTCCACGTCGATGTGCACCCAGTAGCCGGCGCAGTCGGCCAGCTGCTCGTGCGCCCACTGGGCGGTGCGGGCCGCGCCCTCGGCGCGCAGCGCCGGCACCGGGCGGGTGGTGATGCCGGCGGCCTGGAGGTCGAGCCGGTACTCGTCCTGGGCCCGGATGCCGAGCACCACCACGTCGATGTCCCGGAAGTAGGGGCGCCGCCCCTCGATGGCGGCCAGGTCGGCCTGACCCCGGCCGGTGACCAGGGCCAGGTCCTCCCCCGCCGCCGCGCCCACGTAGGAGGCGTTGCCGGGGTGCCGGAAGTCGGAGTGGCCGTCGACGAAGACCAGCCCGATCCGCCCGCCGACCGCCTCGCCGAGCCGGTGCATGGCCAGCGCCGAGCCGAGCAGGACCGAGCAGTCCCCGCCGAGCACCAGCGGGAACTCGCCGCGGTCGATGATCGCGCCGATCCGGTCGGCCAGCGCCACCGAGTAGCCGGAGATCTCCGGGGCGTGGCAGACCCCGTCGCCGGGGCGCCAGTCACCGGGGTCGTACCGGGGCGGGGTGAGGCAGCCGGCGTCGCGGGCCCGCAGCCGCGCGAGCAGGCCGTGGTCGCGCAGCGCGCCGGGCGCCTTGCCGCAGCCCGGAACGGAGGTGGACGTGGGTGGGCGCAGGCCGAGGTTCGTCGGCGCGTCGAGGACGGCGATCCGGCGCATCATGGGCTCCCGTCCTCGGTGGTCGGGCGGGCCGGCCGGAACGCCGGCCCGCGCTGGCGTGCGGTGAACTCAGAACAGGGCGCTGGCCAGGGCACGTCGGGCGGACGCCACGGCGGGGTCGTCCGGGCCGGCGATGGTGAACAGCGACACGAGGTGCTGGCGGACCTTTTCCCGGTCGTCGCCGGCGGACCGGCGGACCAGGCCGACGAGCCGGGCGTACGCCTGCTCGGCCAGGCCGCTGAGCACCTCGATGTCGGCGGCGAGGAGCTGGGCCTCGATGTCGTCGGGGGCCTGCTCGGCGGCGGCGAGCGCGGCGCGCGGGTCGGCGCCGGCCACCCGCCGGGCGACCCCGACCTGGGCCAGGCCGGCCTCGGCCGCGGCGTCCGCCGGGCTCTCGGCCAGGATCTTCCGGTACGCCGCCTCGGCGGCCTCCAGGTCGCCGGACATCAGGGCGTCGTCGGCCTCGGTGAGCCGGGGGTCCTCCGGCTCGGCGACGGTCACGCCTCCGGCCTTGAGGATGGCCTGGATCCACTGGCGGAGCTGGGCCTCCGGCACCACGCCGGAGAAGGCGTCGATCGGCTGCCCGCCGACCACCGCGTAGACCATGGGGATGCCCTGGACCCGGAACATCTGGGCGAGCCGCGGGTTGGCGTCGACGTCGACGCGGGCGAGCACCCACGCGCCCTCGCCCTCGGCGGCCAGGCGCTCCAGCACCGGCGAGAGCTGCTTGCAGGGCTCGCACCACTCGGCCCAGAAGTCCACGACCACCGGCGTGGTCAGCGACCGCTCCAACACCTCGGACTGGAAGGTCGCCTCGGTCACGTCGATGACGGCCACGCCGCCACCCGTCGGGGGGCCGCCGGGCACGCCGGCCGGCGGCCCGGCCTGGCTCGGGGCGGTGGGACGGGAGGGTTCCGGGGTGCCGCGCAGCGCGCTGAGGTCGACCGCGCCGCGGGTGAAGATCGACGAGGTGATCCGTGGGTCGCTCATGGTTATCTAGTCTCGCACGTGGCCCGCGGAACTCGGATCAACCGCCACGGCCGCAGTTGCGACTCTCACGCCTGCTCGGGATGCAAGGAAGGGCCCCTTGTTAACGCCTGGCGTATAACAAGGGGCCCTTCCTAACGGTCAGAAGCGGGCGGGCTCGCGGTAGATGCCCCACTCGCCCCGCAGCGCGTCGCAGATCTCGCCCAGCGTGGCCTCGGCCCGCACCGCGTCCAGCATGGCCGGGATCATGTTCTCCCCGGTCCGGCTGACGTCGACCATCCGCTGCACGGCGGCCTTGACCGCGGCGTCGTCGCGGCCGGCCTTGCGCTCGGCGAGCATCCGGCGCTGCTCCAGCTCGACCTCGTGCGAGATGCGCAGGATCTCCAGGTCCTTGGCGACCGTGCCGGTGTGGCAGTTGACCCCGACGATCCGCTTGTCGCCCTTCTCCAGCGCCTGCTGGTAGACGAAGGCCGACTCGGCGATGTGGCCGGTGAACCAGCCGTCCTCGATGCCGCGCAGGATGCCCGAGGTCATCGGGCCGATCTTGTGCGGGCCCTCGCCGCCGAGCTGCCGGATCCGCGCGAAGATCTCCTCCGCCTCGGCCTCGATCTTGTCGGTGAGCGCCTCGACGTACCAGGAGCCGCCGAGCGGGTCGGCGACGTTGACCACGCCGGTCTCCTCCATGAGCACCTGCTGGGTGCGCAGGGCGATCTCGGCGGACTCGTCGGTGGGCAGGGCCAGGGTCTCGTCCAGGGCGTTGGTGTGCAGCGAGTTGGTGCCGCCGAGCACGGCCGCCAGGGCCTCCACGGCGGTCCGCACCACGTTGTTGACCGGCTGCTGGGCGGTCAGCGACACCCCGGCGGTCTGGGTGTGGAACCGCAGCCACTGGGCCTTCTCGCTGGTGGCGCCGTAGACGTCGCGCAGCCAGCGGGCCCAGATCCGGCGGGCGGCCCGGAACTTGGCGATCTCCTCGAAGAAGTCCACGTGCGAGTCGAAGAAGAAGCTCAGCCCCGGGGCGAAGACGTTGACGTCCAGTCCGCGCGAGAGCCCCAGCTCGACGTAGCCGAACCCGTCCGCCAGGGTGTACGCCAGCTCCTGCGCGGCGGTCGAGCCGGCCTCGCGGATGTGGTAGCCGGAGACCGACAGCGGCTTGTACCGCGGGATCTCCCGGGCGCAGTACTCCATGAGGTCGCCGATGAGGCGCAGGTGCGGCTCCGGGTCGAAGAGCCACTCCTTCTGCGCGATGTACTCCTTGAAGATGTCGGTCTGGAGCGTGCCGTCCAGGGTGGACAGGTCGGCGCCCTGCCGCTCGGCGGCGACCAGGTACATGCAGAAGACCGGGACGGCCGGGCCGGAGATGGTCATCGAGGTGGTCACGCCGGCCAGGTCGATGCCGTCGAAGAGCACCTCCATGTCGGCGGCCGAGTCGACGGCCACGCCGCAGTGGCCGACCTCGCCGAGCGACTGCGGGTCGTCGGAGTCGCGCCCCATGAGGGTCGGCATGTCGAAGGCCACGGAGAGCCCGCCGCCGCCGGCCCCGAGGATCATCTTGTAGCGCTCGTTGGTCTGCTGGGCGTTGCCGAACCCGGCGAACTGCCGGATGGTCCAGGTGCGCCCGCGGTAGCCGGTCGGGTAGAGCCCTCGGGTGTACGGGAACTCGCCCGGCCAGCCGATGCGCTCGAAGCCCGGGTACGGCATCCCCTCCGGCGGCCCGTAGACCGGGTCGACGGTCATCCCGGAGAGCGTGGTGAAGTCCGCGTCGCGCTTGCGGGCGGCGTCGTAGCGGGCCTGCCAGCGGGCCCGACCGGCGGCGATCTCGTCGGCGTCCATGCGCGGAGCTCCTCCTCGAGTCCTGGGGTGCAGACCGAGTGTAGAACGCCAGCCTGAACGATCGCTAAGCTTGCGCCTACCGAGCGGTAACCTGATCAGGCCGAGGGTGCGACCGGGCCGCCCAGCGCCACGTCGTCGACCCGGATGTTGATCTCGTCGACCCGCAGGCCGTACCCCTCGACCGCCGAGGTCACGGCGGCACGGACCGCCTCGGTCACCTCGGGCACCGGCCGGCCGCCGCCGATGACGATGACCAGGTTGACCACCGCCGCGCTATCGGTGACGTGCGCCGAGCAGCCGCGCCGGGCGTCGCCGACCTGGTCCAGCCCGACGCGGTCCAGCACGGCGTTGAAGAAGCGGGCCACGTCGCCGCCCAGCTCGGCCACCCCGGGCACCGACTTCGCGGCGGCCACCGCGATCTTCTCCACCACCTCGTCGGAGACGTGTGTCGCACCGCCCACCACCGCGTTCGGGGTCACCGACAGCTCCTGGGTCGCCTCGTCAGCCATGCTCTCCCACCACAGACGCGCACCGCCCCACGGGTCCGTGAGGCGGTGCGAGCGTACTAGGCGGGGATGCTCCGCAGTGGACCCGTCAGGCGCCGAGCTGGGCCAGCAGCTCGCCGGCCGCCGCGTACGGGTCGATGGCGCCCTCGGCCACCTTGGCTGCCAGGGTCGGCAGCTGCGTACCGTCGCGCAGCGAGCCGATGCGGTTCCGCAGGGTGCCCAGCGCGATCGCCTCGATCTCGGCGGCGGCCCGCGCCTCCCGGCGGCGGCGCAGCTCGCCGTGGCGCTCCAGCCAGTCGCGGTGCTTGTCGATCGCGGCGGCGATGTCGTCGATGCCCTCGGCGCGGGCGGCGATGGAGCGGACCACCTGCGGTCGCCACTCGCCCGGCCCGCGCTCCCCCAGCGCGATCATGCCCTGGATGTCGCGCACCGTGGCGTCGGCGCCGTCCCGGTCGGCCTTGTTGACCACGAAGACGTCGGCGATCTCCAGGATGCCGGCCTTGACGGCCTGGATGGCGTCGCCCATGCCCGGGGCGAGCAGCACCAGCGTGGTGTCGGCCAGCGAGGCCACCTCGACCTCGGCCTGACCGACGCCGACGGTCTCCACCAGCACCACGTCACAGCCGGCGCCCTCCAGCACCCGCACCGCCTGGGGCGTGGCCGCGGAGAGCCCGCCGAGGTGACCCCGGCTGGACATCGAACGGATGTAGACGCCGGGATCGGTGGCGTGGTCCTGCATGCGGACCCGGTCACCGAGGATCGCCCCGCCGGTGAACGGGCTCGACGGGTCGATGGCCAGCACGCCCACCCGGTGGCCACGCGCGCGCAGCGCCCGGACCAGCTCGTTGGTGGTGGTCGACTTGCCCACCCCCGGCGAGCCGGTCAGGCCGACCACCTGGGCGTGCCCGGCGTAGGGGGCCAGCGCCGCCGCGACCTGCGGCAGCACCTCGTCGCCGGACTCGACCAGGGTGATCAGCCGGGCCACCGCGCGGGGTCACCCGCGCGGGCCCGCTCGACCAGCAGGGGTACGTCCCGGCTGCGGCGCACCGAACCGGCAGCCGCCGCCGGGACGTTCTGAACACTGTCGCCCACGGTCAGCTCTCGGCACCGTTCGGCACGTGGATGATGAGCGCGTCGCCCTGGCCGCCGCCGCCGCAGAGCGCGGCCGCGCCGGTGCCGCCGCCCCGCCGCTTGAGCTCCAGCGCCAGGGTGAGCACCAGCCGGGCGCCGGACATGCCGATCGGGTGGCCGAGCGCGATGGCGCCGCCGTTGACGTTCACCTTGTCGGTGCTGACCCCGAGGTCCCGCGCGGACTGGATGCCGACCTGGGCGAACGCCTCGTTGATCTCGATGAGGTCGAGGTCGGAGACGCTGAGCCCGCCCTTCTTCAGCGCGTGCTGGATGGCGTTCGACGGCTGCGAGTGCAGGGAGTTGTCCGGGCCGGCCACGTTGCCGTGCGCGCCGATCTCGGCCAGCCAGGTGAGCCCCAGCTCCTTGGCCTTGGCCTTGCTCATGACGACCACCGCGGCGGCGCCGTCGGAGATCGGCGAGGAGCTGCCGGCCGTGATGGTGCCGTCCTTGGTGAACGCGGGCCGGAGCTTGCCCAGCGACTCGGCGGTGGTGTCCGGGCGGATGCCCTCGTCCTCGCTGATCACCAGCGGATCGCCCTTGCGCTGCGGGATGATCACCGGGGTGATCTCGTCGGCGAAGTGCCCGTTCTTCTGGGCGGCGGCCGCGCGCTGGTGGCTGGTCGCGGCGAACGCGTCCTGCTCCTCGCGGCTGATGCCGTGCTTCGCCCCGTGCCGCTCGGTGGACTCACCCATCGAGCAGCAGTCCCAGGCGTCGGTGAGACCGTCCAGGGCCATGTGGTCCTTGATCGTCACGTCGCCGTACTTGTAGCCGGCCCGCTGGCCGAGCATCAGGTGCGGGGCGTTGGTCATCGACTCCATGCCGCCGGCCACCACGATGTCGAACTCGCCGGCCCGGATGAGTTGGTCGGCCAGGGCGATCGCGTCCAGGCCGGAGAGGCAGACCTTGTTGATGGTCAGCGCCGGGGTGGACATGGGGATGCCCGCCTCGACGGCGGCCTGGCGGGCCGGGATCTGTCCCGCGCCGGCCTGGAGCACCTGCCCCATGATCACGTACTGCACCTGGTCCGGTGCCACGCCGGCGCGCTCCAGCGCCGCCTTGATCGCGACGCCGCCGAGCTTCGTCGCGGGGAGGTCCTTGAGGTTGCCCAGCAGGCGCCCCATCGGGGTCCGCGCGCCGCTGACGATCACCGAAGCCATGCCTGCCTCCGAGGGGGTGCCGACCTGTACGCCTTAACGATTGTTAGGACGCACCATATCTGCCGGGAAGAGCGACAGTACGGTGACCCCGAGCACGTCCGCAATGCAATCCACTCGTGACAGTCGATGGCCGTCGGAGCGTTCAGCCCTGGCGCGGGCGGCGCCGGCGCGGCGGCACCGGACCCCTGGGCGACGACGCCGGCGACGGGTGCGCCCACCGGGCGGCCACCTCGATCCGCGGCGTCCGGTCCGGCGGGAGGTGCTCCCGCTTCGCCACCACCACCACGTCGACCTTCCCGTCGATCATCATCTGCCGGACCTCGTCCCACGGTGCCGTGGTGATGATCCCGAGGAGGCCGTAGCGGCAGCGCTTCGCGTGGTCCAGGCAGGCCATGAGGTGGGGTTCGATCGGGTCGACGTGGGAGGGGATCCAGATGGCGGCGACGGGGCGTGACGGTGAACTCACCATCCGTACTCTCCACCGTGTGCAAGTTGCAGATCAACCGTGCGCCGTCCGGGTTCGCATATGCCGAACGATCGATGAGCTGGGCCGATACCGGGTCAGCGGCCGGGCGTTCGGCCCGACTGCGCCCGAAGGTGGTCGTCGAGGCGGCTCTCCACGTCCTTGAGACGGCGCTCGGCATCGTTGACCGCGTCCCGCAGCGTCCCGCAGCCGTCCGGGTGCAACTCCGTCTCGATCCGCCGCAACCGCTCGGGCACCCCCGGGACGGCGTCGTGGCCCGGTCGCGCCGGCACCCCGTACCAGTCCTGCCGGAACTCCTCGTTCTGCCGGGCCAGGCGGCGCAGCGGCCGGCTCACCGTCACGGCCAGGGTCAGCGCGCTGAGGATCGCGCCCAACACGACGCCTGCCGCCGCCCACTGCTCCAGCGTCATGCCGACCGCTCCCGAGTCCGGTCGAGGCCCCCGTGCCCGGGCCGCGAGCGCCGGCCGGGGGATGACCATCGCTGATGTGCGTGCCGGTTCGAATCCTGCTCGCGACCTGGTCATCGGTGCATCGCCCGTCCAGCAGGACGATTGGAGCGGCGCCGGCTGCCGTTCGGGCGTACGGAGGAGGCGGGCCGGGTGACCCGGTTCGGGGGTCGGCCGTTCGACCGAGGCCGACATTGAGGACGTTCGCGCGTGGTCCGTTCAGCGGAGTGAGATGCCCGACTGGGGAGGTCCCCCGAACGATCGTTCGGTCAGACTGACGCCATGGCTGAGAACTCCCCCGTCGAGCCCGCTGCCGACTCCGTCACCGACATCGGCCTGCGCCGCATCGACCACGTCGGGATCGCCGTGACCGACCTGGACGCCGCGATCGACTTCTACCAGCGCACCTTCGGCATGCGCTGCGTGCACACCGAAACCAACGAGGAGCAGGGCGTACGCGAGGCGATGCTGGCGGTCGGACCGACCGCCGAGGGCGGCTGCGTGCAGTTGCTCGCCCCGCTGTCGCCGTCCTCGACGATCGCCAGGTTCCTGGACCGCAACGGGCCGGGCGTGCAGCAGGTCGCGTACACGGTGACCGACATCGACGCGGCCTGCGCGGCGCTGCGCGAGCGGGGCGTGCGCCTGCTCTACGAGCAGCCGAAGCGGGGCACCGCCGACTCCCGGATCAACTTCGTGCACCCGAAGGACGCCGGCGGCGTCCTGGTCGAGCTGGTCGAGCCGGCCGCCACCGCCCACTGAGCCGTGCGGAGGGGCTCCGGCCGAGTTCGGCCGGAGCCCCTTCCTACTACCTGGGACACAGCGCGGCACTGCGCGGTTTCACGTTCCCACGGACACCTCCACGCATCGGCGGATGCAGTTTTTCACAGAGGACTTCCCGCCCTAGCTACCGTTCAGTAACGTCCGGGCCCACAGGAGTGCGACCGGTGCCGGATGTGTCGATTGCCGACATGGCGGTCCCGTCGCACCGGCGCCGACGATGGCAGCACCCCTGCCCGCCCGGTGCGGGTGCGTGACGAACGGGAGGTCACCGTGCAGGACATCCTCGAAGCAATCATGGCGGCGGAGGGCTCCGCGCAGCCGGAGAGGGAACTCGCCGGCATCGCCGGCCTGCCGGTACCGGAGACCTACCGGGGCGTGGTGGTCCGCGCCGAGGACACCCGGATGTTCGACGGCATGGCCACCCGGGACAAGGACCCGCGCAAGGCGCTGCACGTCCAGGAGGTGCCCGTCCCCGAGCTGGGCCCGGGCGAGGCGCTGGTGGCCGTGATGGCCAGCGCCATCAACTACAACACCGTGTGGACCAGCATCTTCGAGCCGCTGCCCACCTTCAAGTTCCTCCAGCGCTACGGCCGGCTCTCCGAGCTGACCCGCCGGCACGACCTGCCGTACCACGTGGTCGGGTCGGACGCGGCCGGCGTGGTGCTGCGGACCGGGCCGGGCGTGACCCGGTGGAAGGCGGGCGACGAGGTGGTCGCGCACTGCCTCTCCGTCGAGCTGGAGGACGCCGCCGGCCACGACGACACCATGCTCGACCCGCAGCAGCGCATCTGGGGCTTCGAGACCAACTTCGGCGGGCTGGCCGAGCTGGCCGTGGTCAAGGCCAACCAGCTCATGCCGAAGCCGCGCCACCTGAGCTGGGAGGAGGCCGCCAGCCCGGGTCTGGTCAACTCCACGGCGTACCGGCAGCTGGTGTCCCACCACGGCGCGAACATGAAGCAGGGTGACGTGGTGTTGATCTGGGGCGCCTCCGGCGGCCTGGGCGGCTACGCCACCCAGATGGCGCTGGGCGGCGGCGCCATCCCGGTCTGCGTGGTCTCCTCGCCGGAGAAGGCCGAGCTGTGCCGCAAGATGGGCGCCGAGCTGGTCATCGACCGCACGGCCGAGGGCTTCCGGTTCTGGAAGGACGAGGAGACCCAGGACCAGGACGAGTGGCGCCGCTTCGGCGAGCGCATCCGCGAGCTGACCGGCGGCGAGGACCCGGACATCGTCTTCGAGCACCCCGGCCGGGAGACCTTCGGCGCCAGCGTCTACGTCGCCAAGAAGGGCGGCACCATCGTCACCTGCGCCTCCACGAGCGGCTACCTGCACCAGTACGACAACCGCTACCTGTGGATGCACCTCAAGCGGATCGTCGGCAGCCACTTCGCCAACTATCACGAGGCGTGGCAGGCCAACCGGCTCGTGGCGCTCGGCAAGGTGCACCCGACCGTGTCGAAGACCTACCCGCTGGAGCAGACCGGCGAGGCCGCGTACGAGGTGCACCGCAACGCGCACCAGGGCAAGGTCGGCGTGCGCTGCCTGGCGCCCGAGGACGGTCTCGGCGTCCGGGACACCGAGCTGCGCGCCCGGCACGAAACCGCGATCAACCGGTTCCGCGGGCACTGACCGACGGCATTGCCTTTCCGGTAGGCCGCAACACCATTCGACTGCCGTACGACAAAGGGCCGCGGGCGCCGACCCGCGGCCCTTTTCGCGCCCTTCCCGCGGGGTCGCCCGACCCGCCCGGGACCTGCCAAGATCGCCAGTTGGTCCGGTCCCCACACGCGGCGAAGTTGACCATGTAAACAGGACACGAAAGGTGCGGACCGCTCTTGCGAAGCACCCTGGGGCGTCTGCGAGTATGTCCCAATGCCCCAGCAGCAGTCCTCCCCTCTTGCGTTCTTCGATAACGCGAACTCACAGCCCGATTTCACCGTCGGCCTGCGTGGTTACAACACCAACCAGGTCGACGACTTCATCGGCCGGCTGACCGCCGCCCTGAGCCAGTCCGAGCAGGCCCGCGCCGAGGCCGAGCAGCGGATGAACGACGCGCAGCGCCGGCTGCGCCAGGCCGAGCAGCGCCAGGGCGCGCTCGAGCAGAAGCTCACCGAGACCAACAAGCAGCTCGAGGAGAACAGCCGGCCGACCCTCTCCGGCCTGGGCACCCGCGTCGAGCAGATCCTCCGGCTCGCCGAGGAGCAGGCCAACGACCACCGCAACGAGGCCAAGCGCGAGTCGGAGGGCATCCTCTCCGCCGCCCGCCTCGAGGCGCGGGAGATCACCGACAAGGCGCGCGCCGAGGCGGCCGCCATGAAGGCCACCGCCGAGCGCGAGGCCGGCAGCGTCCGCACCGCCGCCGAGCGCGAGGCCGCCGAGGTCCGCGTGCAGGCCCGCCGCGAGGCCGACACCCTGCGCGCCGACGCCGACCGGGAGACCAAGCAGCTGCGCACGGTCACCGCCCACGAGGTGGCCGAGCTGAAGTCCACGGTCGAGCGCGAGGTCGCCACCCTGCGCGCCACCGCCGAGCGGGAGATCACCCAGCAGCGGGCGAAGGCCGCCCGCGAGGCCGAGGAGAAGCGGGCCGAGGCCACCAAGCTGCTCACCGACGCGCGGGACAAGCGCGACAAGGACCTCCAGGCGCTGGAACTCCAGCTCGCCGAGCGGCGCGAGAAGGCCGAGCGCGAGGAGTCGGAGCGGCACGCCGCCCAGGTCGCGCAGACCCAGAAGCTGGTCAGCGAGGCCGAGCAGCGCGCCCGTGCCGCCCAGGAGCGGGCCAAGGAGATCGAGCAGCGGGCCGAGGCCCGCCGGGTCGAGTCCGAGCGCACCGCCACCGACACGGTCGAGAAGGCCAAGGCGCTGGCCGACAAGACGGTGTCCGAGGCGAGGGCCGAGGCGCAGCGGCTGCTCAGCGAGGCCCGCACCGAGGCCGAGCTGACCACCCAGGCGGCCCGCCGCGAGGTCGAGGACCTCACCCGGCAGAAGGACGCGGTCACCTCGCAGCTCGGGCAGATGCTCTCCGGTCTCGCCGGCATCGTGCCGGGCGTGCCGGCCGCGGGCGCCAACAAGCCGGAGGCGCCGAAGGCCGACGGCACCGACAAGAAGGTCACGGCCGAGTCGGCCAGCTGACCCCACCACCCGCTGACGGGGCATGAGCCGCGGCGCGGGGTGACACCGGGTGACCGGTGCCGCCCCGCGCCGTCATGCTTTCCCGTCCGTTTCGCCTGTTCAGTGAAGTGCACCTCCCAACAGGGGCGTCCGTATCGCCCCAGCAGGGCCGGATGCGTGTGAGGATGGGGGCATGTCGCACGGCGAGGAACTGTTCGCCCTCGGCGGGGACGTGACCACGGAGCCCAGCTTCGAGTCCGCTCTGCGGGGGTACGACAAACGACAGGTCGACCGTTACGTCGCTCGTGCGGAGCACGAGATCTCCGCGCTGACGACCGAGCGGGAACAGGCGTACACCCAGATCCACAAGCTGGCCGGCCAGGTCGAGGTGCTGCAACGCGACCTCGCCCAGGTGCGCAAGCAGGTGGGTGTGGTGGACCGCGCCTCGTTCCGGCACCTCGGTCCCCGGGTCGAGCAGATCCTCACCATGGCCGAGGAACAGGCCGACGACATCCTGGCCGCCGCCAACGAGGAGATCGAGGCCCGCCGGGCGGCCGCCGAGCACATCATCGAGGAGGCCCGGGAGCAGGCGGCCCAGGCCCTCAAGGACTTCGAGATCGCCCTCGCCGCCCGCCGGGCCGAGGAGGAGCGGCACACCGCCGCCCGCAAGGCCGAGGCGGAGGCCACCCTCTCCGCCGCCCAGGCCGAGGCCGAGAAGCTGCGCAAGACCGCCCAGGACGCGCTGGCCAAGGCGCAGCAGGAGGCCACCCAGCTCCGGGACACCGCCAAGGAGATCCACACCCGCGCCCAGCAGGAGTCGACCCGGCTGCGCGAGGCGGCAAAGGAGGCGCTCGCCAAGGCCCAGCAGGAGGCCACCCAGCTCCGCGAGGCGGCCAAGGAGGTGCACGCCAAGGCCCAGCAGGAGGCCAAGCGGCTCACCGACTCCGCCGCCGAGGCCGGCCGGGCCACCCACGCCAAGGCGCTCGCCGAGGCCAAGAAGATCGTCGACGACGCGGAGGAGGCGGCGAAGGTCACCCGCGGCCGGGCCCGGACCGAGGCCAACCGGCTCACCACCGAGGCCGCCGAGGCCGGCAAGCGCAACCGCGCCGAGGTCGACGCGTACGTGCAGCGGATGCGGAGCGAGACCGAGGCCTACGTCCAGCAGGCCCGCGCACAGACCCAGCAGGAGCTGGGCGCCTGGCGGGCCGGCGTGGAGAAGGAGGTCAAGGCCCGGCAGGAGACGGTGGACAAGGAGCTGGCCCAGCGCCGCGCCACCGCCGAGCAGGAGTTCGCCAAGCGCCGCGACGAGCTGGACAAGCAGCACACCAGGCGGCAGGACGAGCTGGAGAAGGCGTACACGGCCCGGCGCACGGAGATCGAGCAGGGCGCGGCGGAACTCCGGCAGGCCGCCGAGCAGGACGCGCTCACCATGCGCCAGCGGGCCGAGGAGGAGGCCGCCGAGCTGCTGCGCCGGGCCGAGGCGGACGCCGCCGGCAGGCGCCGCAAGGCCGACGAGCACGTGGCCGCCTCGCGGCGGCAGTTCGAGGAGTACGCGGCCACCACCCAGCAGCACCTGGCCACCACCCAGCAGCACCTCGCGGCCACCCAGCAGGAGGTGGCCGCCGGCCGGCAGCAGCTCGCCCAGGTGATGCTGGAGATCGCCAACGCCCAGCAGGAGCTGGCCGACCTGCGCACGGAGACCTGGAAGTCTCGGCAGGAGTCCGATGACCTCCAGCGCCGGCTCGCGGAGCTGCACACGGAGGCCGGGCCGGCCGGCCTCGCCACCACTCCCGTCGACCCGGCCGAGCTGGCCACGGCGGCGGGCGGCCGCGGCGCGAACGGCACGTCGGCGGACGACCGGACCCCGGTCCCCGCCGCCGCCAGGGGCACCGCGACGGTCTCCCCCGACGGCGGCGCTCCCGCCGAGGCCGGGGAGCCCGCGGCGGACGGCGCGAAGGCCCGTCCGGTCGCCGAACCCGTGACCACCGTGGACGGTTCCGAGGCCAGCGCCGGTGTGGAGGGCGAGCCGACCGTGGCCGCCGTGCCCGGGGAGGGCGGCCGGGGCGCCACCCCCACGAAGATCACCAGCACCGGCGAGAACGGCAAGCGCCCGACGAAGCCGACCACCGACGAGCGCAGCGCCAAGCCGAGCGCCGTCACCGTCGACAAGGACTGACCCGGGGGTCGGTCTTCCGGTCGCCCGGCCGCCGGCGTCGCACCCCGCCGCAGCGGCGGGATCGAGGCGGAGGGGGATGGTCGGGTCAGGCGCCGACCGATAACCTGCGGGTGCAGGGGCTGCGCCACCGAGGACCTCCTCCGGTGCGCACGGTCCGCCGCAGGGCGCTCCGCCGGGCCGGAGCGGGAGCCGGGGAGGCACGGGTGTCGCAGGAGGGATCCGCCGGCCCGGGCGACGACCGGCCCGACGCATCGCGCCCCGAACCCAACCCCGCCCTGGCCGGCAAGCCCCCGCTGGCCGAGGTCGGCGCGGAGACCGAGCCGACCGAGTTCGAGCCGAGCGGACGCTTCGGCGTGCCGGGGCGGCCGCTGCGGCGCAGCAGCTTCCTGATCGGCTTCACCGGGGCGCTCGGCGTGCTGCTGGCGTACCCGGTGTTCCTGGGCGTACGGAACTCGGCCGGCATCCTGGTCCTGGTGGTGATCGCGCTCTTCCTCGCCGTCGGCCTGCACCCCGCCGTGGTGCGCCTGCGCGGCTGGGGGGTGCCGCAGGGGCTGGCCGTGACGGTGGTGACGCTGACCGTCGTGCTGCTGATCGTCGGCGGGCTGCTGGCGCTGGTGCCGCCGGTGGTGACCCAGTCCGGGCAGTTCATCGATCACCTGCCCGGCTACGTCGACGAGCTGCGCCGCAACCCCACCGTCAACGACTTCGTCGAGCGCTACGACGTGATGCAGCGCGTCCAGTCGGCGGCGAACGCGGACACCATCGGCCGGGCCCTCGGCGGCGTGCTGGGCGGGGCGCAGCTCATCTTCGGCACCATCTTCCGGGCGCTGACCGTGCTGGTGCTGACGATCTACTTCCTGGCCTACTTCAACAAGCTGCGCGACCTCGGGTACGCGCTGGTGCCCCGCACCCGCCGGGAGCGGGTCCGGCTCATCGGCGACGAGATCCTGGCGCGCGTCGGGGCGTACATGGTCGGTGCGCTGGCCATCGCGGTGCTGGCCGGGGCGAGCACCTTCGTGTTCGCCCTGGTGGTCGGGCTGCCGTACCCCTTCGCCCTGGCCGTGGTGGTCGCGGTGACCGACCTGATCCCGCAGATCGGGGCGACCCTGGGCGCCGTGGTGGTGACCCTGGTCGGGCTCGCCACCGACCTGCCGGTCGGCATCGCCTGCCTGGTGTTCTTCCTGATCTACCAGCAGGTCGAGAACTACCTGATCTACCCGAAGATCATGCGCCGGGCGGTCTCGGTCAACGAGGTGGCCGCGCTGCTGGCCGCCCTGCTCGGGGTGTCGCTGCTGGGCGTGGTGGGCGCGCTGATCGCCATCCCCACGGTGGCCGCGCTCCAGCTCATCCTGCGCGAGGTGGTGCTGCCGCGGCAGGAGTCCCGCTGACCGTCAGCCGGCGCGGCGCTGCTCCGGGCCGGGCACCGGGGTGTCGGCGAAGGCGGCCACCGTCCGGTCGGCGTACGCGCTGACGTCGCCGGTCTCGATGGGGCCGTCCCAGGTGGTCGGCAGCGGGACCGGCACGGCCGGGTTGACGCGGCTGACGATCTCGTTGAGCACGGTCTCGGCGTCGCCGACCCAGAGGTGCTTGGCGCCGGGCACCCCGACCACCTCGGCCTGCGGCACTGCGGCGAAGCGCTGCCGGGCCTCCTCGGGGCGCAGGTAGTCGTCGAACTCGGGGACCAGGGCGGTGAGCGGCCGGCCGGACTCGGCCCAGACGGTCAGGTCGGCGGGCGCGGAGTAGCGCAGCGGCGGGGAGAGCAGGATGGCGCCGGCCACGGCCGGGTCGCAGCCGTACTTCAGCGCCAGGTCGGTGCCGAACGACCAGCCGACCAGCCAGATGTTCGGCAGCTCGTGGAACTCGGCGTACTCGATGGCGGCGGCCACGTCGAAGCGCTCGCCGACCGCGCCGTCGAAGGCCCCCTCGCTGGTGCCGCGGACGCTGCTGGTGCCCCGGGTGTTGAAGCGGAGCACGGCCAGGTCGGCCAGCGCGGGCAGCCGCCAGGCCGCCTTGCGGAACACGTGGCTGTCCATCATCCCGCCGTGGGTGGGCAGCGGGTGCAGGCAGACCAGCGTGCCGGCCGGCTCCCGCTCCAGCGGCCGGGCCAGCTCGCCGACCAGCGTCAGGCCGTCGGCGGTGTGCAGCTCGATGTCCTCCCGGCGGCCGGGCAGGATCGACGACGCACGGATCGGTGTGCTCACCGCACCAGTCTCCCGCGCCGCCGTCCGCGCCGCCCGCCGGGGCGGAAACAGGGTGATCCAGATCGCTCAGCCGTGCCGTGGGGCGCCCCGGCCGCGCTGGAGGTTCGGCCCGCGCCGGTCCCGGGCCCGCCAGCAGCCGCTGTGCCAGTGCCGGCGGTCGGTCAGGTCACCCCGGTCGTCGGCCGGCCAGGCCACCACGTGCGCCACCCCCGGGCGGATCTCCTGGTCGCAGCCGGGGCAGCGGTACGTCTTCACCGACGCCCCGCCGGTGATCCCGCGCACCTGCCAGTCGCCGTCGCGCCACTGCTGGACGGTCGGCACGCCCTGGCGCGCCCGCTCGGCGTCGAGGTGGGTGGTGTCATCCCGGCGGGGACGGTTGCGACGGGGGCTCACGGTCAACAAGCGTACGGTCCGCCGGCCGGGCCGGCCCAGGTCGGGCGGCCGGGCCGGCGGACCGGGTCACTCCCAGGTCTCCGGATCGGTCAGGTCCTTCGCCACCTGAGCCCCGGCCAGCACGCTTGCCATGTCGGCCTCGGTGAAAGTCGGCTGGTCCTTGAGAACTCCGTCCGTCCACGGCCCCCCGACATCGGCGGTCAGGTGCGCTTTCGGGATACCGCGCAGTTCCATCTTCGTCCCGGCGGGGTAGAGGTAGGCGGGCCGACCTCCCACCGTGCGGTTGCTCTCCGTGGAGCTTCCGGAAATCTGCGACCCGTAGAGCAACTGCACCCACATGGTCGCCGACGGCTCCCGGCTGATGGTGAACTGGACCTGGAGACTTCTCGGGAAGACGGTGGCGTCGACGGAGCAGAAGCCGACCGACGCACCCACCGGCAACGAGGTCAGCCGCAGCGGCGAGGCGCACCGGCGCGCCTCGTTCCACCGCACCGCGGTGAGCGCGCGGGTGAGCGTGAACACGTCCCCTCCACGCATGCTCGCCCGCGCGTAGAGCCCGGCAGCCGGCCGCCACCAGGTGACAGACCCGTGGCTGCCGCTGCCCAACGACACGCGTTGGACGCTGCCGTCGAAGGTGGGCTGTGGCAGCGCGTCCACCGGCCATCCCTCGATGCCGCTCCGGGCGAACGCCGCGGAACGGGACACCTCGACGGTCACCGCTCGACCGCCACCGGCGTCGAACCGGATCAACTCGACCTGTCGCGCCTGGACCGACCAGCCGAGGTAGCGGCCCTTTGCCGGGTCGACGGAGAAATGCAGCACCTGGGGGTCGGTGCCGACCAGTTCGGGGTGCTGGGCGGCACCCGCCACCCCGTCGGCGCGGGGCGGCACCGGCGCGGCGTCGGCCGGCGAGGCAGCGGTCAACGGCTTCCGCCCGGCGAGCCCGGGAAGGTCCGTACCGGTCACCCCGACGAAGCCGAGGACGCCGACCAGGGCCAGCGCGGTTCCGGTCGTGGCACGGCGACGCAGTTGCCGGCGGCGGCCCCGGGCGCGGGACTGCCGAATCAGCTGGTGGATATCCGTCTCCCCCTCGGCGTGCTCCCGCAGCACCGAGGTGATCCGCTGGTCGAGGTCGGTCACTGCCGGCTCCCCTTCGTCGTCGGGGCGCCGCAGCGCTCCCGGAGCTGGGCGAGCGCCCGCATCGCGTGGGTGCGGACGGTGACCGGCGAGCAGTCGAGGATCTGGGCGATCGTCGCGTCGTCCAGGTCCTCGTAGTAGCGCAGCACCAGCACGGCGCGCTGGCGGTCCGGGAGGGCACGGATCAACCGCCACATCTCGTCCCGGTCGGCCGCCTCGCCGCCGAGGTCACCGCGCTCCGGCCGCTCGGCGAAGGTGTCCACGGCCAGCTCGCGGCTGGACCGCCGGCGCCACCAGGAACTGTTCGCGTTGACCAGCATCCGCCGCACGTACACGTCGGGCCGGTCGGCCCGGGCGATCTTCCGCCAGTGCACGTACGCGCGGGCCAGCACGTCCTGCGTCAGGTCCTCGGCACGGTGCGCGTCCCCCGTCAGCAGCCGGGCCAGGCGCAACAGGGCCGGGCCGCGGCTGCCGACGTACTCCTCGAAGGTCACGTCCTGAAGACGCCGTCACCGGCGCCCGGCGTTGACCCGGATCAGCGCCCGGTGTGGTCGCGGAAACCGCGGCCGCTCTTGCGGCCCAGGTAGCCGGCGGTGACCAGGTGCTCCAGCAGCGGCGCGGGGGCGAAGCCCGGCTCGCGCAGCTCCAGGTAGAGCTCCCGCTGGATGGCCAGCGACACGTCCAGGCCGACCACGTCGAGCAGCTCGAACGGGCCCATCGGGTAGCCGCAGCCGAGCTTCATGGCGTGGTCGATGTCGTCCGCGGTCGAGTAGCTGGCCTCCAGCATCTTCACCGCGTCGTTCAGGTACGGGAACAGCAGCGCGTTGACGATGAACCCGGACCGGTCGCCGCAGACCACGCCGGTCTTGCCCAGCCCCGCGCAGACCGCCCGGGCGGTGGCGGCGGTCTCCGCCGAGGTGCGGATGGTCCGCACGATCTCCACCAGCGGCATGATCGGCGCCGGGTTGAAGAAGTGCAGGCCGATCACGTCGGCCGGCCGCTGGGTGGCCATAGCCACGTCGATCACCGGCAGCGACGAGGTGGTGGTGGCCAGCACGACGCCCGGCTTGCAGATCTCGTCGAGGCTGGCGAACAGGGCCTTCTTGACGCTCAGCTCCTCGACGACCGCCTCGACCACCAGGTCGACGTCGGCCAGGTGGTCCAGGGTGGCCGACCAGGTGACCCGGCCCAGCGCGGCGTCCCGGTCGTCCTCGCTCAGCTTGCCCCGCACCACGCCCTTGTTCAGGGAGGTCTTGACCGCCTCGCAGACCTTGGCGGACTTCTCCGCGCCCCGGGTCACCGAGATGACCTCGTAGCCGGCCTTGGCGAATACCTCGATGATGCCGGTGGCCATGGTCCCGGAGCCGACCACGCCGACCTTGGCGATCGCCCGGGCACCGTCGGCGAGTGCGGCGCCCGTGCTCACCGGCGTGTGCTCGTCGGGTACGACCACCGGGGAGCCCGGCCGCTCGTAGGTGTAGAAGCCGCGGCCGGACTTCCGGCCGAGCAGGCCGGCCGTGACCATCTGCTTGATCAGCGGCACCGGGGCGTGCCGGCGGTCGCGGCCGCCGCGCCGGTACATGGTGTCCAGGATCTCGTACGCGGTGTCGAGGCCGATCAGGTCCATCAGCGCGAGCGGGCCCATCGGCAGGCCGCAGCCGAGCTTCATGGCGGCGTCGATGTCCTCGCGGGTGGCGTACCGGGACTCGAACATGCCGACCGCGTGGTTCAGGTAGCCGAACAGCAGGGCGTTGGCGATGAAGCCGGCCCGGTCGTTGATGGTGACGTCGACCTTGCCGAGCCGTGCGCAGAGCGCCTCCACGTCGGCCACCACGTCGGCGGAGGTGACCACGGTGCGGACCACCTCGACCAGCTTCATGACCGGCGCCGGGTTGAAGAAGTGGATGCCGATGACCTGGTTCGGCCGGGTGGTGGCCACGGAGATCTCGGTGACGCTCAGGGAGGAGGTGTTGGTGGCCAGGATCGCCTCGGGCCGGCAGACCCGGTCCAGCTCGGCGAAGATCCGCTGCTTCAGGTCCAGGTGCTCCGGCACCGCCTCGATCACCAGGTCCACCGAGTGCAGGGCGTCCAGGCCGACCTGCCAGTCGATCCGGGCCAGCAGCGCGTCCCGGTCGGCCTCGGCGAGCTTGCCCTTGGCGACGGCGCGGTCGGTGGAGCCGGTGAGGGTGGCCCGGCCACGCTCCAGGGCGGTCGCGGAGATCTCGACGGCCACCACGTCGATGCCGTTGCGGGCGAACACCTCGACGATGCCGGCACCCATGGTGCCCAGACCCACCACACCCACACTGGTGAACTCGCGCGCCACGACCGGCCTCCCCTGGTTGACTCCGCCGTCGCCGACATGAACGGCGGCTAAGGTTATGCGCCGGAGTCTGCCATGTGACGCTGCGTTGTCGAGACGCCGTGGGATATTTCACGCCGCGTCGCTCAGACCCCGGAGGGCACCTCCGTGAGCGCCAGCAGCTCGGCGACGAACTCGGCCGGCCGCTCCAGGTGCGGGCTGTGCCCACAGCCGGGCAGCACCACCTCCCGGTACGTCCCGCCGGCCGCCTCGTACCGGTCGAGCACCGCCCGGGTCTGGCCGACCATCGGCTGCGGCGGGCAGTCCGCCGCCCCCGGCCAGCCCGGCACCACCCCGAGCGACCCCAGGTACGCCAGGTCGAACAGCGAGGTGTCCGAGACGATCACGTCGGCGTCGCCGCGTACCCAGGTCACCGGCGGCTTGACCGGGACGGCGACCAGCTCGTCGGCGAGCCGGAAGTGGGCGGGCGCCAGCGCGTTGAGCACGCCGCGCTCCCCCGCCGCCATGCCCGGCCAGTGCGCCGAGGCGGCCGCCGTGCCGGGATAGTTGTCCTCGCCGGCGGCGGTGGTCAGCATGCTTTCCAGCAGCAGTTCCTCGTCCCCGCCCAGCGACGCCGGGTCGGCCACGTACGCCGAGCGCAGCACGGCGCGCGGGCTGGTCGGGCCGTCGGCACTCCGGTCGCGCGCCGCCAGCCGCGCCACGAAGTCCGGGTTCGCGGTGCCCGCCCCGGTGCCGGCGAAGTCGGGCGTGGTGGGGGTGCCGTCGAGGTCCCGGGTGCCGCCGAAGCCGTACGGGGAGACCGGCGCCTCCAGAAGCAGCCCGGCCACCCGGTCGGGGTGGTCGACCAGCAGCCGCATCGCCACCCCACCGCCCAGCGAGTGCCCGACCACCACCGGCCGGGCCCCGGGGGCGAACAGGCCGGGGGCGTCGAGCAGGGCGGCCACGTCGTCGGCGAAGTCGCCGAGGCCCCGGGTGGCGTCGACCGGGGCGGTGTCGGTGTCGCCGTATCCGCGCAGGTCGGGGGCGACCACCCGGAGCGTCCCGGGCAGCCGGGGCAGCAGTGGCTCCCAGAAGGCGGCGGACGACACGTTGCCGTGCACCAGCAGCACCGGAACGCCGTCCGGCGGGCCGGCCACCCGGACCGCCTGGACGATGCCGTTGGCCCGGACGGTGTGTCGCTCGCTCCCCATCCGCGCATGCTGGCACGGCCGGCCGCGACCGGTCCATGTGTGCCGCCCCCATGCGAGGCCGGCGGCCGGTGTGGCCAGGCCCCGGCTCAGCGGTGGGCGTCGACCGCCAGCGGCAGCGTGCCACGCGCCTCGATCGGAGCCCGCGGCGTGGGCGGGACCGGCAGCGGCAGGGTGGGCCGCTGGTCGCGGCGCGGCTGCCCGAAGCTCATCCCCACCGGGTCGGTCCGGGCCACGCCCGGGTCGAAGAAGCGCAGGTCGGTGCGGCCGAGCCGGATCACGTCGCCGTCGGTGAGCGGCACGGTGCCGACGATCCGCTGGTCGTTGAGCCAGGTGCCGTTCGTCGAGCCGAGATCGGTGAGCAGCACCCCGTCGACGGTGGCCTGCACCGTCGCGTGCCGCCGGCTCAGGTGTGGATCGCCGAGCACGATGTCGGCGCTCGGCGCCCGGCCGACCAGCTGTGGATCCCGGCCGACCCGGAAGCTCAGCCCCCGCATCACCCCACCTGACACCGTCAACAGCGGCATCAGTTCCGGATGCTCCTCCATGGACAGTCGACCTCCACCCCACCGTCGCTCCGCGGCGTCAGCCTGCCACCTCACCGTAATCGGTCCCACCACCGCGTGGTCACCCCCGGGACCCCGGCCGGCCATCTCCCGTTGGCCGTTTCGGCGGGCACCGCCGGTTCAACCGGGGGCACATCCGTCGATCGCGCCGGGCCCGCGACACCACGACCTGGGCAGAGGGTACGGCTCCTGCGGGGCCTACCGGTGAGTAACGCTCGGGTCTAGACTCCGGCCATGACGGCTGTGCATGTCCCGGGGGCCCCGCTCATCTCCGACGGCCGACTGGTGTCGACCAGTCCGGCGACCGGCGCGGAGGCCGGCCGGCTTCCCGTCGCGACCGAGGCGGACGTGTGGGCCACGGTGGAGCAGGCCCGCGTCGCCGCCGACTGGTGGGCCGGGCTCGGCTTCGCCGGTCGGCGCGACCGGCTGCTGCGCTGGCGCGGTGTGCTCGCCCGCCGGATGGAGGAGCTGGCCGACCTGGTGCACACCGAGGGCGGCAAACCGGTCGGCGACGCCGTGGTGGAGATCCTCACCGCGCTGGAGCACATCGACTGGGCCGCCCGCAACGCCCGGCGGGTGCTCGGGCCGCGCCGGGTCCGCTCCCGGCTCATCCTCGCCGAGTTCACCGCCCACCTGGAATACCAGCCGTACGGGGTGGTCGGCGTGATCGGGCCGTGGAACTACCCGGTCTTCACCCCGATCGGCTCCGCCGCCTACGCCCTCGCCGCCGGCAACGCCGTGGTGTTCAAGCCGAGCGAGTACACCCCGGCCGTCGGGCAGTGGCTCGTGGACCGGTTCGCCGAGGTGGTGCCGGAGCAGCCGGTCCTCCAGGCCGTGCACGGGCTCGGCGACGTCGGCGCGGCCCTGTGCCGCTCGGGGGTGGCGAAGCTGGCCTTCACCGGCTCGACCGCCACCGCGAAGAAGGTGATGGCCGCCTGCGCCGAGACGCTCACCCCGGTGCTGCTGGAGGCGGGCGGCAAGGACGCCATGATCGTCGACTCCGACGCCGACCTGGACGCCGCCGCCGAGGCGTGCGTCTGGGGCGCGCTGACCAACGCCGGGCAGACCTGCATCGGCATCGAGCGCGTCTACGCGGTCGACCAGGTCTTCGACGCCTTCGTCGACAAGGTGGTCACCAGGGCCGGCCGGCTCACCGTCGGCCCCGACGGCGCCGACATCGGGCCGATCACCATGCCGTCCCAGGTCGACGTCATCCGGCGGCACATCGACGACGCGGTCGCCGCCGGCGGCCGGCCGGTGCTCGGCGGCCCCGAGGCGGTCCAGCCGCCGTACGTGCACCCGACCGTGCTCGTGGACGTGCCGGAGGACTCCGCCGCAATGCGCGAGGAGACCTTCGGGCCGACGCTGACCGTCAACCGGGTCCGCGACGTGGACGAGGCCGTCGAACGGGCCAACGCCCTCTCGTACGGCCTCGGGGGTTCGGTCTTCGGCCGCAAGCGGGCCGTGGCGGTCGCGCGGCGGCTGCGCTCCGGGATGGCCGCGGTCAACTCGACGCTGACCTTCGCCGGCATGTCGACACTGCCGTTCGGCGGCGTCGGCGACTCCGGCTTCGGCCGGATCCACGGCGAGGACGGCCTGCGCGAGTTCGGCCGGGCCAAGTCGATCACCCGCCGCCGGGCCCGCTCGCTGCTGCCGTCGATGACCTTCGAACGCACCCCCGCCGACGTCGCCCGCCTGGTCAAGGCCGCCAAGCTGATGTACGGCCGCGGCCGCTGACCGCCCCGGCCCGCCCGGCTCAGAACAGGGTCAGCTCGTCGCGCTCGATGCCCCGCAGCTTGTCGTAGTCCACCACCACGCACCGGATGCCCCGGTCGGTGGCGAGCACCCGCGCCTGCGGCTTGATCTCCTGCGCGGCGAACACCCCGGCGACCGGGGCGAGCAGCGGGTCGCGGTTCATCAGTTCGAGGTAGCGGGTGAGCTGCTCCACGCCGTCGATCTCGCCGCGCCGCTTCACCTCGACCGCGACCGCGCGCTGGTTGGCGTCCCGGCACAGCAGGTCGACCGGGCCGATCGCGGTCATGTACTCGCGCCGTACCAGCGTGAAACCCTCGCCGAGGGTCTCCGGGTTCGCGGCCAGCAGCTCCTGCAGGTGCGCCTCGACGCCGTCCTTGCGCAGGCCCGGGTCGACACCCAGCTCGTACGAGGTGTCCTGGAAGATCTCCTCCAGGGTGATGCGCAGCTCCTCACCGGCCTTGTTCACCACCCGCCACACACCGGGGGCCTCCTCCAGCCGGCACGGCGGGCTCATCCAGTTCAACGGCTTGTAGGCGCGGTCGTCGGCGTGGATCGACACCGAGCCGTCCGCCTTGACCATCAGGAGCCGGGTCGCCAACGGCAGGTGTGCCGAGAGTCGTCCGACGTAGTCCACCGAGCACTTCGCAATCACCAACCGCACCCGACGAGGGTAGCGGAGCACCCCGCGGTCGCCGACGAGCGCCACTGGCGTACCGGTGCCATATTGAGATCGTGCTCGAAGTCCTCACCGGTTCCGGGCTCGCCGCGTCGGCGGGCTTGAACGCCTACATCCCCCTTCTGCTGATGGGTCTGCTCGCGCGCTACACCGACCTCATGGAGCTGCCGAGCGGCTGGCAGTGGCTGGGCAACGGGTGGGTCCTGCTGATCCTCGCCGTGCTGCTCGCCGTCGAGGTCGTGGCCGACAAGGTGCCGGTGGTCGACCACGTCAACGACGTGGTGCAGACGGTGGTCCGGCCCACCGCTGGCGGCCTGGCCTTCGGGGCCGGCTCCAGCTCCGAGACGGTGACGGTCAGCGACCCGGACACCTTCTTCTCCACGCACCAGTGGGTGCCGGTGGTCGTCGGCGTGCTCCTCGCGCTCGGCGTGCACCTGCTCAAGTCCGCGGCCCGCCCGGTCATCAACGCGACCACCGCGGGCTTCGGCGCGCCGGTGGCCAGTACCGCCGAGGACGCGACCAGCGCCGTCATGTCGGTGGTGGCGATCCTGCTGCCGGTGCTCGTGCTGGTGTTCCTCCTCGGGTTCGTGGCGTTCCTCTTCTGGTTCCTGCGACGGCGTCGTGAACGGAGGCGGGAGCGGCGGGCGGCCCGGGCTGCCGGCTTCCGCGTCTGAGTCCCTCACGCTCCGGATACGCCGCTGGCCGGCACCCCGTTGGGGGTGCCGGCCAGCGGTCGTTGTTCGGGTCAGCTGTTCCAGTGCTGGTGAACGACGTCGGTGGCCTGCTGCTCCCACTGGGCGTAGGCGTCCGGGTAGGCCGACACCTGCACGGTCTGCGCGGCCTCGGTCAGCGGCATCTTGTCCCAGCCGTCGACCTGCTTCAGACCCTTCTCGAAGGCCAGGGTCGCGTACTCGGGGTTGGTGATCTGCTCCGGCGTACCCCAACCCGAGCTCGGGCGCTGCTGGAACAGGCCCAGCGAGTCGTGGTCGTTGGCGTCGCCGAGGTGGCCGAGGTTCTCCAGCTTCGACTCCTGCAGGCTCGTGGCGATCGAGATCACCGCGGCCCGCTCGGGCAGACCGGCCTTCTTCGTCGCCGCGATG